>JAJFIT010000031.1 GCA_021774775.1 Alphaproteobacteria bacterium | reverse complement strand
TGACCCGCTCCCCAGCCGGTCAGAAAATACCTAAGGCAGCTTTACCGCCCGCTACTGTGATGTGTCAATAACTGCGCAATATTCTTGCTGGCTTTTTATCGCATTGCACAGGCTGGTTGCATCGGCTTTTTCGCCGACCCGAACGCCAAGACGCACAGCAACACTGCCGCCGACCTCAAGCTCCCACTGGTCAATGATACCTGCCAACGGCGGGAATTTCGCCTCGACGGTGGCGCGGTTTTTCATCGCCGTATCCATGGAGCGGTAGCTGGACAGATGCACGAACCACTGGCCCAGCGGTGATTGGCTCGAGGGCCGGGCGATCGCACTGGGACGGCCGCTGGGAACAACGCCGGAGAATTTTACCGGGTCGACCACACGGATTGGCCCGGAGGGTGCGATGCCGTCATGCAAACGTGGTTGGGGCGCAAGGTTCACATCCATTGCAGACAGCACCTGCGATATGGTGGCGAGGCGGCGGGCCGCCTCATCAACAACCGGGCCGTTAGCCAGCACCCTGTCCGGGCAGCGCGCGCGCACACTGTCTTTGGACGCAGTTTGCATAACTCTGGCATACAGGCGCCGGGCGCGGGTTCCCATGCCAGCTTCATCCAGCGCGAGCGCGATATAAAATCTGTCGGTGGGTGACATCAGTGGCTCGGCGGTCAGGGCATCAATGGCGTCCTGGGCGCGGCCCTGGCAAATGGCGGCCTGCAGATTTGTGGGCAATTCCTGGACTGTGCCGCCAGCAAGGCGCGCAGACGGCCCACTGCCCGGCAAGCCCCCGCCGCCACAGGCTGCCAAAATCAGCAGCGGCGATAGCGTGAGGATGGTTGCCAGTTTTTGGTGAAGTGGTCGCGGTGTCATGGTCTATTGTCCCCGCGCATCTAAAATCAGGCGATTGCCGCGGTTTTGCAGCGGGCGAACATTGCTTGCTCCAACAACGCCTCTCACCAGATTAATCTGTTCCTTGGATGCCTGAATGGGTTGTTTGAAGATATACCAACTGACCCCTTCGCTACAGGGAGGTGTTGTCAACGAACCCATATAGCGGAAATAGCCTTTGTCTGCTGGCATCAGGTCGCGCGCATTGACCAGTATGCTGGCGTTGCGGTTTCGCTGGTCCGGCTCCAGCGGCATGTTGGCGATAAATTCTGCCAATGCCCGGTTGGGGCGGCCTTCTTTTACCAGTGTTACGACAATCGCCCGGCTGCCATCGCTGGCCCGGTGCATAAACTGAAGCGACATCGGGTAGGTTTCACCTGCCACACGGTGTTCGGCGGGGGTGCGGAAGGTAAGGCCGTTGAGCGTCAGCATTTTTTGGCCGACCCGCAGGTAACTGCCCCGCTCATAATCCATGGAAATCATCAATCGGTTATGAGACAGATTAATTTCGGACACGTTGTAATCAGGGCGCAGGCGGTGCATCACCGCAGGCTCGGTTGCATCAATATTAATTGGAGATTGGTTCTGGCCAGCAGCGCATAAGGCGTTGGTGCCAGAGAGGGTGTGCCAATTGGCCGGGCCGTTCGCGCCAGTATAACTCCAGTTTTCCTGAGCGAGTAGTCCAGATGTGCCGAGCAATGTTGCTGCGGCTAGCACTGTTCCTGATTTGACCCATCGTGGCAACATTAGTTCCTCCAACCTTTAATTCGTTGTCGTGTTCAGCACCTTGTATATGGCGCTTGAAAATTTTTTGACAGCCCCTTCAATTTTTTCATCGTCCAGATTGGCAAAACCCATCAGCAGCCCCTGCTGTTTTGGTGCAAACTGGTAGGTGTTTGATACCGGTACCGCGCCTATGCCCGCGGACTGCGCCAGTTCTGCAAGCTGTTTGTCTTTTACCCCGGATTTCACAAGTTCGTCCGCCGTATAGGCCAGCAAATGCAGGCCAGCATCGGACGGCTGGAAATCCAAGAATCGCCTGAGGTGAGTGTGGGCAAAATTGGTGAATAAATTCTTACGTTTGGCGTGGACCATTCTAAGGCGCCTGATGTGACGGGTAAAGTCGCCGTCATTCATGAAGGCGTTTAGGGCAATTTGCCCGGTAATTGACGGGAAGCTGTCGATGGCATTGCGGAATTTTTGCAACCGCTCAATCAGTGGCCTGGGCACCACCAAATAACCCAGCCGCAAGGCGGGGAACAGTGATTTTGAAAAGGTGCCGCCGTAGATAACCCGCTCGCCGCCGTCAATGCCTTGCAGGCTGTTAAGCGGATGCCCGCCGTAGCGAAATTCGCTATCATAATCGTCTTCGAAAATCAGGCTATCCGTGGTGCGCGCCCAGGCAAGCATTTCCAACCGTCTGCTGTGCGGCATGGTATGCCCCAGCGGATACTGCCGCGACGGGCTGGTAACCAGCATACCACCAGCCTGCTTGGGTGGCAGGGCACCGTGGTCGTCGACGCTGGTATAGTGGACCGGGCGGCCTGTGGCCGCCGCGGACGCCAGCATGCCGTCATAGCCGGGGTCCTCCAGGATGATCGGTGCGTCAGGTTTCAGTGTTGCATTTGCCAGCAAAAACAGCCCCTGTTGCAAGCCAGATACAATCATAATCTGCGAGGCATCGCATAGGGCACTGCGCGACGCCTGCAAATAATCTGCAATGTTGCGCCGTAGCGGCGCGTAGCCCATCACGTCGCTGTGGTACATCATTTCAGTGTTTAGCTGGCGCATGGCGCGGCTGGTGGTTCGCGCCCAAATTGTGATTGGAAATTGGTCGAGCGCAGGCATGCCAGACAGAAGGACGTGGCGGTACTCAGTCTGCGGCGTTTCATGTTTGGCAGCATGTGTTTTACTGGTTTGGAGTAGCTGGTCTGGGCTGCTGCCCGCGACAAAGGTGCCAGCACCGGTTCGGCTTTCCAGATAGCCTTCAGCCGTCAGTTGGTCGTAGGCCTGAACAACGGTGATGCGCGCAACACCCAGTCTGCTCGCCAACACACGGCTGGCTGGCAGTCTTGCACCACTCGCCAGTTTGCCGTCCAGAATCGCTGTGCGAATTTTGCTGTGCAATTGCCGTTGCAGGGTGTTGCCAGATTGCGGATCCAGCCCGCTACCCCAAAGTGCGGTGAAATCATCTTTCATATTGGACCTATCAAAAAAATAAAATTGGATCTTTATATAAGGTCAATGATGCCACACATATAGGGCCTGACAAATAAAACTTGGAAAAATCGATGTCACTTCAACTTACTATTGGGCGCACCACTTTTTTGGTTCGCAGAGAGCCGCGGTACTCAACCGGGCGCAACGTTGCTTCGCAGCATTCCTCATCGTCCTTCGCCGCGGCGTGGGTGCAAATTTTCAACGGCACCTGGGAAGCGAAGGCAGCTGCCTGTTTCCCCAAACAGCTGTCCACACAGCAGGACATATCAGTCAAGGCAGTAAAAGATGAGTAAGCAAGGTAACGGTGCTTTTTCGGCCAATGACCGAAACCGGGTGCGCCGCGGGCTGAAACGGGCCAGTTATGACAAGAAACTGGCTTACGATATTATTGATAGCCATTTTCTGTGTCATGTGGCGTTTGAAGTGAACGGCCAGCCCTATGTGATCCCCACGTCCCATTGGCGTGAGGGCAACCGGCTTTATTGGCACGGATCGTCCAAGAGCATGATGATTCGCCATCTGGCACAGGGCAATCCGGCAACGGTTGCGGTTACCCAGCTGGACGGCCTGGTGTTGGCGCGTTCGGCTTTCAATACCAGCGTAAATTACCGCTCCGTGGTGGCTTACGGCAAGCCGCGCCTGGTTGAAGATGACGGTGCGTTCAAGTATCACATGGAACGGTTTTTCGAGATGCTGGCGCCTGGGCGTTGGCCGCAGTTGCGCCCCATGACAGAGACCGAGCGCAAGGCAACCGGCCTGCTGGAGATGGAGATTGAAGACGCCAGCGCCAAGGTTCGGGCTGACCCACCCGGTGACGGCGACGAGGCCAGCTATCCGGTTTGGGCTGGTGTGGTGCCGATCAGCATGCGCCAGCACGCGCCGGACGTTGCGCCTGAAGGCGAGGCAGCGCCGCTTTCCCACGGTTTGCTCGATGCTTACAAACTATAGTAGCGCCAGGCTGCAGGGCTTATCCGCTTATTTTTCCAACGCGCCTGCATCAACGGCGAGGATTGCCCGCATCAAAACGTCCGCGCCCCTGGCCATAGCTTGCGGCGTGGTAAATTCATTGGGGGAGTGGCTGACACCGCCGACAGACGGTACAAAAATCATGCCGGTGGGGGCAATATGAACCATATCCTGCGCGTCATGGCCCGCGCCAGACGGCATGATGCGGTAGCTGTAACCCAGTGCCTGTGTTGCAGTTTCAATAATTTTGCGCATGCGCGGATCGGTGGGCGCGGGCTCCGACGCCACATCAATTTCCTTAAAGCGGATGCTGGTTTTGTTGCGCGCCGCAATCTCGGCGGCAGCTTTTTCAACTGCAGCATAAACCTGATCAATTTTTGCCTGTTTCAGATCACGAATTTCAATGCTCATTTCCACCCGGCCCGGAATGACATTGGGCGCGCCCGGAAAGGCTTGAATGCGACCAACGGTGGCCACTTGCCGTCCGTCTGTCCTGAGCGCAATGCGGTTTATCGCAAGCGTGAGTTCAGCGGCAGAAACCATGGCGTCGCGCCGGTTGTTCATGGCAGTGGTGCCGCCGTGGTTAGCGTAGCCTTCGACGGTCACATCCCACCATCCGATGCCGACAATGCCTTCCACCACGCCGATATCCAGCTTTTCTTCGTCCAGGATACCGCCCTGTTCGATATGCAGTTCGATGAAGGCTTCGTATTTGTCAGTGTCGACTTTAGCACTGGCGACGTCGCTGATGTTGCCGCCGATGAGGTTGGTGCCGTCACCGATCGACCTGCCGCTGGCATTCACCACAGTCAGCGCGCTCATTTTCAAATGTCCGCGCATGGCCAGCGACCCTACAAGGCCGCCTTCTTCGTTGGAGAAGACAACCAGTTCCAGCGGATGGCTGGTTTGAATATCCGCGGCGTTCAACAAATCAATTGCTTCCATGGCGGCGATAACGCCGGTGGGGCCATCGTAGTTGCCGCCCCCTGGCACCGAATCGATATGGGAGCCAAACAATATGGGCTTGGCCGACAGGTTACTGCCGGCGCGGCGAGCAAAAATATTGGCCGCGGCATCAATGCGCACACTCAGCCCCAGTGCTTTAAGCTCGCTGATGATATAGGCGCGCCCCTGCAGGTCGGCGTCCGAATAAGCAACCCGGTCCACGCCGCCGTCAGCGTTCTTGCCGAACTGAGACAGGGCTTTAATGCGGGCTTCCATGCGGTTGGCGCTGGCTTTTTCTATTGTATCAGCGGGCTTATCGGTGGCCATGACGGGTTGAAAAAGGCCAATAAAAATGACCAGACAAGCTGTAATATTTCCATGCCCTGCGATTGTCATAAATTACTCCTAGAACTTTGTTTGCTGCGTTGATTTTCTACAGTATAGGGAACACAGGCTGCACCTGTAAACTACGGATAAAAGTAAACCAACAGGGCTACAGGGAGAAAACCGATGCTTGAAATGAAGCCATCCTGCGAACACTGCGACATGGATTTGCCCAACGACAGTTCGGAAGCATTGATATGTAGTTACGAATGTACCTTTTGTGCCGACTGTGTGTCGGATGTTTTGGAAAATGTGTGCCCCAATTGCGGTGGAGGCTTCAAGAAAAGACCCACCCGACCGACGACAGAATGGCGGCCGGGCGTATCTGCCCAGCATCAACCGCCATCAACTGAGCGATATTTGAAGCCTGTCGACCTGGAGGCCCATCTGGAATTTGCCGCGGCGATCAAGAAGATAAGGCCGCGTAACCGCTAGCCTTGTTGGCGGCCAGGCAGGAGTACGAATAGTGGTAGAACAAAATCTGGCACATTGGACGGCGCGGGGCGCTGTCGGTGAAACAAAACTGGCTGGGGCCTATTGTCGGCTGGAGCCGTTCGTTGCTGATCAGCACGCCGCGGGTTTGTTTGCGGCGATTGGCGGCACGAGCAATGACAGCTTATGGACATATATTCCCATGGGTCCCTACAGCAGCGCGGACGAATTGAATGCAATGCTGGCTCATGTTCGAGTTGAGCGCGATTGGCGCACCATGGTGATAATGGACGCGGGCAGTGACAGGATTGTGGGCATGGCAAGCTATATGCGTCGCCGCCCCGAGCACGGCAGCGCCGAAGTGGGCTGTGTGGTTTTCGGACCGGATTTGCAGCGTACCCGCGCTGCTACCGAAGCGCTATATCTTATGGCAAAACACGTGTTTGACGAACAGGGATACCGGCGGTTCGAGTGGAAATGCAACGCTGCCAATGCCGCTTCAATGCGGTCGGCGCTGCGATTCGGCTTTGTCTTTGAGGGCATATTCAGAAACGATATGGTGATTAAGGGCAAGAACCGTGACACCGCATGGTATTCGATGATCGGCAGCGAATGGCCGGTCATCAAGGCCGGATTTCAGGCGTGGCTGGATGCGGGCAATTTCGACGGCTCAGGAAAGCAGCGCAGCAAATTGGTTATACCTTTTGTCATTTGAAATGCCGCTGGGCGTCCGCGGCAGCGGAGTAGGGCAACGCTATTCCTTTGTGATTAAATGAAAAGCGTGTGATTATTGTCATTTGTATACCCGCATCATAATGAATAGTTATTGCCAGCGATAAAACACAGCCGAAAGATTGTTTGTTAATGACCGAAAAACTAATTGTAGGTTGCCTGGAAACCTGCGCATTGCCAGAACTTGGTATTGAGGACTTGCAGGTTCGAGTAGACACCGGTGCGAAAACTTCGTCGCTTCACGTTGATAATTTAAAGAAGATAAGAAAAGACGGAAAGCCTTGGGTGCAATTTGACATTCACCCGGATATTCATGACGTTGAGCATATTATTAACTGCAGGTCGGCGCTCAATGATGTGCGCACAGTAAAGTCATCCAACGGTTCTTCCGAAGAACGATTTGTTATCGAAACATTGCTGGAGTTGGGTGATCAATCATGGCCCATCAAAATATCTCTGACTGATCGGTCGGATATGAGTTATCTTATGCTTTTGGGCCGCGAGGGCATGGGCAACCGGCTGCTTGTAGACCCGTCCAAAACTTTTAAGCTGAAATCCGGGAAGTCAAAATAACACGACCATTTGCAACAAATTCTATTCATTGCTGACGATAATACCTGAACATATAAAGGCGACATATCATGAGAATTGCGATGCTTGCACGAAACCACAATCTCTATTCGCACAAAAGATTACAGGAAGCCGCCGAGCAACGTGGTCACCAGTTGGACATGATCAATACGCTTCAATGCTATATCAATATCGCCTCCCGGAGGCCGTCCATTTATTATCGAGGGGAAAAATTGCCGACCTATGATGCGGTGATTCCGCGTATCGGGGCGTCGATCACCTTTTACGGGCTGGCCGTATTACGACAGTTTGAAATGATGGGGGTGTTCCCGCTCAATGAAAGCGTAGCCATTGGCCGCTCGCGTGATAAACTTCGCTCGCTGCAGGTGTTGTCACGTGTAGGTGTCGGGCTTCCTGTAACAACTTTTGCACATGACCCAAAACAGACAGAAGAAGTTATCAAACAAGCTGGCGGCGCGCCATTGGTGATCAAGCTATTGGAAGGCACTCAGGGCATCGGCGTCGTGCTCGCCGACACCGATCGGTCGGCCAAGTCGGTTGTGGAGGCCTTCCGCGGCGCAAACGTGAATATTTTAGTTCAGGAATTCATCAAAGAAGCTGGTGGTTCTGATCTTCGCGTACTTGTCGTCGGCGGCAAGGTTATGGCAGCGATGATGAGAACCGGAGCGGAGGGGGAGTTTCGTTCCAACTTGCACCGCGGCGGCAGTGCGAAACGAGTGAAAATATCGCCGGAAGAACGGTCAACAGCCATACGAAGCGCCAAAGCCATGGGTCTGAATGTTTGCGGCGTTGACCTTCTGCGCTCGAACCACGGACCGGTTGTTATGGAAGTGAATTCATCACCTGGCCTTGAGGGTATTGAGAATGCAACCGGTATTGATATTGCCGGAAAAATCATCGAACTGATAGAGAAGAAGGCTCAACCGGGAAAAACAAAAACTGTTGGGAAAGGCTAGTGCCAATCCAGACGCCGTTTGAAATTGGCACTGAAAAAATTGACCCCGGCACCCGGCGTACCATTGATTTACCGGTGAGCATGTCATCAGCCCATAACCCGGTAACCTTGCCGGTTCATGTGGTGCATGGGCGACGGCAAGGGCCGACGATATTTGTCAGCGCTGCAATTCACGGTGATGAGGTCATTGGTGTTGAGATTGTTAGACGGCTGTTGCGGACAAAAAACCTGGATCGATTGCGTGGCACGCTTCTGGCGGTGCCGATTGTTAATACGCTTGGTTTCATGAGCCACTCGCGCTATTTGCCCGACCGCCGTGATCTCAATCGGTGTTTTCCAGGGGGCACCAAAGGCGCCCTTGCTTCGCGCCTTGCCAATTTGTTCATGAATGAAATTGTCCGGAAATCTGACGTGGGAATTGACCTGCATTCCGCCGCGATCCATAGAGCGAACCTGCCGCAAATTCGTGTTACGCCGTCAAAGCCGGAGACCATGGATTTAGCTAAATGTTTTGGAGCCCCAATCATTGTAACCTCTAAGGTAAGGGAAGGATCTCTTCGGCATTCAGCACAAAAAGAAGAGGTTGATATCCTTCTTTATGAAGCTGGGGAAGGCCTGCGATTTGACGAGTTTGCCGTGCGCGCCGGCGTAAGCGGAATTTTGCGGGTTATGCACCGCCTGGAAATGATTACGTCCAGAGGCGTACCGGCCCTGAAAACTCACTCTATTTTGGCCAAAACCAGCTCATGGTTGCGGGCACCCGAAGGCGGCCTTTTGAGAACATACCGAACTATCGGAGAGGAAGTCAGCGTCGGTGACGTGGTCGGGGTCGTGGCTGACCCGTTTGGACAGGTGGAGACAGAGGTTGTCGCTACCGAGGCCGGACTGATCATTGGGCGTGCAACCCTGCCCGTTGTCAACGAAGGTGACGCGGTTTTTCATATTGCCAAACATGGCCAAAACCGCAGTGCCGAAGACAAAATTGAAAGTTTGATGGATCAGCTGGACGCAGAACCACTGTTTGACGAAGATGAAATAATATGAATATTGATCGAAACCGGAGCGCACTGCCGTCAGGCCAGGGCTATTCTTTTAACAGGTCGTAAGCGCTTTGGATTTGGTGAAACCGCTCCGACGCTGCCGGGTCGCCAGGGTTGGCGTCCGGGTGGTACATTTTGGCCAGCTTGCGGTATTGGCTTTTAACCGCGTCTTGCCCGGCGCTGCTGTCCAGTTCCAGTGTGTCAAACGCGGCCTGTTCGGTTGTGGAATAGCCATTTTCGTCTTCCGCGCCACCCCATTCGAAGGTGCGGGCACCGGCAAATGCATCAGATGACTGGCTGTTATCTTCCATATGCTGCTTGGCTTCATCGTCGCTCATGCCTTCGAAGAAATTCCAGTTGCGATTATATTCGGCGGCGTGGGGTCGGCAAAAATGCCAGCGCTCGTTCGAGCCCGGTGATTTGGGTGCCGGGTGGTCGCCGCGCTCATTGCAGCCGGTATATTCGCACATCTGAACGGCTTGGGCGTCTTTATCCTTGCCGTACTCGCCCCAGCGGGGGAAACCAAAACTTCTGATGTGATCACTTGGCATGGGGTTATTTTACCGGACAATTGAAAGAAAGTCTCTATCGCCGTTAGGCAACTGAGGCGGCGCACTGTCGTCTAACCGGGCGCGAATTTCAAGGCCTAGATTTACTTGCAGCATATTTGATGGTTCCAGGTATGGAAATCCCGGTTTTGTTACGTGTGAATACTGGACGCCGACCGCTGCTGCGCATAGGCTGGAATGAATGAAAATCAGCGAGGAAACAGCGTGCATAACATAAATGAATTGTTTGATTTGGCGGCGGCACACCGCGGCAGCCGCGAAGTGATTGAGGATATGATGCCGGCGATTAAATCGGCAGACGAGATTAAGGCCTTGCCGGAAGACCGTATTTTGGCAGGTATGACCAGGGCGATTTTTCAGGCCGGGTTCAGCTGGAAAGTGATCGAAAACAAATGGGCGGGGTTTGAGGAAGCCTTTGAGGGTTTTGTGCCGGTACGCTGGAAATTCATGTCTGATGACGATCTGGATAGCCTTCTGAAAGACACCCGCATTGTCAGGAACGGCATCAAAATTCAAACTGTGCGCGATAACGCAATTATGCTGTGTGATCTTGAGGATGAATACGGCACGGCCGCCGCCTGCATTGCCGATTGGCCGATGGAGGACTTTACCGGGCTTCTGGCCATGCTGCACAAGCGTGGCAGCAGGCTTGGCGGCTCGACAGCGCAGTATTTCCTGCGCTTTCTTGGCAAAGATGGCTGGGTGATGGGCCGCGATGTGGTGGCAGCCCTAGTGCGTGAAGGCGTGGTGGACAAAGCACCCACAGGCAAGGGCGCACAGGCCAAAGTTCAAGCGGCCTTCAACCAGTGGGCGGATGAAAGCGGCAGACCCTTTGCCCATATCTCTCGGCTGCTGGCCTTGAGTGTTGGACCTGACCTTTGAAAATTATTTTACCGCACGGGCTGAACCTGTTGCCGCAGCGAGCTTTCGCCGACCAAGCCGGGCGATAGGATAACAAGTGATGCAGACCTTACGAATGAGTGACGAATGTTTGATAAAATGACAAAATTACTGGGCCTGAAAAGCCCGGAACAGGAAAATACATACAACGACGTGCAACTGGCAACTGCCGCTTTGCTGGTTTATGTGTCGCGGGCCGACGGTGACTTCAGCGCTGATGAGCGGGCGCAGTTGCTGGCCTGTATGACCGATCATTTTGACCTGGAGAGCGAGGACGCCGAGCAGATAATCGGTGACGCCGAGGCGCAGCAACAGGAAGCCACATGCCTGTATAAATTCACCAAAGCGATCACCGATGAGCTGGACCAGGCGGGCCGCCAGGAAATTGTGCGGCTGTTGTGGCGTGTTGCCCTTGCCGACAACCATATCGATAACTTCGAAGCCAATGTGCTGGCAAAAGTGTCGGGTTTGCTGGGTGTTTCCACCCGCGACCGTGTGCATTTGAAGCATGAGGTTGAGGCCGAGGCGGGTTAATTTCAAAGGGTGCCTGATGCTTGATTTTATCAAGCCCTATCAGGGTAGCTGCCAATAGTGGTATGAATAGGGACTTGAGGACGCCAGCCTCCGTTGGTACGGGTGATTTCATTGGCAGAAAGGCCCGCGATGAAAGAAATTGATTTTTGGTTCACCGTCGGCAGCACCTATACTTATCTTTCGGTTATGCGCCTCGGCGCTTTAGAAGCCAAAAACAAAATTCGGTTCAATATGCGCCCGTTCAGCGTGCGGCAATTGATGCAGGAACAAGCCGGTAACCCATTTTTAAATAATGACAAGAAAATGGCCTATATGCAGCGCGATGTTGAGCGCCGCGCGCTTTTATACGGCTTGGCTATCAAGTCACCAGTGCCGTATCCTATTGAAAAATTTGAACTTACCAATCAGATTGCCGTTCTTGGTGCGCAGGAAGGCTGGTGCCGGGAATTTGTTTGCCGCTGTTATCACTATTGGTTTGGTGAGGGGCTAGTTGCGGGTTCACCCGTGAATTTATCCCGGAGCCTGGACGATATTGGCCAGGACCCTGCACGGGTGATACGCGAGGCATCAAGCGTCGCCGTCGTTGAAGCGCTTGAGGACGCCACAAATGCAGCTCGCGGCCTTGGCTTGTTCGGTACGCCAAATTTCCTCGTGGGGGACGAGGTTTTTTGGGGCGATGACCGCGCGGAAGATGCTATCCGGTTTGCTCAGACAGGTGGGTTTTAAAGTAAAGGCAGCGCCGCATTTGGCACTGCCTTTTGAGAATTGTTAGAAGGTTGCAGGGTTAAGCCGCACTGGGGGCCGCCGCGTTTACGCTGTCATCAACATGGCCAGCGAATGTTTCAAAGTTGTTGATAAACAGTTCGACCAGATAACGGGCCTTGGCGTCGTAGGCGTCCTTGTCGGCCCAGGTGTCGCGCGGATTGAGGATTAAGCTGTCAACACCGGTCACTTCAACTGGCACTTCAAAGCCGAAGTTGGGGTCGATGCGCATGGGTGCACTATTTAAGCTGCCGTCAAGGGCTGCATGCAACAAGGCGCGGGTGTCCTTGATTGGCATGCGGTGGCCAACGCCGTAGACACCGCCGGTCCAGCCGGTGTTTACCAGCCAGCAGTTAACCCCGGTTTCCGCAATTTTCTTGCGTAGAAGGTCGCCGTAAACACTAGGGTGGCGCGGCATGAAGGGCGCACCGAAGCATGTTGAAAAGGTTGCTTGCGGTTCCTTGACGCCGATTTCGGTGCCTGCAACCTTGGCGGTATAGCCGGACAGGAAGTGGTACATTGCCTGTTCGGGGGTCAGCTTTGAGATGGGAGGCAACACCCCGAAAGCATCAGCCGTCAGCATAATAATGTTTTTGGGCTTGCCGCCGCGGTTATGTTCGCTGGTATTGGGAATATAATGGATCGGGTAAGCGCCGCGGGTGTTTTCGGCCAGCGTATTGTCGTCCAGATCAAGCTGGCGCGTGTTCGGGTCCATCACCACATTTTCCAGCACAGTGCCGTACATGCGGGTGGTGGCATAAATTTCCGGCTCGGCCTCTTCGGACAAGTTAATCAACTTGGCGTAACAGCCGCCTTCGAAGTTGAAAACGCTGTCATCGGACCAACCATGCTCGTCGTCGCCGATAAGGGTGCGCGCACTGTCGGCTGAAAGCGTGGTTTTGCCAGTGCCTGATAGCCCGAAGAATATCGCCACATCGCCCTCGGGGCCAATGTTGGCCGAGCAATGCATGGGCATAATGCCGTCCTTTGGCAGCAGGTAATTCAGGATCGAGAAAACAGATTTCTTGTTTTCGCCGGCATACTCAGTGCCGCCGATCAGCACCAGCCCTTTGGCGAAATTCACCGCGATGATGGTTTCGGAGTTACAGCCCATAGTCGCCGGGTCGGCTTTGAAGCTTGGCAGGTTCATGACGGTAAACTGTGGCGCCATGCCTGCTTTTTCGTCGGCTGTCGGGCGCACCAGCATGGTGCGGCAAAACAGGCTGTGCCAGGCGAACTCGCCGATGGTGCGTACGGCTACCCTGTGGTCCGGGTCTGAACCGCCCCAAAGGTCTTGCACAAACAAGTCCTTGCCTTTGGCATGTTCGAGGAACGCCGCGTGAACAGCGTCAAAATGCTCCGGCGTCATCGGGCGGTTTACATCGCCCCACCAAACGGTATTTTCGGTGGTGTCGTCGCGCACGGTGAATTTGTCATTGGCGGACCGTCCGGTGCAGCGACCGGTTTTGACAACCAGGGGACCACCATCGGCGATCAAGCCTTCGTCGCGGCGAATCGCCTCCTCGTAAAGTTGGGCTGTGCCCAAATTCCAATATTGATTTCCGGTATCGGTGATGCCTTGGGCATCCAAACTGACTGTACTGTGACAAGCACCAAAAATTTGCAACCTCTTGTCCTCCAACGTGAATTTATGGAAGCGCCTTTGCCAGCAGCGAAAGCGCGAAAAATATCAGGTAACCAATTTACTGTGTCGCCCGACCCGTGAGTGTCCCAACCCATCCTGAAAACCGACGACAAGCTTGCGGAAACGGCATAATAAATCAACCTGAATTTTAGTGGTTTTGAATTGATAGCGCTGTCATTTGAACAGCCCCATTCTGGACCGTCTGGTCAGCTTTTGTGCCGCGGATAGCCGCGCTTGAATTTGCGGGCCTGGGCGACGAATTTTTGAGAAATCATTCGTCGCAAGTAAATCATTGAGAGGCCTACAGATAGACCTTAATTTAGCCGTGGGTTTCCCCAAATGTTGACCCTAAGATGACACTGGGCCGCCATGTTTTGGTCGCAAATCATGCTTAACGCTTTACCCGGTTCTGTATTTGACTAGAATTACACGGCAAATTCAGCCTATTGCAGGTGCGGGACACAGATAAAACGGGATAAACACATAAAAAGGGGACCCCCGATGACAGCAACCATCGCGCTGGTGGATGACGACCGCAATATCCTAACTTCAGTTACGATCGCCCTGGAGGCTGAAGGTTTTCGCGTGCGGACATACCCTGACGGCCAAAAAGCCTGGGACGCGCTTTCTAAAAATCCGGCCGACCTTGCAGTGCTTGACATTAAAATGCCGCGGATGGACGGCATGGAATTGTTGCGTAAACTGCGGGAAGTTTCCTCAATGCCGGTGATTTTCCTGACATCAAAAGACGAAGAGATTGACCAGCTGTTAGGTCTGCGAATGGGCGCCGATGATTATATCGGCAAACCCTTTTCCCAGCGGTTGCTGATCGAGCGAATTCGTGCCTTGCTGCGCCGCGTTGAAATGACCTCGAAGGATGACGGCGATGATGCACCGGTTGAGGCAGGCGACGAGGTTATGGTGCGTGGAAACCTTATTCTTGACCCACTGCGTCACAGCGTAACCTGGTGCGGCGACGATGTTACCCTGACAGTCACTGAATTTTTGATTTTGCAAACCCTGGCCCAGCATCTGGGCCATGTAAAAAGCCGTGACCAGCTGATGGATGCAGCCTACACTGATGATGTCTATGTGGACGACCGAACAATCGATAGCCATATTAAGCGACTGCGTAAGAAATTCAGAATGGTCGACAAGGAATTCTCCGCGATTGAAACGCTGTACGGTGTTGGCTACCGGTATAAAGACGGCTAGGGCACCCAAGCAACGTGGCGGCAGACAAAAGCAAGAAACACCGAAACCTTACAGGAGCCCGCTTGCCGCGGCCCCGGCAAAAAAACCTGCATCCACGCCATTATACGCGGGGCCTGTCGCCACTGATGGTGCGTATCATGTTTGTCAACGCATTGGCGTTGGTCATTTTGGTTGGCAGCGTGCTTTACCTAAATGAATTCCGGCAAAATCTGATCGAGGCGCGCACGGCGGCGCTTTCGGTGCAAGCCAGCATTATAGCAGGCGCACTGGGCGAATCTGCGGTGGCCGGACCCGAATCGATCGATATAGACCCGGCACCTGCTCGCCAGATAATCACCCGCCTGGTGGGGCCAACCGAAAACCGGGCGCGTTTGTTTGCCACCAGCGGCGGCATGATTGCCGATAGCCTGTTTTTAGCTGGTGACAAGGAATTGATCGAAGAGCCCCTGCGCAGGCTGGACTATCAGCCGTCATTGAAAGAACAAATTGTCAATCGGCTGCATGATTTTCTGGATGCGATTACCAAGGAAATTTCAGCGCCGGCCAATATTGATCGGCCCACGGTCCGGGCAACTGACCTGGCGGAAGTGGAACAAGCGTTGGCCGGGGTCTTGACCAGCCAAATCAGGCAGCGCGCAGACGGTGATCTTGTGATCAATATTGCGGTGCCGGTGCAGCGCTTCAGGCGCGTACTTGGTGCGCTTTTGTTGACCGCCCAGACCGATGATATTGATACCATTGTCCGTGCCGAGCAAATGTTGACCATAAAAATATTTATCGGCGCATTTGCGCTGACTATTTTGCTGTCTTTCTTTTTGGGTCGAACGCTTGTACGCCCGATCAGGGTTTTGGCACGTGCGGCGGAACGAGTGCGCCGCGGCATCGGACGCGAGGAGCGTATCCCCGAATTTGCCGAAAGGCGCGATGAAATCGGTGACCTGTCTCGCTCACTATCTGACATGACAGGTGCACTCTATAATCAGATCGATGCGGTTGAGCAATTTGCCGCCGATGTGGCGCACGAGATAAAGAACCCCCTGTCGAGCATGCGCAGTGCGCTTGAAACAATTCAGATGAACGACAAACCAGAGGTGCGCAAAAAGTTGTTGGCAATTCTGGAAGACGATGTGAAGCGCATTGATCGATTGATTACTGATATCTCGGATGCTTCGCGCCTGGACGCCGAACTTACCCGTAGCCATACATCCGTTGTCGATCTGGGTGTTATGCTTGCCACATTGGTGAAGGCCTATAATACAACAGGCAAACTGGGTGATGTCGAGCTGGCCTTTTCTGACGACGAAGCGGGGGTGTTTGTTGTGGCCGGTATTGACGCGCGGTTGGGGCAGGTGTGGCGCAATTTGATCGACAATGCCGTTAGCTTTAGCCCGGCTGGAGGGCATATTCAGATCAAGCTGTCGGTCAGGAACCGCACGGTGTTTCTGACGATTTCTGATCAGGGCCCGGGTGTGCCTGAAGGATCGGAAGACAAAATCTTCAGCCGCTTTTATTCCGAACGGCCATCGGAAGAACAGTTCGGCAGTCATTCGGGATTGGGTCTTGCGATTTCCAAGCAGGTTATCGAGGCACACGGCGGCACTATTATTGTGGAAAATATTGCCGCAGATGGTGGCGGTGAAACCGGCGCCAGATTTGTCGTGACATTGCCGCTGGCACCCGCTTAATTGAACCAGTTGGGTGCAAGGTAAACAACAACGCGAGACTATTGAGCCATCAGGGTAAATCGGGGGAAAATCGGGGGCACGGCGGATGCAAACAAACCACGGTACAGTTGTTGATGTTGCGGGCGCAGGCGTGCTTTTGCGCGGGCCGTCAGGATCGGGAAAATCTGACCTGGCGTTACGGTTGATCGACCGGGGTGCTACCCTTGTTGCAGACGATCAATATCTAACCCGTCCCTCACGGCGCGGGCTGGTCGCTTATGCGCCGGAAGCCTTGTATGGGTTGCTTGAAGTGCGCGGGCTGGGCATCCTTTCCATACCGGCGATTAAAACAACCATTTTAAAGTTGGTTGTTGAACTGGTCGATGCAGGCGACATAGCGCGGTTGCCGGAAATCGAATTTTCTGAGATCGCAGGCGAAAAAATTAACAGCCTGAAGTCGAATGCATTTGAACAGTCGACCCCAATTAAAATAGAGTTGGCTGTGCGGGATTTAACACGAATTGGGAAGGCAGGCACGGGTGATGGGTGACAAGAGCGACAAGGCGGCCAAATCCAGCAAAGCCTCGGCCGCGAGTAAGGGTCCGCTGAAGCCACCCTCCAAGCGGCAATTGGTTATTGTAACAGGCCTTTCTGGGGCGGGGAAGTCGGCAGCACTGCACGCTTTTGAAGACATTGGTTTTCAGGCGGTGGACAACCTGCCGCTGACCATGGTGGAAGCGCTGATCGATGATCAAAATTTGGAATCGCTTGACCGACCCGTGGTTATAGGCATCGACAGCCGCACGCTGCATTTCTCTCCCGACTTGTTTGTTGAGGTTCAAAAGCGGCTGCGGCTGAGAAAAGACTTACGCTTGCATGTGCTGTTCATGGACGCATCAGACGATGTGTTGACCACACGTTTTTCGGAAACTCGACGGCCACACCCGTTGGGTGACAGGCAATTGCTACGCGCAGCGATCAAACAAGAACGCGATGTGATGACCGTGGTGCGGGAAAATATTGACGGTATTCTTGATACCAGTAACCGAACCGGGGCTGAAACCCGCCGCATCATCCGCCGCCGTTTTGCCAAAGAATCTGACGATTTGATCGTAACTTTTATGTCGTTTGGTTTTGCCCACGGTGCACCCCGCGACGCTGATATTGTTCTTGATGTGCGGTTCTTGCGTAACCCTCATTATGTTCCTGACCTGAAACCATTGACCGGGCGCGACGATGCAGTGTCCAATTATGTTCGCGCCGACGATACGTTTCCACCGTTTCTGGACAAGGTCCACGGGCTGTTGAGTTTCCTGTTGCCGCGGTATCAGGCCGAAGGAAAAGCCTATTTAACCATTGCATTTGGTTGCACGGGCGGTCAGCATCGGTCGGTGGCCACGGCGGAAGCTGTTGCGGGGCAAATGGCCATCGATGGTCTTGCAGTTAATTTGTATCACCGGGAATTATCCAGCAGCTGATGACGAAAAAGAGGAATGAAGTTCAATGATTGGGATGGTACTGGTAACGCATGGCCGATTGGCTGAAGAGTTTATTGCCGCGACGGAACATGTGGTTGGCGCGCAGCAGAATATTCAGGCCGTCTGCATTGGACCCGACGATGATATGGAGCAGCGGCGCCTGGAAATTCTCGAGGCGGTAAAAACTGTCGACAGCGGCGACGGTGTTGTTCTCTTAACCGATATGTTCGGTGGTACGCCGTCTAATTTGGCGATTTCCATTATGGAAAAAGGCAAGGTGGAAGTGATTGCCGGTATCAACTTGCCTATGTTGATCAAGCTTGCCAGCGTGCGGGCCGCACTCGGGCTGGAAGAGGCGGTTGATGCGGCAAAAGAAGCCGGCATCAAATATATTAATGTCGCCAGTCAGATTCTCGGGAAATAACCATGGCTGATAGCGCTGCGGGCGTCTCCCGACCGGTTGAAATTGTAAACCGGCGCGGTTTGCATGCACGGGCATCGGCCCGTTTGGCCAAGGAAGCTGGCATGTTTAAGGCGGTGATCAAGGTATGCAGGCATGACACCTGTGTAACGGCAACCTCCATAATGGGCCTGATGATGCTGGGTGCAGCCAAGGGTGACACCATCAGTATTTCAGCAGAAGGAGCGGATCAGGACGCTGCCCTGGAGCAGATTATATCGCTTGTTTCAAGCCGGTTTGGTGAAATTGAATAAACATTCCTATTTTCTTATATAAAGAAATCTTTATCTAATACTTTTGTTCTGCTATAAGCCTCGCAAATTAATTTGCAGTCAAAGTAGGACGTATCATGACCGATTATAAAATTGCTGACATCTCCCTTGCTGAATGGGGACGCAAAGAAATCAATATCGCTGAAACCGAAATGCCGGGCCTGATGGCGCTGCGCGAAGAGTTCGGCGCCAGCCAACCACTTGCAGGTGCCCGTATCGCTGGTTGTTTGCATATGACAATCCAGACCGCGGTTTTGATTGAAACGCTAACGGCGTTGGGCGCTGAAGTGCGTTGGTCAAGCTGCAATATCTTCTCAACTCAAGATCAGGCTGCCGCCGCCATGGCCGCGTCAGGTATTCCGGTTTTTGCCTGGAAGGGCGAAACCGAAGAAGAAGCAGAGTGGTGCATCCACCAGACAATCAAAGGCCCGGACGGATGGGTGCCCAACATGATTCTCGATGACGGCGGTGATCTGACCGTGATGATGCATGATGAGTACCCTGAACTGATGGAAGGCGTGCGCGGTATTTCGGAAGAAACAACAACCGGTGTTATGCGGTTGTATGAAATGGCAAAGGAAGGTCGTCTGTTGGTGCCTGCCATTAATGTTAATGACAGCGTGACCAAATCAAAGTTTGATAACCTCTATGGGTGCCGCGAATCGCTGGTAGACGGCGTCAAGCGCGCGACCGACGTGATGATTGCCGGTAAAGTTGCCGTTGTTTGCGGCTACGGCGATGTGGGCAAAGGCAGTGCCGAATCGCTGCGCAGCCAGGGCGCGCGGGTTTTGGTGACAGAAATCGATCCTATATGTGCGCTGCAGGCGGCAATGCAGGGCTACGAAGTCGTTACAATGGACGACGCAGCCAAGCTGGGTGATATTTTTGTCACCGCAACTGGCAACAAGGATGTCATCACCCTTGATCATATGCGCGATATGAAAGATCGCACCATCGTTTGTAATATTGGCCATTTTGACAGCGAAATTCAGATTGCTGGCCTGGAAAACTACAAATGGGAAGAAGTGAAGCCGCAAGTGGACGAAGTTGTGTTCCCGGACGGCAAACGTCTGATCGTTCTCGCTAAAGGCCGCCTGGTGAACCTTGGCTGTGCTACCGGTCATCCCAGCTTTGTGATGTCAGCCAGCTTTACCAATCAGGTTCTTGCTCAAATTGAACTTTGGGAAAACTATAAAAACTACAAGCTTGATGTTTATGTGTTGCCCAAGCATCTGGACGAAAAAGTGGCTGCGTTGCATCTGGAAAAGCTGGGCGCACAGTTGACCACACTGACAGCGGAACAGTCTGACTATCTGGGCATTAAGACCCAGGGCCCGTTCAAGCCCGAGCATTACCGCTACTAGAACAAGTTGATTAGACATACGGCCTGAAGGAGTTTCAAATGAAAGAATATCTGTTTACCAGCGAATCGGTCTCGGAGGGCCACCCGGACAAGGTTGCCGACAGAATTTCCGACGAAATTGTCGACTTGTACCTGGGCGCTCAGTCCGATGCGCGCGTTGCGGCTGAGACAATGGTGACCACAAACCGGATTATTGTTGCCGGCGAAGTGCGCGGGCCAAACAGCATCACACGCGACGACATCGAACGGGTCGCGCGGGATGCTGTTAAAGACATTGGCTATGAGCAGGATGGTTTTCACTGGGAAAATGCTTCATTTGAGAATTTCCTTCACGAGCAATCAACCGATATTGCGGCGGGCGTTGACGCAGCAGGCAACAAAGATGAAGGCGCTGGCGACCAGGGCATCATGTTTGGCTATGCTTGCGATGAAACTGCAAGCCTTATGCCTGCACCGATCGATTTTTCGCATCGCATTCTAAGGTCATTGGCGGATACGCGCCATGCCGATGCGGGTTCAGCCCTTGAGCCTGACAGCAAAAGCCAGGTAACTTTGCGCTATGTGGACGGGCGCCCGGTTGGTGCCACCAGCGTTGTGGTGTCCACTCAGCATAAGGAAAATGTCACCCAGGAAGAGCTGCGCGAACTTGTGCGCGGTCATGTGGTTGATGTGCTGCCCGACGGCTGGATGTGCCCGGAAGACGAATTTTACGTGAACCCGACCGGCAATTTTGTCATCGGCGGGCCCGACGGTGATGCCGGGCTAACTGGCCGTAAAATTATTGTTGATACATACGGCGGCGCGGCCCCGCACGGTGGCGGTGCTTTTTCAGGCAAGGACCCTACCAAAGTTGACCGGTCTGCCGCTTATGCCTCCCGTTATCTGGCGAAAAATGTCGTTGCAGCAGGGCTGGCAGACAATTGCACCATCCAGTTGGCCTATGCCATTGGCGTCTCGAAGCCTTTGTCGGTCTATGTTGACCTGTGGGGCGACAAACCTGTAGTTGATCCGGCGCGCCTGTCGTCTGTTTTGCAGGACCTGGTCGACCTTAGCCCGCGTGGTATCCGCGAGCATTTGGGCCTGAACAAGGCAATTTATGCGCGCACGGCGGCATACGGCCACTTTGGCCGCGACCCGCACGCTGACGGCGGTTTCTCCTGGGAAAAAACCGATCTGATTGATGCGTTGAAGTCTGAGTTTGACGTTTAGCGGCCAGGTCAGATAACTGACCCGACGGCAGGTCGGTTTAAAATACATAATTTCAAGGCAGGCAGGGGTCCATTCCGCTGCCGGCCTTTTTTTGTTGGCTGGTGCATCTGCTGCTTGTGCTTGCGCCTGTTAGGGCGCTAGTCTGCATTTATGCATGTTTTCCGGGATAAATTCAGTGGCTGAGGTTGGCGAAAGTCTTTCGCCCCTGTGGCTAATTTTGGCTGTGACAGCGCTTGTCTGGATGGGGGCTAGCCTCTACGCCTTCTGGCGCGCCGGTCGCATGTCAGACCGCGCACGGTCCTTGCAGGACCTGGCCGACTTCCTGGATACCATGATCAAGACAGACCACCGTATTCCGGTTTGGCTATGGCCGGATGGACGCCTGCAGGCGGACCCGGCGGCGTTGTCGATCGCTGGCTTTCCCGGCAAGGTTTCCCGGCTGGACGATCTGGCTGGCGAGGAGGGCTACGGACTGCCTGACAAGACTGTTCAGCTCATCCGCAGCGGTGTGGAACAGGGCCTTGATGTTCCGTCACCGATAGTGGTGGACAATGGCCCCGGCAAAGCCCGGATGATTATTGACCTGCAGTGGCTTCCCGCCCGCGACGCGCGCTGGCCCAGCGGCATAATGTGGCTGGAGCAGTCGGTTGATAGGCCGGTTCGCACCAACAGGCTCGGCGTGCGAGCACTGGAATTGCGGCTGAAAGACTTGACCGGTGCTTTTAACCATTTGCCGTTTCCGGTGTGGTTGCGAAGCCCGGATTTTAAACTGCTGGAGGTTAATGACGCCTATGTAAAGGCAATTGATGGTGGTTCGGTCGCCAATGTCATTGAACGGGGCCTGGAACTTTTCGGCAATGCAGGCCCGGCATCTGCCAGTAAAGCCTTTGGTCAGGGGTCGCCGATTATGGAACGCAGATTCGGTGTAACTGACGGTCAGCGTCGGGCCTTCAATGTTACCAATACGCCGCTGGATACCGAAGGTAACAGCATGGGTATTGCCGTTGATGTAACCGGCGAGGAAGAAGCGCTGACTGAATTGTCGCGGGTGCTCGAGTCGCAGTCAGAAACCCTGAACCGGCTTCGCAGCCCAGTGGCGATTTTCGGTCCGGGTCAAACGCTCAGGTTCTACAATAGCGCATTCACGCGCCTTTCCAGCGTTTCAGAAGAACAGCTGGCGGGCGGCATTCGCCACAGCGAATTGCTGGAGGCCATGCATGAACGGCGCAAGCTACCGGAACAGGCCAATTTCCGTAAATGGAAAGAGGGCATATTAAAGCAATATACTACGCTGTTGGAGCCATCAGAGGAAATGTGGCATTTGCCTGATGGTACCGCTCACCGTGTGGTAACCCAGCCGCACCCGCTGGGTGGATTGTTGATATTGTTCGAAGATGTAACCGACAAGCTTGCACTTGAACGGTCCTACAACACGCTGATTGCGGTTCAACAGGAGACGCTCGACAATATGCGTGAAAGTGTTGCTGTTTTTGGCACCGATGGGCGGCTTCAGCTTTCAAACCCGGCTTTCAGTGATATATGGCAATTGAGCGCTGCGCAGGTGCAGGGTTCGCCGCATTTGACCGATTTGGTGAACAGCGCGAACTTAAATAGCAGCGCTGGCACTAGCAGTGATTTTTCGGAAAATTTGGTAACGTGGGTTGCCGCGCGCAGTTATAAAACCGGTAAATGGTCCCGCGACGACGGTGCGGTTATTGACTATACAATTGTGCCATTGCCGGACGGCGGCGTGATGTTGACGCAGACCGACGTCACTGACAGTTTTAAGGTTGAGCAGGCGCTGCGTGAACGGTCTCAGGCGCTTGAGGCGGCAGACAAGCTGAAAAGCGAGTTTATCACCAATATGTCTTATGAGCTCAGAACACCCTTGAATACTATCATCGGTTTCGGCGAACTGTTGGACCAGAATGTTTTTGGCCCGCTTAATGACCAGCAGGCGGGCTATGTAAAAAATATCCTTAGCGCGTCTGATGACCTCAAGAATTTGATTTCTGATGTTCTTGATTTGGCGGTGATCGAATCCGGTGAGCTGTCCCTCGAATTCACCGCAACACCTATCGCTGACATGCTTAAAGAAGCCGCTGTTCTGGCCCAGGAATTGGCCCACAAGGCATCCACCAAACTGGAGCTAACGATTGACGATGAGATAGGTACAATTATGGCGGATGGCTCGCGCATCAAGCAGGCCTTCTATAATATGGTCTCGTCGATGCTGGGTTTCACTCGCCACGGCGGCGAACTGATCATTGATTTGATCGATTTGGACAGCGAAATACATGTCTGCATCACCAACATCGAATCCGGCCTTACACATGCAGAACGCACCCGCTTGCTAACAACGGTTGCTATGGGCGTTTCCCCCGGTGCGCGCCGGGCGACTGGTCTGGACCTTGCTTTGGTGCGTAGTATTGTACGCCTGCATGGCGGACGGGTAACTCTTGATGCGGTCGGCGAAGCCGGTCTTGGCTTGTCTTGCTACCTGCCGCGTGAACGCCCAATTGTTGACACATCCTGATATGTTGAGCCGATAATGGTTGAAATATTCCACACAACTCTATCCGGTGAAGCTGCTACCGAAAGTTTTGCTGCTGCACTCGCACCGCTGATAAAACCGGGTGATTTGCTCGCGCTTTCCGGCGATCTGGGTACAGGCAAAACTACGTTTGCCCGTGCTTTTATTCGCGCTTTTTGCCGTGTCAGCGATCTTGAGGTGCCCAGTCCCACATTCACGCTGGTGCAAATCTACAGTGCTGCCGACGGAACAGATGTTTACCATAGCGATCTGTACCGTTTGAAAGGGCCGGACGACATTGAAGACCTTGGCCTGGATGATGAGCGCGAAACCACTGTTTTGCTGGTGGAATGGCCCGACCGCATGCCTGCCGACTGGTGGCGAAACGCACTGAAAATTGCATTTACTCATGTGCCTGACGGTGCGGACGCGAGCCGGAATCTGGAAGTTTCCGCTGACAATGTCGATTGGCAGGAACGACTGGTTGGCCGAATCGGGCCGCAGTGAATGAAGTTAAGGGCTCCAAAAATCTATACGATCGACGCAGGGCAGTCCTTTGTCGATGAGCTGGCTCAAGGGCTATTGGACAGATACGGCACTGACCCGCTGCTTCTGTCATCTGTTACTGTATTATTGCCCAATCGGCGGGCATCGCGCTCGCTCAGGGAAGCTTTCCTTCGTCTGGGCGGCGGCAAGCCGATCTTGTTGCCTACCATGCGGGCGATCGGCGATATCGATGACGGCGAGATCGAATTTCTGGGCGCAGGGCTGGGTCTGGACCTGTCGCAGATAACACCGCCGATTTCACCGTTGCGCCGCCAGACATTGCTGACCAAACTGGTCGAGGCCTGGCGTTTGCCGGGTTCCATGGACAAGGGGTTGGCGCCGGCGCAGGCTTGGCGTTTGGCGGGTGAACTGGCGCTATTGATTGACCAGGTGGATACGGCCTGCTTGTCTTTTGACAATCTTGCTGATCTGGTGCCCGACAGCCTCGCGGCGCACTGGAATGAAACGCTTCAGTTTTTGCAAATTGCAACCCAGCATTGGCCCGCTATACTGGAGGTCGAAGGCACGCAGGACCCGGCAGCCTACCGTGATCAAACACTGCGAGTTTATGCAGAGATATTGCAAGCGGATGCTGACCGTGGGCCAATTGTTGCGGCGGGTTCTACCGGTTCGATCCCAGCGACGGCGCAGCTGCTGCATACGGTATCACGGTTACCGCAGGGCAGCGTGGTACTGCCTGCGCTTGATTTGAGTATTGATGACGATGTTTGGTCGGTTCTCGCGGACAGTCATCCGCAAAGCAGCATGAAGCGCCTGCTTGAGACCCTGGGGGCAAGCCGTCATGAAGTTGAGCCGTGGTCTAGGGCCTCGTGTGAGCACGAACCGGGACATAAGCGTGTGCAGTTGCTGCGCAGTGCCTTGTTGCCTGCCGCTACAACGACCCAGTGGCGAGACCTGGGCTTTCGCGCCCTGACCGATCAGGATTTATTTGGTAATTTGGCTGCGGTGGTAGCAGGGTCCCGCCGCGAAGAAGCGGGTGCAATCGCGGTTATAATGCGCGAGATACTGGAGACGCCGGGCAAAACCGCCGCCCTTGTTACGCCGGACCGTCAGCTGGCGCTTTATGTTCGAGCGGCATTGCGCACATGGGGGGTCACCATCGACGATTCCGGCGGTGACAAGGCGATAAACAGCCTGCCCGGCAGGTTGCTTGGGCTGATTGCTGCGGCTGTGAGCGATGGTTTTGGACCGCTGTCTACTCTGAGTTTGCTGCAACACCCATTGGTGTCCGCTGGGCTTGCGCGGGAAGACTTTCTCGCGTTCGTTCGAGAGCTGGACCAGCAGACTTTACGCGGCGTGCGCCCGGCCGGTGGGCTTGGCGGGATCGTTGCCAAGGCAAAAGATCACCTGACGGGGCTTAAAAAGGACGATGCGGCAAAGCGAGCGGCGGCTGCATTTCTTATCAAGCGATTGGAGCAAGTGGTAACTATTTTGCAGCCGCTGGAGCAGCGGTTGACAGCGCCAGCGGACGTGGCGGAAACCCTGCATCTGCATATAACAGCCGCAGAACAGCTGTGCGCGACAGACACTGCAAGTGGTAGCGAAAACCTTTGGCGCGGCGACAGCGGTTCGGTTTTGTCAGAGCATATAACCAGCCTTATAGATCACGGGGACAATTTGTTGGTGCCCAGCGCTGAAAGCTACAGCGCCCTGTTTGCCGAAATGACAGCGAGCGTAATCGTGCGTCCCAATTGGAACCAGCACCCCCGGCTTGCCATTTGGGGCCCGCTTGAAGCCAGACTGCAACGCGCAGACCTGATGATTTTGGGTGGCTTGAATGAAGGTGTATGGCCCGCCGAGCCCGCCACCGACCCCTGGATGAGTAGGGACATGCGCAAGCAGTTTGGCTTGCCCTCCCATGATCGGCGCATCGGCCAATCTGCCCACGACTTTATTTTGGGCACCAGTGCACCAGAGGTGATTTTGACCCGGTCAGAAAAAACTGATGGTACGCCGACGGTGCCAAGCCGCTGGTGGTTCCGCATTGAAGCGGTGGCTGGCAGAAACATTCCAAGGGCGACACATTATTTGCGCTGGGCCCAGCAAATGATTGCGCCCCAAGCGGTAGCGCCGGTTTTGCCGCCTGCACCCAAACCGCCGGTCGGTGCCAGACCAACCGAGCTTTCGGTGACCCAGGTGCAAGAGTTGATGTGCGACCCCTATGCACTTTATGCGCGGAAAATCCTGCGATTGCCGACGCTTGATCCGCTTGATGATGCCCCCAACGCTGCACAGAAGGGTACGCTGCTGCATGAGGCGCTCGAAGTTTTCATGGCGACCGGCGGCGCAATTATTGGTGCGGAGGGGTTGGCCCGCCTTATGGAGGTGGGGCGCGAGACTTTTGCGCCTGTGATCAGCCAACCGGCAGTATATGCCTTCTGGTGGCCCCGGTTTGAGCGGATTGCCAAGTGGTTTGTGGAAAACCAACAAGCCAGACAGGAGACTTTTGATCCGGTGTTGATTGAGGGATGGGCGCGTCATTCGTCGATCTTTGACCCTGCCGTTTCAGAGTTTACTCTGATTGCGAAGGCTGACCGGATCGACCGTAACCGCGCAACCGGCACACTGGAAATCATAGACTATAAGACAGGGGAAACGCCGACAGCCAAGCAGGTTGAGGCAGGCTATGCGCCGCAATTGCCGCTTGAGGGCTGGTTGGCGGCACAGGGTGCCTTTGAGGGGCTTGCGGCGGCGACAGTGGAAGACCTTGTTTTCTGGAAATTGTCGGGCGGCGACCCGGCGCAGGAAACCAAGCGACCGATTAAGGACGTGCCTGCATCGATCGAACAAGCGGCATTGGGCCTAAAAAAAATTGTTACGACGTTCGCTGATCCAAACACCGCGTATCTGTCAAACCCCCGTCCTGAAATTACCGGGTACGGTGACTATGACCACCTGGCGCGGGTGAAAGAATGGCGCAATTCCATTGATCCGCTGGTTGACGATCTCGGTTTGCCTGAGCCGGAGCATGAATCATGAACCGTGTTGCGGGAAATTCAGCGACGCCGGGCATGACCTATGATCAGGCCCGGGCCACGCATCCGAAAATATCGGCGTGGGTGGGTGCATCAGCGGGCACCGGTAAAACCCACGTTTTGACCGCGCGGGTGCTGCGGTTGATGCTCACCGGCACACCGCCGGAAAATATCGTCTGCCTGACTTTTACCAAGGCGGCAGCGGCGGAAATGAAAAACCGGATTTTTGTCGAACTGGGCCGCTGGACCACGCTGTCTGACGGTGAACTGACCGGCGAAATCGCGGCGCGCGTTGACGAGCAAGCGGACGAAAAAATGCTGGCGAGGGCGCGCCAACTGTTCGCGTTGGTGCTCGATCTGTCTGGCGGGCTGCAAATCCAGACATTCCACAGTTTCTGTCAGGCGCTTTTGGGACGTTTCCCGCTTGAGGCGGATATGTCTCCGGGCTTTGAAGGCATAGACGAAGCGGAAGCCAATGAGTTAATGCAGTCGGCCAAAGACAAAATGCTGGCAGCGACGCGCGCGCCCCTGGCTCTTGAATTGCAACAGGCACTGGACGTTGTCGCAGCGTTGGTGACTGAGCGCACCTTCGACGAAGTTGTTGATCGGCTGTCGTTTGAGGCACCGCTTTTGAAGCGCGCCGTTCGCGCCTGCGGCGGCACCGCCGGTCTGTTGGCGGAGTTATACAGGCGGTTGGGTGCCACGGTAGGCGAGACTGTGCATGACATTATCGCAAACGCCTGTGCCAGCGAGCGCGTAGATCAAAGTGCCTTATTGGGCCTTGCGAGTGCGATGCAATCCGGGTCAAAAAATGATCAATCGCGGGCTGCGGCGATCATGCAATTCATTGAACTGTCTGAAAACCAGCGACCGGGACATTTTTCAGCCTATAAAGCCGCATTTTTGACCAAAGCGGGTACTGCCCTCAAAACTGTCGCGACGAAAAAAATCCTGGATGCAAATGAGAGCCTCAAGGCGATTATAGAAGCCGAGCAGCAGCAGCTGTTAGTGGTGGAAGAAGCATGTGTTCGTCAAAAGGCGGCAACTGCGACCGCAGCACTTTTGCGATTGGGGCTGGAGCAACTGCGGCGTTATAATCACGTTAAAGGCGAGCGCGGCCTGGTTGATTTCGATGACCTGATTGACCGCACCGTTACCTTGTTTTCGCAAGCTGAAGTTGCGCCGTGGATTCTCTATAAACTGGACAATCGCATTGATCATATTCTGGTCGATGAAGCTCAGGATACCAACCGTGACCAATGGCGGGTTGTAGAGACTTTGGCGGCGGAATTTTTCGCGGGCGACGGTGCCCGCGACATTGAGCGAACCATCTTCGCGGTAGGCGACGCCAAACAGTCGATTTTTTCTTTTCAACGCGCTGATCCGCGCGAATTTATCGGGGCCCGCAACCGGGTTTTTGCGCAGGCAAATTCCGTTGGCCACCGAACGGAGGCCATTCCGCTCTCGCTGTCTTTCCGGTCGGGAGAAGCTGTGCTCTCGTTGGTTGATAGTGTATTTTCTGAGGGTGGGCGAGCATGGGAAGGCCTGTCGGCTGACGGCGAGATTGTCGCCCACCGTTTTAAGCGAGTCGGTCACGCGGGCAGGGTTGAGTTATGGCCCCTCGAGCATGTAGCCAAGCCTGAAAAGGCTGACCTAGCTGAGGAATGCGGTGAGGGTGGATGGCAAATGCCGGTCGACCAAGCGCCGGTTGATGACGCCGAACAGCGCTGTGCCTGGCGCATTGCCAGCCACATTCACCGATCTGTTGGCACGCGGCCATTGCCGTCCAGGGGCCGCGCTGTGCAGGCGGGCGATATCTTGGTTCTGGTGCGTAGGCGCACAGCATTTGTTGACCATCTTGTCAAAGCACTGAAAACACTCGGGGTTCCGGTTGCGGGCCGAGACAGGATGGTATTGTTGGACGAGTTGCCGGTGATGGACTTGCTGGCGGTGGCGCAGTTTGCGGTTTTGCCAACCGATGACCTGACGCTGGCGGTAGTGCTGAAAAGTCCGCTTGTGGGTCTGAGCGACGACGATTTATTTCGGTTGGCCCACGGCAGATCAGGCTCGCTTTGGAATGCCTTGTATGCAATGCGGGAAGACACTCACTTCAAGGACGCATATCAATTGTTGGTCGGCATTTTGAACCGAGCCGATATCGGTGGTCCTTTTGATTTTTTCAATCATATTCTTATCGATTTGGACGGCAGGCGAAAGCTTGCTGGCAGGCTGGGCGATGAAATTCACGACCCGGTTGACGAGCTCCAGGAGGAAGCACTGGCGTTTGAACTTACCCATTCTGCGTCGCTGCTTGCATTTATTGAGCGGGTTCGACGCAACAACACCCAGATCAAACGGGACATGGAACAGGCGGGCGACCGGGTTCGCATCATGACCACTCACAGTGCCAAAGGGTTGCAGGCGCCGATCGTATATTTATCCGACCTTGTGGGGTTGCCTGACCTGTCACGCGATGGCCGTTTGCTACCGCTTGAGCCGGACATGCCTTTAGGGCCAACAATTTCGGTTTGGGCGAGCCAGGCACGGGGACTGCCGGAAATTGAAGCGGCACGAGAGCAGTTGAAAGCACGTCAGCTTTCTGAATATCGACGGTTGTTGTATGTGGCCTTAACGCGGGCGGAAGACGACCTGTATGTTGCCGGATGGCGCGGTGCGAACGAACCAGGCGAAGACTGTTGGTATAAATTGATCAGCGACGGGTTTGATGGATTAGATGCGGCGGAGCATATGAGCGAAGGTCGTGCCATTCGTTGTATTGAAGTTGAGCAAACGGCGGCGGTTGAAGCACCCATTGAAATGGGCGATGGCCATAGGGTTGAGACAGTCGCGCCCGCCTGGCTTTTTGAAGCCATGCCCACGGAGCCTACGCCCGTGAAACCATTGGCTCCGTCTCGGCCCGATGAGGAACCAGCGGTGACAGGGCCGCTTGACCGCAGCACCGGTCAGCGGTTCAGGCGCGGCAATCTGCTACATGCACTGTTGCAATGGTTGCCGGACATGCCGCCTGCTGCACGCCAGCCAGCAGCACTGGCGTATCTGCGCCGCGCGGACGACCTCAGCGACGGTGATGCTCAGGCATTTTGGCAGGAAGTCGAGGCGGTATTGGATGATCCCGCACTGGGGGCGTTGTTTGGCCCGGGAAGCCGGGCTGAGGTTCCAATTGCCGGGCTGGTTGAGACAGCAAGCGATCCGGCTGGCCGCCCCATTGCCGGGCAGGTCGACCGGTTGGTAGCCAGCGATGATCAGGTAATGATTATTGACTATAAAACCAATCGCCCGCCGCCCGCGCAAGTTTCAGGTGTGCCGGATGTTTACCTGCGTCAGATGGGTCTTTATGTGCGGGCGCTTAAGTCCGTCTATCCGGGCAAGAAAATTACCGCAGCCTTGCTTTGGACCGATGCTGCGCGTCTTATGGAGCTGCCTGACCAGTTGATAGAACAGTCGCTTGTGGACGCTGGGCTATAAACCGGCGGGAAAAACGACATTTACCCATCACGCGTGCGTTACTAATCCTTGACCATCAGCTGCAGCGTTCCTACTTTAGGCCCTGAGGAAATCATCGAAACCAAATTATGCGCGGGCGCTGCCCGATGCGGTATAGAAAAGAGTAAATATCATGGCTACGATTGCTGTAACAGACGCGTCATTTGAAGACGATGTATTAAATGCCGGTAAACCGGTGTTGGTAGATTTTTGGGCACAGTGGTGTGGCCCTTGTAAAATGATAGGTCCGGTACTGGAAGAAATCTCCGATGAGCGCGACGATATTATCATCGCCAAAATGGATATTGATGCCAACCCCGAAACACCGACCCGTTTTGGTGTTCGTTCGATCCCGACGATCCTGATTTTCAAGGACGGTGAGCCGGTGGCAACCACAATGGGCGCCAAACCAAAGGCCCAACTGGCTTCATGGATTGATAGCGCGGTTGGTTAAGCTTCACTTGCAAGAATGATTACGAAAGGCGTCCGGTTTCGGGCGCCTTTTTTATTGGCTATGCGCTCTGGATTTCACTTTTGACCCAATTGCCCTACACTTAATTAGTGAGGGAGAGCCGCTGTGACAGAAGAAAAAGACGTAAAGCCCAAAGTGTGCGCCATAGTTGGGGCCGGTGATTACATTGGCTCTGCTATCGCCAGGCGTTTTGCTCGCGAAGGTTACGTCGTTGTGGCTGGTCGTCGCGGCGCCGACAAACTGGAGCCGTTACGCGAGGAAATTGAGCAGGCCGGTGGCACCTTGGTTGCCCGATCTCTGGATGCGCGTTCGAAAGAGGCTGTAGACGAATTTATCGAAGCTGCTGCCGGGTTGGGTGAGCTTTCCGTCGTTATTTTCAATATTGGCGGTAACGTCAAGTTTCCGATTGCCGACACGACTGAACGCGTGTTTCGGAAAGTGTGGCAGATGGCCTGCTACGGCGGATTTCTGGCTGGCCGGGCTGCTGCCCGTGTGATGCTCAAGCAAGGGTCGGGCTCGATTTTCTTTACTGGTGCGACCGCCAGTATGCGCGGCGGCGCGGGTTACGGAGCCTTCGCCAGCGCTAAATTTGGCCTTCGCGGTCTGGCGCAAGCCATGGCCCGCGAACTGGGCCCGGAAAACATTCATGTCGCCCATTTGGTGATCGATTCAGCGGTGGATACCAAATGGGTGCGCCAGTTGATTACCGAACGAGCCGGGGAAGAGGCGCTTGCGCAGACGCCGCTCCTGGATCCGGCGTCTATCGCAGAGACCTATTGGATGCTGCATAACCAGCCCAGGGACTGCTGGACCTTTGAGCTGGACGTTCGCCCCAACAACGAAACCTTTTAAGGAAATATGTGTGACAAAGCTTGAATTTTGGTTTGATTTTGGCAGCCCCAATTCTTACTTCGCCTACAAGGTTCTGCCGGAAATTGAACAGCGGTTAGGGGTTAGTTTTACCCGCAGGCCTGCTTTGCTTGGCGGTATTTTCAAGGCAACGGGTAACCAGTCACCTTTCTTTGCCTTCGCTGGCATTCCTGCGAAAATGGACTACATGCGGCGCGAAATTATGCGGTTTGTTCGCCACCACGACTTAACGGACTTTACCATGAACCCGCATTTTCCGGTCAACACTCTGCGGGCAATGCGCGGCGCTGCGGCTGCTGAGATGGCCGGAGAGTTAGACGCTTATACTGCTTGTGTTATGAAAGCGATGTGGGAGGATGAAAAAAAAGCAGATGACCCTGATGTTTTGCTTGCTGTACTAGGGGCAGCGGGACTGGATGCAGCCCATTACAGTGCGAAGGTCGGTGACCCTGCGGTGAAGGCCGCGCTGATGGAAGCAACGCAGGAAGCAATTGACCGGGGCATGTTTGGTGTGTCGACTTTTTTTATCGGCGAGGAAATGTTTTTTGGCAAAGACAGTTTGGCGGCTGTTGAGAAGGAAATATCGCTGCAGGCATAAAAAAGGGGACCGCGATGGCCGAGTTGAAAACACAGCAAAATGACGCCTCTGTGGAGACGTTTCTCGACGATATCGAGCACAAGAAACGCCAGGCAGATACCCGCGCCGTGTGCACCCTGATGGCGCGCACCACTGGTTGGCAGGCTAAAATGTGGGGCAAATCAATTATTGGCTTCGGTGCCTATGATTATAAATATGAAAGTGGGCGCGGTGGCCGCTGGATGATAGTGGGGCTGTCGCCGCGCAAGACATCGTTGACCGTCTATATTATGCCGGGCTTTGCTGGTTTTCCTGAATTGATGAGCAAAATCGGGAAATATAAAATCGGGAAATCCTGCCTTTATATCAATAAGTTGGAGGATGTGGACCTATCGATTCTGGAACAGCTGATTGCGCAGTCGGTCGAGGTGATGAAAGACCGATATAGCTGGGCGGCTGAATAGCTCAATCAGGGCTCTGCGATTAGGTTGGCAGCAGGTCAGTGTCCCGCAGCACTTGCCCGGCGAGGAAAAGTGAGCCAGCGATCAGCACAAAGGGCGGCCTTCCCGGGTGGGCTTTGTCCTTGATTGCTGTCAGGGCCGAGCGCACATCTTTGGCGACAACACCGTTGATGCCAATGTCTGTTGCCGCAGCAGCCAAGTTGGCAGGCTGCGCAGCGCCATCTTCGCTCGGGATCGGTACCGATATCACCCGGTCAACAAGCCCGGTGAGCGGCTGCAGAAATCCGGCAGCGTCTTTGTTTGCCATCATGGCGAGTATCATCGTCACGGACCGCTCGACCGGATCAACGCCTTGCAGGAAAGACCGAATAACTTCACCAGCTGCCGGGTTATGACCACCGTCCAGCCACAGGTCTGATCCGTTCGGTAAAATCCCGTTGTATATTGTGTCTTTTATCTGTTGAAGGCGCGCAGGCCAACGTACCCAACCAAGCCCGGCCTTAATGGCCGAATCCGGGATAGCAACAGCCTGTTGGGCATGAGCCAGAGCAATGGCCATTGCCGCGTTTTTGACCTGGTGCGAACCGACCAGCGGTGGCATCGGCAGGTCCAGCACAGACTGCCAGTCTTCATACAATATGCCGCTGCCATCGGTTTTGGCCTCCACGTGCCAAGCCTCATCAATCAGATGTGGTGTGACACCATGCGCATCGGCAATTGTCTTGATCACATCGAGGCCAACTTTCTTTTGGCTGCCTACAACCAGCGGCGTACCCGGTTTGATAATCCCGGCTTTCTCTGCTGCTATTTCCTGCAGCGTATCACCGAGAAATTGCTGATGGTCGAGGCTAACGGGGGTAATGCCAACTGCCGCCGGATTTTCCACAACATTAGTAGCGTCCAGCCGCCCACCAAGACCTACTTCCAGAATGCAAAGGTCGGCCGGGGTTTCAGCAAAGGCCAGCAGCGCTGCCGCGGTCGTGACTTCAAAATACGTGATCGGATCGTTGCCAGCAGCCGTTTCAACCCGCTCCAGCAAAACGGCTAGTGTTTCTTCGTCTATCAGCTGCCCGGCAAGGCGGATACGCTCGCCGAACCGCACCAAATGCGGCGAGGTGTAGACATGAACCCGGTGGCCCGCTGCTTCAGCGATGGCGCGCAGGGTCGCGATCGTTGAACCCTTGCCGTTGGTACCGGCAATATGAACAACCGGGGGTAGTTTCTTTTCCGGGTGCCCGAGACGCGCCAGAATGGCGTGCATGCGCCCCAGCGACAGGTCAATTTTCTTTGGATGAAGCGCCATGAGGCGCGCCAATATTTGATCGCTTTTATTGTCAGCTGCTTGGTCGCTGGCCTGATTGTCCATCCTGCGCGGGCTCCGGATACTGTTACACAGTGGTAATTTGCAGGCTGAGTTTGTTATTCTGCAGCAATTTTTCGCTTATGGCTGCCCGCCATCAACATTGACAGCACAGTGCCGAGCCGCGGGGCTAGTTCGTGCCGGTGCACAACCATGTCTACCATGCCGTGTTCCAGCAGATATTCAGAGCGCTGAAAACCTTCAGGCAGCTTTTCGCGGATGGTTTGTTCGATAACCCGCGGGCCGGAGAAAGCGATCATCGCGCCGGGCTCGGCAATTTGTACGTCGCCCAGCATGGCGTAGGAGGCAGAAACGCCGCCCGACGTGGGGTCGGTTAGCACAACGACATAGGGCAAGCCAGCATCGCGCAACATTTGCACTGCAACAGTGGTGCGCGGCATTTGCATTAACGACAGGATGCCTTCCTGCATGCGCGCGCCGCCTGACGCGGTGAACATGACAAACGGCACCCCGAGTTTGAGCGCTTCCTTGGCGCCTGTGATGATGCCTTCGCCCACGGCCATGCCCATGGAGCCGCCCATGAAGAAGAAATTCTGGATGGCAATAACGGTTTTCTGCCCGCCAACTTTACCCACCGCAACCTTGATAGCGTCTTCGTCGCCGGTGGTGGAACGGGCCGTTTTCAGCCGCTCGGTATATTTTTTGGTGTCCTTAAACTTTAGCGGGTCCTGCGCCACAGACGGCAGGGAAACCAGGTCAAACTTATTATTGTCAAACAATGTTTTAAAACGTTCAGCCGGTGGCATGCGGTCATGGTGGTCACAGTGGGCACACACGCGTCCGCTGCTGATAAATTCCTTCTGGAAAATCATCTGGCCGCAGCTTTTGCACTTGTGCCAAAGATTGTCGGGGGTATCCCGTGCGTTCAGAACCTTTTGCAGCTTTGGTTTGACATAATTGGTTAGCCAACTCATGCCGTGTACCCCCTTCAGAAAATATTTATTTATCTGTCTTAAGCGCCGTTTTACCGGCCTGATCTTACACCATTAGCCAAATTTTGGGTAAAATTCAGTATATTTTCTATCATATCCGCATTGGGTTGCTGCTTTTCAAGTCCCTGCTCGATGAGAGATACAATGGCAGACCCGACAACGACGGCGTCCGCGCGCGCAGCAACACCTGCGGCTTGCTCCGGTGTTTTGATGCCAAACCCGACCGCAACCGGCAGGTTGGTGTGGCGTTTGATCCTTGCAACTGCATCGCCGATGTTGTCTGCAGTGGCAGACTTGTCGCCGGTTACGCCGGCAACGGCAACATAGTAAACGAAACCGCTCGCGCCGTTAACAATGGTGGTAAGCCGGTCGTCGTCAGACGTGGGTGTGGCGAGGCGAATGATGTCGATATTATTGGCGTTTGCGGGCACTAACAACTCTGTGTCTTCCTCAGGCGGCAGGTCAACAATGATCAGCCCGTCCACACCGACCGACGCCGCATCTTTGCAAAAAGCTTCGACGCCGTAATGGAAAACCGGGTTGAAATAGCCCATCAAAACAATGGGCGTGGCGTCGTCTGCGGTGCGAAACTCGCGTACCATTTCGAAGGTTTGTTTGGTGCAGGCTCCTGCAGCAAGGGCGCGCTGCGCTGCTTTGTCAATCGCCGGGCCATCAGCGGCAGGATCAGTGAAGGGCATGCCGAGTTCGATAATATCTGCGCCCGTGCCCGGCAATCCTGCTAGAATTGCGGTCGATACATCCCGGTTCGGGTCGCCTGCTTGAATATAGGTGACAAATGCAGCTCGGTTATCGGCTTTGAGCGCATCAAAGCGTGCTTTCAGTCGGCTCATGCTAAATTTCCTCGCCCAGCTCTTTTGCGACGGTGAAAATATCCTTGTCGCCGCGACCAGACAGGTTCAATACGCAGATATGGTCTTTCGGCAAAGTGGGGGCCATGCGCATTACATGGGCCAGACCGTGCGCGCTCTCCAGCGCCGGGATAATGCCTTCGGTGCGGCAACACAACTGGAAAGCTTCCATGGCTTCCTTGTCGGTTGCCGACACATAGGTAACCCGGCCCTGTTCGTGCAGCCACACATGTTCAGGTCCGATGCCGGGATAGTCCAGACCTGCAGAAATCGAATGGGCCTCTGTAATTTGACCATCGTCAGTTTGCAGCAAATAGGTGCGGTTACCGTGCAACACTCCCGGCTTTCCGCCAGCAATTGACGCTGCATGCTGGTCCGTGTCGACGCCGTGGCCCGAGGCCTCGACAGCATACATTTCCACATCGCGGTCATCGAGAAACGGATGAAACAGCCCCAGTGCGTTAGAGCCGCCACCAACACAGGCAACCAAACTGTCGGGCAGGCGGCCTTCCATATGGAGAATTTGCTCTTTGGTTTCGCGGCCAATCACCGATTGGAAATCACGCACCATCATTGGGTAGGGGTGCGGGCCTGCAACCGTGCCGATGATATAGAAGGTGTCATGCACATTGGTGACCCAGTCCCTGAGCGCGTCATTCATCGCATCCTTGAGAGTGGCCGACCCTGATGTGACTGGTGTCACCTCTGCGCCCAGCAGTTTCATGCGGAAAACATTGGGTTTTTGGCGCTCAATATCCACCGCCCCCATAAAAACAGTACATTCCAAACCAAAACGCGCCGCAACAGTTGCGGTGGCGACGCCGTGTTGCCCGGCCCCGGTTTCCGCAATCACCCGGGTTTTTCCCATGCGTTTGGCCAGTAACACCTGACCAATGGCGTGGTTGATCTTGTGCGCGCCGGTATGGTTCAACTCTTCGCGTTTAAAATAAACCTTTGCGCCGCCCAAATGGTCGGTCAGCCGCTCGGCGTAATACAAGGGGCTTGGCCGGCCGATATATTGGCGGTTCAATTCATCAAGTTCAGCCAGGAAGGTTTCGTCCTTCATGGCCGCGCGGTATTCCTGCTCTACCTGCAAGACAAGCGGCATTAAGGTTTCGGAGACATAGCGTCCGCCGTATTGACCAAAATGCCCTTTTTCGTCCGGGCCGGTAGTATAGCTGTTGAGCGCCATGCGGCTGCACCCTTTGTTTGCGCCGCCAAAGATGTGGTCAGACGGTGCGATAAAAAAACAGGCTCTTTACTTAATGGCTTTTGCTGCGCGAAGAAAGTGCTGGATTGATGCAGATGATTTTTTTCCGGGCGCTGTTTCCACGCCGGACGAAACATCCAGCGCAGTTGCACCGCTGACGGCAACTGCTTCTGCCGCATTGTCTGCGGTCAGGCCGCCTGCCAGCATCCATTTGTAGGGCAACTGTTTGTGCCCTAGAATTTGCCACGGAAAACTGACCGCGTTGCCGCCGGGTAGCACAGAGCCCTTAGGTGGTTTGGCATCAAACAAGATACGGTCCACATGGGGCAGGAACGGGTCGGCCTTCGACAGGTCTTCTTCCGTGCTGATCGCTATGGCTTTCATCACCTTCACGTCCAGCAGTTTTTTGATCCGGGCCGCGCCATCTGGTGTTTCGTTGCCGTGCAGCTGTACCGCGTCCAGTGACAGGGCTTCAACCGCACCCAATAGCAAATCGTCCGCTGCATTGACAAAAACACCAACGCGTTTGGGGCCTTGCGGCAATTGCTGGGCAAGCTTCCTTGCGGCTTCCAGTGACAGGTTACGCGGGGAGGGCGGGAAAAAGATAAACCCGAGCCAAGTAGCCCCGTGCATTGCAGCCGCATGGGCATGCGCGGCATCGCTGATGCCGCATATTTTGACGTCTATTGTCATCAGGTTTTTAGCTTTTTAAGCGGGTCATGGTGCCAAATACTCACCGGGCGGCCCTTGCCGTCCGCGAAGGTGCCGAGGGCAATCAGGACCGTGTCTATTAACCATCCAAAGATAAACAAACCGCCGGTAAAGGGATATAAAATAGCCGTGAAGGGCCTGCCAAGATAGAAGCGGTGAATGCCAAAGATACCAAGCGGCGGGATGCACAACAGCAGCGCCGTAAGGCGGCTTTTCGGCGAAGCGATGGCGACGAGCGCTTCCTCACGGGTTTTGTAGATAACGCCGGTCTCGGGGTTCTTGAGAACGCCGGACGTGTCCAGTTCGGCGGACACGGCATTTGCCACTTTAACCGCGATCGATTCTTGCATGGCCATCATGTCATCGCCGACAGCGTTAAAGCGATCCGACCATAGAATGGCACCTGAGGGATCAATCAATTGCGCGGTAACCCGAATTTTGTCCTGTTGGCGGCGAATGCTGGTGGT
>JAJFIT010000004.1 GCA_021774775.1 Alphaproteobacteria bacterium | reverse complement strand
AACGCCCTATGCCTCAAAGCCCCGGCGGGTGGGTTCAGTTTTTTCGTCTTTCGCCATCACATATTTTAACTTACGGACTGCCAGCATTTCAAGCTCAGTTTTCCCGGCATTTCTATCACCAACGATGGAGACTTCGCGGCCGCTATCCTCGCATACCGCAGAGACTTTTACCGAGTTTCCAACCGGTGTGAATTCGATGATAATATTGCGGGGGACTGCCATCCATCTGCCTAGGCCGCGGAGCGTGCCAAATTGAGGCGTGCCCATACGGTGGACAAGGCGTCGAGCAAAGCATCCATAGCTTTATCGTCGTGAAGTGGCCCCGGCGTGAAACGAAGCCTTTCGGTTCCCTTAGGGACTGTTGGGTAGTTGATCGGCTGAACGTATATACCGAATTCATTCAACAGAATATCAGACACCTGCTTGCATAGGACTGGGTCACCGATAAACAGCGGCACAATATGGCTTACCGAGTCCATAACCGGCAGACCTACGGCTTTCATACGGCTTTTCAGGTCTTTGGCACGAGTTTGCTGTGCGGTTCGTTCAATATCGCTTTTGCGTAAATGACGTACGCTGGCCAAAACACCAGCAGCCAATACAGGACTGAGCGCTGTTGTGAAAATGAAGCCTGACGCATAACTGCGCACCACATCAACAAGCGCCTTTGATGAAGCGATATAACCGCCCATAACACCGAATGCCTTTCCCAGCGTGCCTTCAATGATTGTAATCCGTTCTGCAACGCCGTCGTGCTGGGCAACACCCGCACCCTCTGCGCCGTACATACCAACGGCATGCACTTCGTCCAGGTAGGTCATTGCACCGTATTTATCTGCGAGGTCACAAATCTGTTCGATTGGGGCGATATCGCCGTCCATCGAATAAACCGATTCGAAAGCAATAATTTTGGGTGCAGCCGGATCAGCTGCCTTTAACAATTCTTCAAGATGCTCAACATCATTGTGACGGAAAATAAATTTCCTCGCACCACTATTGCGAATACCCTGAATCATTGAGGCGTGGTTAAGTTCGTCAGAGAAAACAGCGCAGTTAGGCAGCAATTTTGCCACCGTCGACAGGGTTGCCTCGTTGGAAATATAACCGGAAGTGAACAAAAGCGATGCTTCTTTAGCGTGCAAGTCAGCCAATTCGCGTTCCAGCAAAACATGATAGTGGTTATTACCGGCGATGTTGCGAGTGCCGCCAGCGCCAGCGCCGGTTTCATCCAGCGCCTTATGCATTGCTGCTAAAACGTCGGGGTGTTGGCCCATCCCCAGATAATCATTGCTGCACCAAACAGTGATTGATTTTGCATTGTCACCGGCATCATGGCGTTCAGCGCGCGGAAAACTGCCACGATCACGTGTAATGTCGGCGAACACGCGGTATCGACCCTCGTCATGGATCGCGTCTATCGCTTCAGCAAAAATCTTTTCATAGTCCATCTGATAGTCCGTTGATTAATTGGCCTTAATCACATGCGTCTAGCCCCTATATAAGGGTGCTACGCGTCGCTAGCTAGCCTAAAACTACATGTTTCGTCCAGCTACGAAATTGTCGCAGGTCAATTTTCACGCTAACAATGTCTAATATTTATACTAAAATTTGCTTAACGGAACCAGAAATTTTGGTTTTGATCTCTACAACGCCAATTACTGAAACACGGTTTACTGACACATCACAGGCCGAAGTGGATTTTGTCGGACCAAAATCGTTCCAGATTGCGCAGGTTTTTGCGAAGATGCTTCAGTTCATCATGGGAAATCAGGTCATCGCGCATCAGTTCTTGCATATGCTGGACATACAGCTGATCAATCAAATCCCGAATTTCATAGCCCATATCTGTCAGAGAAATACGAACAGCTCTGCGATCATAATCCGAGCGCTCATGACGCAAATAGCCCATTTCGACGAGTTTCTTCAAATTATAGGAAACATTGGAGCCCTGGTAGTAACCCCTGGTTTTCAGCTCACCCGCTGTCATCTCATTCTCGCCGATGTTATGCAATAGCAGGGCTTGCACCGGGTTCAGGTCGTTACGGCCGATCTGCTCGAGGTGGTTTTTCAACACATCCAGCAACCGTCGGTGAAGCCTCTCTACCAGCGACAGGATGTCGAGAAATAGAAATTTCGGGTCGTTAAAGTCATAGCCACTCATGGTTCGTTACCCTTTTTACAAAAATTTTCCTGGTTTTGGAGCGCCGAAACCCTGTTCATGTGGAAAATTTAAACAATTTTTCGTCGAATCCGTTGTTTGCCAGTTTCTTCCAGAAGCCCTAACGCTTGGTTAACGATAAAATTGTAGGTAAATTGTTGCTTTTTCGGGCGTTTCAATGACAAACAGAGTAGAGACATCGATCCGGTCAAAAAATGAGTCCAGACATGACAAAATCTTTTCCAAACACTCGCCTGCGCCGACCTAGATCAACTGACTGGTCGCGCCGAATGGTTCGAGAAACCAATCTGTCGATTGATGACCTAATATGGCCGCTGTTTATTTGCGAGGGCACCAGTCAGGAAATTCCTGTCGATTCCATGCCTGGCGTTTCGCGGCTGAGTGTAGACAAAGCGGTCCTCGCCGCCAAGCAGGCGCACAGTGAAGGCATTCCCTGCATCGCCCTCTTCCCATCAACTCCGCCAGAACGCCGGTCCGAACGGGGCGATGAAGCCCTAAACACGGACAATCTTATCAACACTGCCCTGTCAGCAATCAAAGATGCTGTACCGGATATTGGCTTGTTGGCCGATGTGGCTTTAGACCCCTACACCAATCACGGCCAAGACGGCCTCGTGGAAGACGGTAAAATTCTGAACGATGAAACTATAGGCATTCTGGTCCAGCAAGCGGTTGTTCAGGCTTCTGCGGGTGCTGACATTATTGCGCCGTCCGACATGATGGACGGTCGTGTTCGAGCCATACGCAGTGAGTTGGATCGCGCCGGGTTCCAGGATGTTCAAATAATGGCTTATGCGGCGAAATATGCGTCTGGCTTTTATGGTCCCTTCCGCGACGCCGTTGGTAGTAGCGGAGTTTTGAGCGGCGACAAAAAGACCTATCAGATGGATCCCGCCAACCGGCTGGAAGCCATTCGCGAAGTCGAAATGGATATTAACGAAGGCGCTGACAGCGTGATGATTAAGCCGGGCATGCCCTATTTGGACATAATCAGGGACGTGAAAGACGCCTTCGCTGTGCCAACTTTCGCTTATCAGGTGTCGGGCGAGTATGCCATGTTGGTCGCGGCGGGCCAAAACGGCTGGTTAGATCAGGAGACAGTCATGGCGGAATCGTTGCTCGCCTTCAAACGCGCTGGCGCAGACGGCATTCTTACCTATTTCGCCATGGAGATGGCCCAGCTGTTGAACCGTTAAAACGGTAATTGGCCCTGATTAATTTTTGCTGGCAGGGTCAGCCTCGTCTGTCTCTTTCGGAGGCACTGGAAACTCGACCATCATATGCTTGATATTGTTGTTGACCCCACCAATTTCCCAACGAACGCCAAATTCAGTAGGATCATAAAACACGGGCAACCGGGTACCCGTGCCCTCTAGCCTGGCGCATCCCTCTCGGATGCCTTTTTGAGCGACTGGGCTCCAGGCGCGAAAGCTACCATCGACCAGCGCAGTTTCGTCCAGCCATTTCAAGTCAGCCTGATCGTTACATTCCGCACTTAGGCCAATCCACATTTTTTGCTCACGCAGCATGTCGAAGTTCAATACCAGAAAGAAGTGGGTGGCCCCGGTTTTCACAAACGCCAAACGTCCTTCCCGGCCATCATGGCGGTAGCCTTTAACCATTCTTGTCGCATGGCGCCATGTGTGTGGTGGCCTGCCGTAAAACTCAAAAACCTGGAAAACGCTGCCGGACGCGGGTTCAAGAATTGCGTCACCCACTGGTCGCGCTACTGCGATACCAGTTTCGTCAATGTTCTGCATTAACATCATTGCGCCAACTACAGCTGCAAACATAATTCCTACTCCCTTCGGCCTACTTGTGGCGGCCACTTTAGCTAACTATATAGCCGCGTCAAATGAAGCTGAGATTAACACTTTGGTCGGGATAGTGATTTAATAACCCCGCGTAGCGTCTGAATTTCTTGCGACGAAAAACCCGCATTCAATATTAAATTACGTAAAGTGCGCCGCTGGGTCGCTTCGCGGCCTTCGCTGCGGAAATAACCACGATTGGTTAGTTCTTCCAGTAAATGCTGGTGAAGGCCTTCTGTCTCTGCCTTATCCGCTGGCTCCTCACGGTCAGCATCCACCATGTCCTCAGTACCGTCCGTCATGTTAAACAGCTCGTAGGCAACCAAGATAACTGCCTGCGCAAGGTTCAGGCTACCAAACGACGGGTTGACCGGCACGGTCAATACAATGTCGGCATGTGATACATCATCGTTAGACAGGCCTGAAGCCTCGCGGCCAAATAGAAAGCCACAATTCATGCTGGATGCGTCATATTCTGCAACAATTTGGGCAGCAGCTTGAGGTGTAGCAACCGGTTTCGGCATATCCCGGTCACGCACGGTCGCAGCAAATACCCTGTGGCAATCGGCGACAGCATCCGCCACATTGGCATACACTTTTGCCTGGTCCAGGACAGTATCGGCGCCAGATGCCGCAGGTCCTGCCGACGGATTGGGCCAACCATCACGAGGCGAAACCAACCGCAGGTCTGTCAGACCAAAATTCAACATGGCCCTGGCTGTTTTGCCAATATTTTCGCCCAGCTGCGGTTGCACGAGAATTATGGCGGGGTTCAGTGCCACTTAATCAGCCTTGCGCCATGTAGTGCCAGACGCGCTGTCTTCAAGAATCACACCTGCCGACTCGAGTTTGCCTCTGATTCGATCAGATTCGGCAAAATCCTTGTCGGCTCTTGCTTTGATACGGTCAGCAATCAGGGCGTCAATTTCCGAAGCGGTAATACCCTCCGGTGCGTCGCCTTTGAACCAACGGTCGTTGGTCTGCAACAACAAGCCAAGAAACTGTGCGCCAGCCTTTAATGCTCCCGCAGTCTCGTCGCTGGCTAAAGAGTCAAGTGCTGCGATTGCCTTCGACGTATTTAGGTCGTCCGCAAGCGCTTCAATAACCGCCATAGGGATAGTCGCATCTGCAGCAACGTCTTCAGTTAACCGATACCATCGATCAAGCCTGCGCTTTTGCTCTTGAATGGTCTTTATCGAAAAATCAATGGGCTGACGGTAATGCGCCACCAAGAGCGACAGCTTCAACGCTTCGCCTTCATGTTCTTTCAAAAGGTCATGCACGGTGTGAAAGTTTCCAAGGGACTTGGACATTTTTTCACCGTCAACAGTGAGGTAACCATTGTGCATCCAGTAATTCACAAATGTGGTGCCGTGGCTGCATTCACTTTGAGCAATTTCATTTTCGTGATGCGGAAAAATCAGATCCTGTCCGCCCGCGTGAACGTCAATGGTCTCGCCGAGATGCTTTTCGATCATGCAGGAACACTCAAGGTGCCAGCCCGGTCTGCCCTTGCCCCAAGGGCTGTCCCAGCCTACCTGATCTTCTGAGGATGGCTTCCACAGCACAAAGTCCGCCGCATCTTTCTTATAGGGTGCCACCTCAACGCGCGCGCCGGCGATAAGCTCATCTCGTGAGTGGCGTGACAACTGGCCGTAATTTTCCATCGACGCCACGTGGAACATCACATGGCCCTTGGCAACATAAGCGTGTCCCTTTTCGATCAGGACTTTCATCATCTTAATCATCTCGGGTAGGTGTTCTGTTGCTTTGGGCTGCAAGCTTGGTTCCAGCGTTCCCAGCTTTAACATATCCGTTTGATATTGACGGGCGCAGCGCTCGGTCAACGACTTGATGCTAACGCCGTCACGCACAGCGCGCTCCATAATCTTGTCCTCAATATCAGTAATATTGCGGGCGTATGTCACGTGATCGCTACCATATACATGACGTAACAAGCGAAACATTACGTCAAACACCGCAACCGGGCGCGCATTACCTATGTGCACATGGTCGTAAACCGTTGGCCCGCACACATACATTCGAACGTTAGCCGGGTTGATGGGTTCAAAAAGCTGTTTGGCCCGTGCCTTGGTGTTATATAAATGAATATCAACCATATATCAGGTAGCCAAACGGTCCAAAATGCGATCACGTCCAATCAGTGGCAGCAAAACAGCCATTTCAGGGCCGTGTTCCTGCCCGGTCAGCGCTTGCCGCAACGGCTTGAAAAGCGCCTTACCCTTCACACCTAGCTTGTCCTTGATTATACCGGTCCATATTCCCCAAGTCTCCGGCGTTACTGCGCCAGCTGGAAACAGTTCGCGGACCTTGGCAATATGGTCCGCATCTTCAATAATTGGTATAATCGGTCCGTTAATGATCCTCAACAAGTCAGCAACATCAGATAGCTTATTGAGGTTGGGCTGAATGGCGGCCCACATGTCTTCGCTGACACCATCCAATCTTGACTGAACGAATGCATAGGGAAGCGTGTGCAGAATTTTTGCATTCAACATTTCCAGATCCGCCGGGTCCAGTTTGGCGGTCGATCGGCTGAATTTTCCAAAGTCAAAGCCGTCAATAAGAGGGTCAACCACGGCGTAAGCTTCGATTGGTTCGCTGGTGCCCACCCTCGCCATCAATGATATGATCGACATAGGCTCCAGACCCGCCTCGTCGCGGTATTCACCGATCGCCATAGCACCGTGGCGCTTGGACAGGCCTTCACCACCCTTGCCTGTCATCAGTGCAAAATGAGCCATTTGTGGCACGTTGCCGCCAACCGCATCAAATAATTGCACTTGAACCGCGGAGTTGGTCACATGGTCTTCACCACGCACGATGTGAGTGATGCCGTAATCACTGTCGTCCACCACGCTGGGTAAGGTATAGAGAAAACTACCATCTTCCCGGATCAGGATCGGGTCGGAAACCGACTCCATATCGATTGATACCCGCCCGCGGATAAGATCGTCCCACTCAACACGTGCAGGGACTTCCAGCTTGAAACGCCAATGTGGTTTTCGGTTGTCGGCTTCAAAAGCTGCAATTTCCTCTGCACCAAGCGCCAATGCGGAGCGGTCATAAACCGGCGGCATCCCGCGCCCCATCTGGATTTTCCGTTTTACGTCCAGTTCCTCAGCGGTTTCATAGCATGGATATAGTCGGCCTGCGTCTTTCAGGGTAGCAACAACGTCGTTGTAGCGGTCAAACCGTTCGCTTTGACGGAAAGTTTCGTCCCAGTTCAACCCCAGCCAGGTAAGGTCTGCTTTAATGGCATCCTCGTTTTCCTGGGTGGACCGCTGCACGTCAGTGTCATCAATCCGCAGCACAAAGGTGCCATTCTGCTGTTTGGCAAACAACCAGTTTACCAAAGCGGCACGAATATTACCGATATGTAATTTCCCCGTCGGTGACGGCGCAAAACGAACTTTTACACTCATTGTCTTTTCCTTGAAGCCATCAGCGATTACCTGGCCATCTTTCGGTGTTGTTACGGTCGCGCACTTCTAAAACCGTTTGTAATCGGATACCGCCGGTCCCGACCAAAATTCTTTCGAGTAATCTTAACGCCGGGCGGAGCCTGACGCCTTTTATACTCGGCGATGTACAGCAGGTGCTCGATCCGCGCAACCTCTGATGCATCGTGGCCCCGCGCAACAATGTCAGCAACAGCCATTTCCTCATCGACCAGACAGTGAAGTATGTCATCCAGCCTCTCATAGGGTGGCAGACTGTCTTCGTCCTTTTGGTCGTCGCGAAGCTCGGCAGTGGGTGGTTTGGTGATGATATTGTCCGGCATCACCAGTCCTTCCGGTCCAAGAGCATTTGTCGGCATATTTTCGTTGCGCCAACGACATAAGGCAAACACATCAAGCTTATAGACGTCTTTCAGCACACTGTAACCGCCACACATATCACCGTATAAAGTCGCATAGCCCACTGACATTTCAGACTTATTGCCAGTTGTCAGAACCATATTGCCAAACTTATTGGACAGTGACATCAACACAAGGCCGCGCAGTCGAGATTGAATATTTTCTTCTGTGGTGTCAGGTTTGGTCTCCTCGAAAGAGCCTGCAAGCATTGTATTGAAGGCGTCTACGCCCGGCTTGATTGCAATAGTTTCATACGGAACATCTAATAATTTGGCGCACTCCGCTGCGTCGTCGAGGCTTTCTCCCGATGTGTAGCGGGAAGGCATCATTACACAGTGCACTTGCGCAGCACCCAATGCATCAACAGCAACCGCCGCCGAAAGAGCGCTGTCAACGCCCCCCGAGAGCCCCAAAATAACGCCGGGAAATCTGTTTTTCTGCACATAGTCGCGCAAACCCAGCATCATAGCTTGGTACATGGCCGCCAAACCATTTTCGAGTTTTACGGATTTTTGGGTCGTGCAAACAGCCCCTGTGGGCGTGCGACGCCAGGAAGTAAGCTGCTCCGTCTCTTTCCACGCGGCAAGCTGCACTACAGGTTGACCGTTTGCGTCCAGAACATAGCTCGCGCCGTCAAAAACCAATTCGTCCTGACCGCATATCTGGTTGCAGAACACAAGCGGCAATCCGGTTTCCTCAACCCGCTTGCGGGCATAGACCTGTCGTTCGCCGTGTTTGTCCAATTCGAATGGGCTGCAAGTCGGCACCAAAAGAATGTCGGCCTTTTCCGTAGCCAGCGCGGATGAGACCTCGGGGTACCACATATCTTCACAGATCATGACGCCCAGCGAGAAACCACGAAAATCAATAGGCTGCGGTAACGGCCCCTGATCAAACACCCGCTTTTCATCGAAAACGCCGTAGTTAGGCAAGTCGTGTTTGTAACGAATTTCTGATATCTTGCCACCGTCCAGCAACAAAATCGCGTTGAATAACCGGCCGTCGACCTTCCAGGGAACACCAACTATTAATCCTGGCAATCCCTCACCGCTGGTTATTTCTGCCAGGCTTTCGACCGCTTGCATAGCAACCCGCACAAAAAATGGCTTCAAAACCAGATCCTCAAGCGGATAGCCGGTAACAGACAGTTCTGGGGTCAGGACAAGGTCAGCGCCCGCAACCATCCCGCGGGCGTATGCAGCTGCTATTGCCTCGCAGTTTTCTTTCACCGCGCCAAGTCTTGGGTTCGATTGAACCAGATATATTGAGAGAGTATCAGTCATGGCAGCCTTTTACCTCGACCTGCAGTACCAAACAAGCCCTAGAGACAACCAAAAAACCTCGTTAGCCGTCCTTGCCGGACGGTCATTTGTATCGGCCACGGATGTGTCGAATCTACTCGGCAGCAACGCTTGCCATTGCATCACGTTCTTCTTTAAGGGCACCGGCCACCAAAAACGCCAATTCAATAGCCTGGTTGGCATTTAAGCGCGGGTCACAGTGGGTATGATACCGCGATGACAGTCCGTCTTCCGTGATCGCAGCGGCACCGCCGGTACATTCCGTAACATTCTGCCCGGTCAACTCCAGATGAATGCCTCCAGCATACGTGCCTTCAGTTTTATGACAGGCGAACACTTGCTTAACTTCCTGCAAGATACGCTCAAATGGCCGGGTTTTCAGGCCTCCTGCCGCAGACAGTGTATTGCCGTGCATGGGATCACAGGACCAGACAACATGACGGCCTTCGCTTTTTACCTTGCGGAGAATTCTCGGCAAATATTCCTCAACCTTGTCCGCACCGAAGCGTGTAATCAGCGTCAATCGACCCGCCTCGTTGTCAGGGTTCAGAATATCGATCAGACGAATCAAATCATCGGGGTCAGTGGTCGGCCCAACTTTCGACGCCAACGGGTTAGCCACGCCACGCAAGAACTCAAGGTGAGCCCCGTCAGTTTGGCGAGTGCGGTCACCAACCCACAACATATGAGCTGAGGTGTCATACCAATCGCCAGACGTACTATCCACCCGCGTCAGCGCTTGCTCGTACCCAAGCAGCAGCGCCTCATGGGATGTATAAAAATCGGTTCCCTGCAGCTGCCTGACTTCGCCGGGGTTGATGCCGCACGCTTGCATGAAGGACAGCGACTCGCCGATACGGTCGGCAAGCTCGCGGTATCGCTCGCCCGCGCCGCTTTGAGTAACAAAATTCAGGTTCCACTTGTGGACCGACATCAAGTTGGCGTAACCGCCCTGTGCGAATGCCCGAAGCAGGTTGAGCGTCGCAGCCGACTGGCTGAATGCGCGCAGCATGCGTTTGGGGTCTGGAATGCGAGCGTCGGCGGTAAAATCAATGCCGTTGATGATATCGCCGCGGTAGCTGGGTAGCTCAATGCCGTCCTTGGTCTCAATGTCACTGGAACGCGGCTTGGCGAATTGACCAGCCAAACGGCCCACTTTGACCACTGGACAACTGGCGGCGAAAGTTAAAACAACAGCCATTTGCAGCAGCACGCGAAAAGTATCCCGGATATTGTTGGGATGAAACTCAGCAAAGCTTTCTGCGCAGTCACCGCCCTGCAATAAAAAACCTTTACCAAGTGCAACATCGCCCAACTGGGCTTTCAGGTTTCTGGCTTCGCCTGCAAAAACCAGTGGCGGATAACTGGAAAGCTCATGCTCTACTGCTTTCAGTTCGGCCTCGTCCGGGTAGGTTGGCACCTGGATTATCGGCATTTTCCTCCAGCTATCTGGACGCCATTCACTCATCACTCTTACCTTTTACACAGCGTTACACCCTTTCGTGATATTTCAATATCAAGGCGTTTTGCGCAATTTCATTTGCTCTTAAACCATGCATGGCTTGAGATGCAAGCAGAAACACACCAATATTCCGTGCTTAACACCGCATTATCAAGGCCTAAACGATATTATTAGGGAAAGGGTAGCTCGACAGGTTTTTGTACGCTTGGCCGCCAGGCGATGGCTTTACGCGCCAAGTGCGGCACAAGCAGGCGCAGTGGCATCCTCAAATAGTGACTGCGGATATAAAGAAGTGCCTTCGCCAGCGGTGCCAACCGCCGCTCAAATGTCTTGGACGTAATGGCCCATCGCAGGATGAAGTGCGGCTTTTCTGTTAGCGTTTTATTCAACAGAGCAGGAGCACCGTCCGCACTGAAAAATTCGTCGATGGCCCATAACGCCGTGGATACAGGTTTTGACGCGCCAACGGCCTTTGCACGGATTTGAAGGCGTGAGGTATCGTTGAATGACAGTTCAGAGTAAAGCATATACAGCTCCACCAAACTGCGCGCCGGCGTGTCTATAGCCCCGTCGGCGAAAGCATGCACCGCTGAGTGGATGAACATATCCACATCGTCAAATGTTTTCACCAGGGTTCCTGCAACGCGCGTTGCTGATTGCTGCATCAAAGCGACATCAACGTTGGATCTCGCTGTTTTGGGCAGGAGGCGGTGGTGTACGTCGATAATCGTGCCTCTTTTGGCATGGCGCAGCGGTGGCAGCTCGTGCATATGCTCTCGGTAATAGGCTTGGTCATATTCGTTGTCCGTTGCTTCGTCAGGCGACCAGCCGGCCTGTTTCAGCCGGGCCTCCACTTCGTCTAATTCGCCTTCCGTTACCAGAATATCCAGGTCGCTGACCCGCCTGCCGCCTGCCGCCCTTTTTCCCTGTGCTACATATGCACCGCCCTTTAATACAACAGGCTCTATGCCGGTTCCTGAAAGCGCATGCTCCAGCCGGTTCATCTCAAACTGCAACATGGTGTGGTCATGCCCTGCCCGCAGCAGCGCATTCCTGAATATATCGTTCAATCGATCGCTCACACCAGCGGTGTCAACCGATGCCATTTGACCAAGAATGTGATTTGCGTCGGCATACCGAACAAGGTCAATGCGGTCCATCACTTTTTCGGGCAAAGGAGCAATCCCAACTATCTGTTTGAGAGCGGACTTTTGCATCAGACTAACTTCTGATCGGTTATTTGTTCAACAAGGCGCAAACTATCCATTGTCGATCCATAGGTAATCTCGTAAGCACGTATGTTTTTCAACATCCCGGTGACCGCATGGAAGGCTGGCTCACCAAGCAGGGAATAGTTGGTTGATGCTGGGACAAGACGCATGATTGCTTCCGCCGGGTTTAACTGACGCGCAACAGGCCGGGCGCCTTTTTCAAAATTGGGAAACAAGACCAGTTTGGCTTTTGTGGGTATTTTGTCCTGCGCCACGTCACTAGCCCTTGCCCGATAATAGGCGATGTCGCCCTTCGGGGTTCCTGTCACTGTTTTACTAATCCAGTTGTCGCCAACCATATCCCGAACCACGGGAATGGTTTCCTGTTTCAGCGATATGGCCCGTGGATAGGGGTGCAACAGCGGCTGGTCCAGTCCGATTAGGGCAAATTCATCGGAGAACAGACGGTATCCGTGCTGCAACAACGCCGCCGTCAAAGTGCTTTTGCCAGCACCGGAAGCAGCACTCATGACAATTGCCCCGGTCTCATCTGCAACCACGCCTGCGTGCACGTTGATAAATCGGCAGCATTTAAGCGCAACAGAGAGGTTAAGTCCCATCTCAAATGCCAGAGGCGCCATACTTAACGGCAATGGCACCGCGGGAATCTTAAAACCCGGATTGGGTGTTATTTGCCGCCGGACAAAGCGGCGTAAAACATTTGGAGCCTCCAGGCGAAGCAGAACATCTGTCACATCGCTGGGGGATAGCTCTACGGGGTAATCACGGTAGGTATCAGTCAGGTAATCAAGCAAAGGTTCGCTCGCCCCTGATATAAGATGGCTAAACGGCCCCAAGTGCAGCGTGAACGAACCGTTGCGCAGCGCTGCGCGCAAATCACGTCGTTGATAACTGGCCACACAGGAAAGCGCGCTCATGCTCCCGCACCCAAGGCGGAGATCAAGCCTGCCTGATCCAGCTCGCTTAGAGTTGTAGCAACAAGCGCTTCAGGTAACTCTTCTGCAGTCAGGGAAAAGTCTGTCCTCATCCGGGCCAATATTTCTTCCTCAGACAAAGGCATAGACGACACGGCGTCAACCATTCCGTAAGAAAGGAAATTCAAAAAGTGAGTTTCTCCCGACGGGCGGAAATATACCAAAAAAGTGTCATCATACTCTATAGCCAAATATTGGCGAGAATCAGATGACCATTTTTTGCCAGTGGTAGGCGGGACTGCAGCCATATCAGAACTTCGCCGACAAAAGGGGCTTTACGTTAATTTTGGGTGCCGAAATAACTTATTATGGAAACAATACAGGAAATTCCTGGCCAGCCCGGAGCATCGCCGTGCCTGCTTTCGTATACCAGAGACAGCGCAATAAACAAACCTTGCGTGTTGGCCTGCGGGCTCCATCCGGTACCACTGGTATGGTCAACAGGCAGGATAGTTGAGTTTTTACTCAACTCGTAGAAAGCATACCCTGAATCAATCCAATCCTCATCGCAGTCGTCTTCGTCATCGTCATCGTCCCCGTCCCCCATACGTGCCGAGGCCAACACAATACCATCTGCCTGCGACGGCAAAGATGTGCGCATCAGGTCATCCAATTCTGCCGATGCTGTTTCATAATCAAAACCGTCATCATCATCATCGCCGCCGCCACCATTACTGCATTCTTCAATCGGGCAATTGTCAGGCAACCAGTAATTTGGCACATCGCCAGCAGGGAATGCGTAGGTCGCATCGTCTTTAAATTTAACAATGTCAGCGACCTTAAAGCCTTTACCATTTGTATATTTGATATTCTTAGTGCCTACCCAGGCACGCCCGTCACAATCCACCAAAATTCGCAACCGCTTTGGCAGTTTAATAGCGCAGGTTAATTGTGAGACAAGCACCTCCTGCGCCGATGCTTTCAATGTAAGCATCATGGGAAGACCAGCGGCCCCCAACATCAACAATTGCCGACGTTCCGCAATTCTGTCGTTTTCGGAGGTTTCAGAGTCACTCTCAGAAGTATCAGGTACTATTGGTTTTTCGGTCACAACAAATCCATTGTAAATGGTCACAAAACTATATTCGGGCTGCATTTTCGCAGGCCAAACCCCAACCAACAACCTATTATTACGCCATTTTGTTACATTTTGCCTAATAAAATTTGATAACAAGCAACAAAAGACCGTCATGTAAATGTAATGTTGCTGTTTTTTACTGCACGTACATACTGCAGCTAGTTCCCTTAACCCTTGGCGGTAACCATTTCGTATTATGACTCAAGCAAACAAAACCATCACAAAACTAGCCAGTCTCCTGACTAGGCGAATGGTTATCGCTGTTCTGTTAGCCCTATTTACTTTTTTTTGGTCTTTGGATTTGATTTCTACGCAGGCAGCAGTGGTGATCTTGGCTGTGACAATCATTTTGCTGCTGCAACTGGATCGAGCGGATACCAATAACACTGAAAAAAAACCCGCCAAAAAACAGGATGATTCAATTGGTTTTGGAGGTCAGGGCAGTGGGATGAGTTCGGTCTGGGCGAAAACTTTGCACGCCGTTCCGCTTCCTATCTTGATTATTGGCGAGGATCACGGGGTGTCATTTGCAAATCATGCAGCAGAGGAGCTATTGGGCGAAGATGTTGTCGGCAATGATGTTTATTTGTACTTGCGGCAATCAAAGATAGTTGATGCGATCCAAAAAATATTTGTCGACGGCAAAAAAAATGCAGGCGTGATCCGCTTCACCAACAGCCAGAAGCGAGCGTTTGATGTTACAATTTCCAGGGTGTCAGGAACCGGTTCGAAAGATGTCCCCACACAGGCCATGGCCTTCTTCTATGAAGTGACCAGCATGTTGCAAACAGAGCAAATGCGCGTGGACTTTGTGGCGAACGCCAGCCACGAGCTGCGAACACCACTTTCTTCTGTAATTGGCTTCATTGAGACATTGCAAGGGCCTGCCAAGGGCGACGCACTTGCGCGCGAACGGTTTTTGGGAATAATGCAAACAGAAACCGAACGTATGGTCCGATTGATCGATGACCTGCTCTCGCTTTCACGAATTGAAATGTCGCGGCACGAATCACCGGACAGTGAAGTCAACCTTGCTACAATGATTAACAGCATTGTTTTGACTGCTTCTTCAATCGGCAAAGAGCGGGGCATCAAATTTGAGGCAAATATTGATGCAGGGGCGGAAAAGGTTGTCGCAGACCCTGATCAATTGATGCAGGTTTTGATCAATCTCACGGTGAATGCCGCCAAATATGCTGATCGGGACACGACTGTGTTTGTCAGCGCAGCGACTAACGTGGATAACAACATAATATCCATATCAATTCGCGATGAAGGTCCGGGCATTTTACACGAACATTTAGCCAGACTTACAGAAAGATTTTACCGAATTGACGATGCTCGTTCCCGCAAAATGGGAGGAACAGGGCTAGGTCTTGCCATAGTGAAACATATTTTATTGCGTCACGACAGCTTGCTAAATGTAGAAAGCCAGGTCGGCAAAGGCACAGTGTTTAGTTTTGAACTAAAGGCACCAAACAAAAATTAACCAATAGAAATAATAAGTTATAAGGTGAAACAAGACAGTAATAATGCAGGTTTGTCGCCATTAAACTGTAACATTTGGTTAGTATAAAATAGACAATGTTCGTTGAGTGACCGCAAAAAAGCGGTGAAAAGGAACCATCAAGTGAAGACCAAAGTACTACTGATAGAAGACGACCTGAATATCACAGAGTTGGTTCGCTATAACCTGGAGCGCGCCAACTATATTATTGAGACGGTCGCCGACGGAGAAGACGGCCTATATATGGCAGTTCAGGATACTCCGGACGTAATCTTGTTGGACTGGATGTTGCCTAACCTGTCCGGCCTGGAAATTTGTCGCCAGTTACGCCGAAATGCAGACACTGCCAATGTACCCATCATAATGCTGACAGCTCGTGCTGATGAACCGGACAGGGTCCGAGGGCTTGAAATGGGTGCCGACGATTATGTTGTAAAACCCTTTTCTCCAAAAGAATTGATCGCGCGTATTCAAGCGGTATTGCGGCGCGTGCGCCCTGCCCTTGCCGGTGAAGATCTGACATTTGAAGACATCCATCTGGACAATGTCTCGCACCGTGTGACGAGAAACGGTGAAGCCGTTCAATTAGGTCCGACCGAATATCGATTGTTACGCCATTTTATGGAGAACCCCGGTCGCGTCTTTTCTCGCGAGCAACTGCTGGATGCGGTGTGGGGCCATAATGTATATGTGGAAGCCAGAACTGTGGATGTGCACATTCGGCGCTTGCGCAAAGCAATGAATGCCAGCGGTGAGGATTACATTCGCACGGTTCGCTCGGCAGGTTATTCGCTGGACAACAAACGCTAGCAGCAGGCTAACTGTTTTAACTGGTTGGCATTTCCAAATTCAGTTTTTTAAGGCTACGCTCAAGTATAATGAGCGCCCACAGGCTGGTATGATGATCACGGGATCCCAGGACATGCTCCTCAGCCATCTGCTGGATACCTTGCATGTTGAAAAGTCCACTGTCCGCGAACAATTCGCTTTCACCCAGTGACATGGTTTCATCTGCCAATTCGTTGCGCAGCCAACTTATGGTGGGAACATCGAAACCCTTTTTGGGTCGATATAATATGTTGTCGGGTAAAAAACCACGCAATGCAGCTTTGAAAACTGCTTTGCCTTCGCCGTCGACAATGCGTTCCTGGGGTGGTACGCGCAGCCCCCATTCCACAAACTTATGATCCAATATTGGAACACGCACCTCAAGGCTGTGCGCCATACTTGCCCGATCAACTTTTGTTAGAATATCCCCTGATAAATAAGTTTTCATATCGATATATTGAATAACGGAGAGCGGGTCGGCACCCTTGACCTCGCTAGCTAGCTCACTAAAGCGGTCGTGAGGGTGGTACCCAGCAAGCATTTTTCTCATGCGTCTGGAATGCCACCGTTTTCTGTCACGGTCGGGCGTGCGACTAACGCTTTGACAATAGGCTTGCGCAGAGGTTCGCGACAGGGCTTCAAATGTGGATTTCGCCCTCAAAAACTGCGGCGCGCGATCCAGTTTCGGATATAATTTGGCCAAGGGACCAAATAATGCGCGTCTGGCAAACATGGGCAGCGTGCCACGAAGCGATTCTTCAGCCATATGAAACCTGTGCCGCCTGTAACCAGCAAACAGTTCATCACCCCCATCGCCAGACAGAGCAACCTTTACTTTCTCGCGGGCCAAACCGCACACCCGGTAGGTTGGCAAAGCCGATGGGTCTGCGAAAGGTTCGTCATAAATGTCCACCATCTTATCAATTAATGATCGATCGTTGGCTGATACCAAACGCCATCGATGGTTTGTTTCAAACTTGTCGGCAACAATTTGTGCATAACCACTTTCGTCATAGTTTGGATCTTCCGATCCTATGGCACATGTCTCAACCGGTTCGGTTCCCAGCTTTGACATAAGACCGACGACAGCACTTGAATCGACCCCCCCCGACAAAAAAGCGCCCAGTGGGACGTCCGCAATCATGCGCATTTTCACCGCATCTTCAAGGCGCGCCACCAGGTCTTCTGACCGCGAAACCGACACACCTGTTTTACCGACGCCGGGCTGCCAGTAGCAGTTGACCCGCGCTTGTGTCGACCCTTTTTCCAGTGACAGGCTGTTTGCTGCCTCCAGTTTCATTATGCCTTCAACAATTGACTTGGGATCAGGCACGTAACCAAGCATCAAATAATCCTCAAGAGCATCAACTCGCAATTTTCGAAAGATTTTTGGATGCGCAAGCAATGCCTTCATTTCAGATGCGAAGACAAAATCACCGTCGGGCAGAAAACTATAATATAAAGGCTTGATGCCGAGCCGGTCGCGCGCAAGAAAAAGCTTTTGTTTAGGACCGTCCCACACGGCGAAAGCGAACATGCCACGCAACCGCTCAACACAGGCCTCACCCCATTGCATATAGCTGTTGAGAAGAACCTCAGTGTCGGATTGAGTGATAAAACGATGCCCTAGACCTTCAAGTTCGCGCCGCAGTGACTGAAAATTATATATTTCGCCATTGTAGGACAGTACAACTTCCCGGCCCTGACTATACATGGGTTGGTGACCGCCAGCGATATCAATAATTGACAGTCGTTTATGACCAAGGGCGACGTCACGACCGATGAAATAGCCCTCGCCGTCAGGCCCGCGGTGATTAATCTTGTCCGTCATATGTTTGAACAGACGCTCTTCAACAGGACTGCCGTCGCGCGTCATCCAACCGGTTATCCCGCACATATAATGCTGTTCCCTAGTTCACCGCCCCCAAGGGACCATAAAAGCCTATCTGGAGGAAATGTCGACAAAAAATCGGAAAAAACTTTACGAGTTTCGCTGGCATCTGAACCGACCAGGCCACTGAGAGACAATATTTCACCGACAGAGGGCTTGCGCATAATTCGTGCCGTTGCTGTCAGCATTTTTTCAGTAAGGCCAGACGTAACGGCCTCTCCGTTCACAGTATAAACACTCCAAATCAGCATTCGGCGGTCACCGCGCCTGAGCATTCGCTCACTAAACATCACGTTACAAAACTGGTTGGCACGAACATTAAGCCCGCGCATTTCCAACCATTCATTGCCCGCAAGATTATTGCCAGGCTGAAAAAGACGGCTACCGGCATGCAAAATGCCGACCCGGGCATAACTGGCCAAAAAAACGTGATCGTTCCGGCGCAGGATAGTTGACCGCATAACATCAGCATTCAGGAAGTTGGGAGGCGAGATAGATGCGGCCTGTGGTAAAATTCGATAGCCCGCTGGCACTTGCTCAATAAGCGGCTCGATTGGCACGCCACCCTCCCGGTATGCCGGAGGGGTTGCTTGCGGCGCTATAAATGTTGTCAGAACTGGAATCACGGCAACGGCGATCACCCCGAAAACATTTTGTTGGAAACCTTCAGCACATGGGTTTTCGGAAGCGACCGGCGCGTTTGATGTTCGTTTGTCTGTAATTTTGTATGCAAAGGCAATCAGGGTAAACAAAACAATCGATAGGAAAACCCAGCCATAAACAATGTGATCTACATCTTTTGCAAAGCTCTGGTCGGTCATTTCGGCAATTGCCAGAATACCGAGCACGCGCAGTGCGTTAGCCGCAATAGGTAATATCGCACTAACGGCCAGAATGAATATCCGGCGGCCCCAGCTTTCAAATACCAAATGCGCCAGTAAAACCCCTGTAACCAAACTGGTGAAAAAGAATTTAACCCCCGCACAGGCTTCGGCAACTTCATACATACCGCTGGACAGTTCAATCAGTACACCGTCAGCTTTATGGGTTGCTCCCACCAGTTCAAGCGTACCGATGACAAGGTTTGCTGTCATTGTTTGCAGCGGCCCAACAAGCTCGTAACCGAAAGGAATTGCCAAGAAAAGAAACAACATGGCGAACAAAATTGCTCGGTAAAACTTCAAACCAAAAAACGTTATAACCAACCCGTTTATGGCGGCGACCAACCCCACATGGCGAAAAAGTGCAACATCAATCAGCTCGCCTGACAGCCACAAAGCACTTGCCGCCGCCACAATAGCTGCACCCAAATAGGAAAACTGCGGCGCGACCGCCTGCAATATGCCGCGCCGAGACCAGATCAGGGCCCCACTGACAAATGGAACCACCAAACCATGCGAAAAAACATCCACTGACCAGACGATATTTGCCATATGAAAAACCGTTCCGCGCCAGGAAATCATTAAAGCCAGTAATGCGACGGCGAACAGTCCAATATGCCGGTTAAAGGTCAATCCGACTTCCCCCGCTGCGGCTGGCTGGTACGATTAGAAGCCTCGATAAGCAGCGCCTCTATCGCTTTACAACTTGAACTCCAGTTAAAATTTTCCATAACAAAATTTCTTGCGGCAGCACCCAGTTGTTTTGCGGCGACCGGCTCCAGCAAAGCGACAACAGCTTCAACAAAACTATCCGGATCGTTGGCGATCCATATTGCTGTTCTGTCGGGAGCATTGATGCCCTCATTGGCGGCGCTGGTGGCGATAACGGGCCTCGCCATCGCCATGCCTTCCAAAACCTTGTTTTGGATGCCTCTAGCGGTAAGCAACGGTGCAATAACGATGGATGCGGTCGCAATGGTTTCTGCCATATCATCCACGGCACCAAGAACACTGACGCCGTCATCAACATCAAGTCTCTGGACCTCCGGTGCAACGGGTTTTCCTGCTATCACCAGTTCAATCCAGGGGTGTTCGAATTTCACACGATGGAAAACATGTTTTACGAACCAAACAACTGCTTCAATGTTCGGAGCATAGTCCATTGCGCCGGTAAAAATTAATCTGCCCCTGGTTGGAGTGATAGAATATTTCTCCGGTGAAAATGCCTGCGCGTTAACTCCGTTGGTAATACCTAAAACCTTGCCAACGCCTTGTCGCTGCTCAGATAAGCGACTTTGCATCAACGCAGCCTCGTCGTTGCTGACTAACACACTTGTGGAACTATGAGCAGCAACATGAGCTTCAAACGCCGCGAGTTTTGCACCTTCACGGCGGAAAATTGAACTCATTGGCCAAACATTGTTGGCTGCGTAGGCATCCCACTTTGCTGAATCAACGTCGACAAAATCGGTGATGATCGGAACATCTTTCATATCTTTCGGCAAAAAGCGATAAGTGGCGGCCGAATATAGAAACACAGCATCAATTTGGTTGGTATCGACCAGATGGGCAACGAAACCACGCATTTCTGACGACGGATACGCATTTTCTGTTAAGGAGGTGCCAGTTAGAAAGCCTTTCAAGGAAAATATTTTTTGTTTTAGGGGGGATGCATAGCTGAATTGCATGCTGGCAGATCGTTTCTTTAAAAAGTCCACATGCTCCAGATCTGCCCTATCATCAACAAAAAAACCGAGATGAACCTCGTGCCTTTCCATCAAATATTCAAGGAAATGCCATGACCGGATTTTATCTCCCTTATTTGGCGGATAGGGAATTCGATGTGCGAGGAAAAGAATGCGTGCCATGCTCTCAGCCCAAATGACGCGCCAACGGCGGCCCAAGAATTTTTGACACCCCCAGCGGCAACTTCTTCCAGACTTTGCTCAATGTAGCAAAGGGTCCCGCCTGCTGAGACAAATTTGGTTGTGCAGCCCCTGGCGCGATGCGCGAACAATAATGAAGCGGTGTTGGTTCAAAGCCCCAGTTCTTCTTAAATTTATACGGTCCACTATCAACTTTGCTGCGTCCAAAGTCGAAGATAGAACAACCTCGCTCTCGCGCATGTAGCATTAAATTATAATACATGAAATCATGAGCACCAAGTGGCCGCACGAACGCTGAACCACCGGCATAATAAGGCATAACAGTCTGGTTGAAATAAAAGCTCATCAAACTTGCGACAGGCCGCCCGTCGGGGCCGAGCGTAAGTTGTACTTGAACCGCGTCGCCAAACACCGACGCCAGGGCGGCGAATAGTTTTTTCGGAAACACCGGAGTACCCAGCGCCAGAACGCTGCGGGCATACAGGTCATAAAATGTATCGGTGTCTCCAACCCAATTTGTGCTCAAATTATTCTTCAGGCTTTTGCGTACAACAGCGCGCTGTTTCCGTGGGATCATTAACAGCTGCTCGTCGTCTGTGGCTGCTAACTGCCTGTTAAATGTCGCGGACCCCGTTGCCGTGTCCCAGCTGGCATCCTTTACTGCTTCAGGAACATCGGCCCTCAGTTCCAGCACTGGCAACTGGTGGTCCTGGGCGAAACTCCAAGCATGTTCGTATAAAGTGACTGCAACGGTCTCATCAGCCGTAAGCGCGCCACCATATACGCAAAACATGTTCGAAATCAACGCCTTACCGAAAAGAAAATGTTTCTTCACTGTCAGCGGCAATACACCAACAATCTCGCCATCCTGTTTAGCAACCAGATAAGGGCACTGCTGCCCTGCGCCCTGCTCTATTACGGTTTTCCAGCCGACCAAATGGCAAAAGGTACCTTGTTGGTGGTCGTTAACAAACGCATCCCATCCGATATGGTCACTTGCCTCCAATAATGAAATTTGGATGCCCATTCACTAAAACTCCGCAGCGAACTGGCTGGTTAACAAGTGATCCATGCGCGAAAACTGGGCACTGCCTAGCAGAGACGAAATTTTACCCGCCATTTGGGATTGGTTGGTGTAATGGCGCAGCCGAGACTTCAGCGGTGCGTCACGAACGAAGGGTTGGCCCGGATCTATTTCCCAGGGGTGCATGTAAAAAATCGTCCCGACCCCGGTCTGATTTTTAGCTTTATTCATCAAAAACCGCGATAAAAACTGGGGCAGAAGTCTAAAATATCCACCGCCCGAGGCAGGCACTACTGCGCCACCAACATGCACGACTGTCATTGGCACCTCGATAAACTTGCTGTCTTCTAGCGGGTAAAACGGCACACGCGGCAGACCTTCCATTCCGTAGTGATCCGTTTTAGCGGGCACCACGCTGGATGAATACGAAAAACCTGCCTTTTCCAACAACCGATAATAGGACCAGGTGTCAGTATTCATTGAAAAACTGGGTGCCCGATAACCTCTAACCATCTCACCGCTGGCATCCTCGAGCAGGCCTTTGGACCGTGCAATATCTTTTGCAAACTCTTCGGCTGACAGAGTGAAGATACGTCGGTGGTCCATTCCGTGACAGCCAATTTCATGCCCTGCCCGGGCTATCGACTGGACCAAGCCAGGATGCCGCTCAACAACCCAACCCAAACAGAAAAACGTGGCGGAAACGCCGTATGTTTCCAGTATTTCAAGTATCTTGTTGGTTTGCAGCTCAACCCGGCTTTCAAGCATTTGCCAGTCGCTGCGCTTAAGCGTGTTTTCGAATGCGCCTACCTGAAACCATTCTTCAATATCAACAGAAAAAGCATTTAACGGCGGCCTGTTCCGCTTACCAGTGCTGCGAGGCACAATTTTCAGGTCAGCGGGAACAGGCGTGGACATGTCCTACTTATCGTCCTTATCAGCCCCGCCTGCAAGCTGCGTCATAAGCTGTGTAAGCTGCTGCAAGGTTTGGTCCTGCGACTTCATCATATCTTCCAGCTTATCGATTCTGTTATCTACCTCGTTGCTTTTTTGTGATTTTTTTGGCGCTTCCAGAGGCACCGTCGCATCGGAGCCGAAAGACGGAGGTGGTGTTGTGGGTCGAGCAGACGATGTTGAGACTACGGGCCGGGTGTCGCTTGTCATATCAGCAATAACTGAGCTAACAACCTCGCCGTCAATGGTATGCAGTTCTTCCAGCGAACCATAGAGCAGAACCCGCGAACACAGTGTGTTAAGACGTCTGGGAACACCGGCAGAATGATTGTAGATGGCTTCAACCGCATCTGCGGTGAAGCATGGGTCATTATCCCAGCCGACCAAACTTAGTCGATGCTGGATATAGTCAGCCAATTCTTCTTGTTCCATTGGTTCAAGATGGTGGGTTGCGATAACACGCTGACGCAACTGCTCAAGTTCCGGCGCAACAAAAATACGCTCGCGGAACTCTGGTTGACCAACCAAGAAACTCTGGACCAGAGCTTTGTCACCCTCTTGGAAATTAGAGAGCATGCGCATTTCTTCAAGGGCTGCGTTGGACAGGTTTTGTGCCTCATCCACAACCAAGAGTGCCCGGCGACCTCTAGCGAACTGTTCGCGCAGGTGTTTCTCGAGACGTGCTAAAAGTTGGCCCTTGTCTTCAGCTTGAGCATCTAGCCCAAAAGCCGCTACAACACTACGCAGCAGATCTTCCGCACTTAGCTGCGTACTAACAATCATTGCAGCGATAAATTCGTTTCTGTCCAGTGTATCGAAAAGGTGACGCACCAGCGTGGTTTTACCCGTTCCGATATCACCGGTTACAATAATAAAACCCTCACCCTGATTCAAACCATAGGTAAGATAAGCCATCGCCTTTTTATGGGTCCTGGAACTGAAGTAAAACCGAGGGTCCGGCGTTAATTGAAACGGACGTCCCTGTAGATTATAAAAACTCTCGTACATGCGAAGCTAAAAAGTCCCTCTTAAGTAGAACGTAAGAACATTTTCTTCCAGGCCTTGCCCGGCAACATTAGAAAAGCGCTGAGAGTGATCGTAAGATACTGCAACATGTAGATATTTCGAAACAGTTTTTGTCCAGCTCAGGTTTCCAACTATAAAATTATCTATTCTACTCGTCAGTGTGTCTACTACGACCCCATTATCAAATAAACTCTGACGAAAGCTAAGTCGAGCAGATATTGAGCTTTTCTGGTTTATTTTATGGTCTGTGCCCATTGAGACACCCCACGAGCGGCCTGTACCTGTTCCATCATCAAATGTGCGCCATTCTGCATTGCCGGTCAGATAGCTGGTTGTACGTTTTTGTCGCAGGGTAAAAGTACCCACAGCAGCGCGGCGACGGAAATCGGTATCCGAGAAGGAAAAGTTAGGATCTGTTTCGTCGATAGGCAAGCCAGTACCATCTTCGATGCCCTGCTGGCCATTAAACCTTAGGCTATTGAGAGTATTGTTTGACACAATCGCATTTGCAGAGATTGTATCGGTGTAACTTCCGGTAAAATCGAACCTGATGGTGAAAAAATGCTGCAGGGACGCATACCAGATTTCTCGTGCCCCCTCTCGCCCATAGGAAACGGAAAGGTCCAGCTTCCGGCCTGGTGTCCAGCGGAAACCAGCCTCCCATCCAAACCCCTCTTCTGAAAGCACGTCAGATTGTAAATCATTGCTTGAAACATTAAGGTTGCCAGTAACTTGGAAGAAGCGGTTGAATTTAACCGTAAATTCGCCGCCAGCCTTCTCTCTTCGGAAATTATTTACATCCAGTGAGCGTATTACCCGCGATGAATCGCCAAACAAGCGCCACTGGAATAACCGAAACCTATCACCAGAATCGATGGAGGCAGACAACTCATGGCTCGTGGAATCCGAAAAGTTAACTGGCAGAGTATCGTCAAGCAGGTTATCTGCCGGGCTGCGTGCAATTCCCACACGGTACGTCACCCGGGCGTCGGCAAAATCCCGAAGTCCAGTTCTGAAAATACCGGTGCCGGTATACGCCTGCACCAATCTGCGGTTGGCCGTTCTGTTTGCTGAACTGCCGGAGAGGCTGCTGGCCTGATCCAAAAATTGTTGTCTAAGGCTTGCCCTGCCATTCACCGTAAAGTGGTCTTCCCAAACTTCAGCATCAAGCGTGCCAAATAGATTTTGGCGATAGTCTGATCCACCGTCGGTGAGAAACAGAAAATGATCTAGCGAGTAGTCAACCGCCAGATTTACACGGTTTCCGTCAATCCGCGCATTCAACCCTATCGCCGAGTTGAGCACGGCGTCACCCACTTTAGCAGTTTCTGTAAGGTTAGCGTTGTCGGTCGCTGAAAGTCGAACTTCAGCGCGTGGGTCTATATAAATATGTTGTGCTGAAACTAGCTGCGACAATCCGGAAAAAGCCGACAGTGCCAGCGTAACATGCAGCAAAGCTCTGAGCCGGATACTTGTTGGGGCTCCGATAGGATTGCCTGATGATAACACCGCGTTGCCTATCGTCCGCCGTAGCCATAATAGGTCGCAAATTTCTTGTTGCTGCCGTTGTACCTGGTTTTATTGAGAAGCAGGTTAATATTCTCGCAGGCACTTATCATGCCCAAACTCTCTTTTATCTGAGGTTCGGTGGTTTTTTCTGCCTCAATCACAAAGACAGTCTGGCCCATATAGAGCGCAAGAACAGACGCCGCAGAGCTTGCTAAAACCGGCGGCGAATCAAAAATAACAATCCGGTCAGGGTAACGGGCTGATATTTCTGAAACCATGTTCGCCATCCGCTCACTGGCAAGAAGTTCAGTGGTTAGATTGTGTTGGCGTCCTGCAGGTAAAAGAACCAGATTGGGAATATTGGTTCTTACCAAACAATCACCAACGTCAACTTTTCCGTCCGCAACTACATCCATCAGGCCACGCCCCCCCTTGATGCCAAGACGGTTAAGTATTTCTGGTTTGGAAAAGTCGGCGTCCACCAGCAAAACAGTCACATCCTGCTCAGTCGCAATCGAAAGCGCGAGATTGATCGTGCAGAAGGTTTTTCCTTCGCTGGGATTTGAGCTGGTGACCAGAATAACATTGTTATTGGTTCCAGTTTTTTTGTCGTCTTTGGCAAAGGCCTTCAGTAGCAAAGACCGTTTGATAATCCTGAATTCCTCGGACATCAAATTTGGCGGCATGTCCGGTGTGATATAGCCAGCCTCCCGCAAAGCAGCCAAATCAATTTCCTCAGGCGGCTTTTTGGGTCGATCTTTCTTAGGCGCTGCCGGAGAGGTTGCGGTATCACCGATTGCCAATGATCTTGGCTGGGCGGTACCCGCTCGAGCCAACATTCCCTCAGGTGCAGATACAGGTGCCGTGTCTTCATTCGCAGGTCTGGGCTTGGGTGTCGCTCCCGGGGCACCAATACCCTTGAAAGAACTGGGTTTTGGCGTGGAAGGTTCAATCGGGTTTAAAGAAGACGGGTCAGCTTTTTTATTGGCAGGGTTACCAATCCCGCCAACAACGGCGCGTTTTTCAAAAGGACTGTTTCCAGCCTTTTTTGCCGCCCTTTCGACAAGAGAACTGCTTTCGTCCTCTTTCTTTTTGGCTTTTTTTGCTGCGCGCTCAATCAGGTCCATAGGTCAAACAACTCGCTGTGAAACGATTTAATTCGTTCCAATTAACCAGTTCCCCCAATCATATCGAACACAATGAAACCACCGAATACCACGAACAACAGAACTGTTGCCCCGGCAAACATCAATAATTCCATACTGCGTTGACGCGTTTCTTCTTCGGAAAGTGACCGCGATACATTCCCCAAAATATTGAGGTCAAACTGCATTCTCAATTGTTCCACAGTCAGCACAACCGGGCGCAATACCGATAGAACCAGTGCAAAACCAACACCGGACATCAATGCAAATACCAGCATGCCGCTCATAAACAGCAGTCGGTTTGGCCCGCTGGGGCGCGTCGGCAGATTGGGTTGCTCGATAATTCGCAGGCTGATGCTTTCGTCAGAATCGGTGACATCAATTCTCAGTTGAAGATCCTGCTTACGTGAAAGAAACTCCTGGTACCGGTCTCGTACCTGCTTAAAGTCTCTCAGCAGCTGGCTTTCCTGTGCTTCAATCTCTGGCACCTTCTTGGCTTTTTCTTCCAGTTCGCCAATAAGCTTTTGTTGTTCAGTCTGGCGCTGCTGCAATCTTTTAACGTTCGTCCGGGTATCGATGATGTTAAACATCAACTGCTCGTAAAGCCGGTTCGGTGTTTCGGTCGAAGATATCGATTTTTTACCCGCACTTGCAGACTTAGACAGCTCCGCCGCCGTTTCTTCCTGCTTCACCTTGGCTTCTTCTTTGAGGGCATTTAATTGCCTGAGTACATTTGCCACGTCAGGGTGACGGTCCGTGTATCCAAGAATACGTAACTTATCGAGCGTTTTTGAAAGTTCACTTATTCTCCCCTGAAGCGGGTCATCGTCTCCGGCTCCGCCACGTGAACGCGATGATGCTGCATTCTGAATTGTTGCCGGAACATTCTGAATTTGTTCCTGCAACGTTGTGAGCGTAACTGTCAATTCCCCGATTTCATTTCGGGTCTTGCGTAAATCTTCCTTGGCTTGATCATGCCGCGACAGGAAGCTGGATGACCCACCAATGATATCAATATTGTCCTGTTTGAATTTGGCATGCGCTGTTTCGGCTGCGTTTAGCCGCGCCGCATAATCCTCGATTTGCTTATCTATAAATTCCTGGGCATTTCTGTCGCCTTCGTCACTACCGTCCGAGCTGCCTTCAAGAAAAAATGCCAACAAGTTGTTCACAACGTTTCGTGCAACTTCAGCTCGCTGACGGTCACTCAGGCGACTATCCGATATTTCATATTGGATGCGGTACAAACCACCATCTAATGAGATGATACGAATATTATCCTGCATCGTAGCAACTAATTGGTTGAGCGCGCCTTCATCAGAGCCAAGCCGTTCTAAATATTCTGACCGGCGTATAATTTTTTCCAGATTGGACCGGGTCACCAAAGTTTTCTTAACAGCATCAATTCTTTTGCCGACATCGACCTCAACGCTGAGATCTTTAACAATCGACGGCAATAAACTGTCGGTATCGACAAGAATTTGGGCACTTGATTCGTAGCGATACGGCAATGTGGCGACAAGACCCCAGCCAACCAGGCATATTAACCAGGTTGTTGCCATCATATACCAGCGTTTACGCCAAATACCGTAGGCAACAGATTTAACCTGTTGGTATAAATCGTGTAATCCGAAACTTGCTGCTGCCATTTTTTTGTCTCCCGCGGGGACTATCTGCCCACGCAAACTGCTATCTTGTTTACAAGATGCTTTCTGGAATGATCACTACATCGCCAGGTAATATTTTTACATTAGCATTAATATCGCCGTCTTTGATCAAACTTTCAATCTTCAAACGGTACTCATGCTGTTCACCGTCTTCGAAACGAACCAGGGTTGCCCGGTCCCCCGCTGCAAATTCGGTTAACCCGCCAACCTGAATCATCACATCCAATAATGTCATATTGGCACGATACGGAATGGCCTGAGGCGTGCCTGCTTCGCCCAATACCCGAACCTGTTGGGAAAAGGGTCCATTAAAACCATTTACCACCACCGTGACAGTTGGGCCCTGAATATAGATACCTAATTCTTCTTCAATGTCGCGCGCCAGCTCGCTCGGCGTTTTACCGGTCGCGGCCAAACCTTCAATCAGCGGCATGGTCATACGCCCGTCAGGCCGAACAACTACCTGCACTGTAAGCTCGGGGTTTCGCCACACGAAAACATTCAAGCTGTCGAGCGGTCCAATCAAATAATATTCTTCGCCCGGGCCTTCATTAGGTGGGACAAACGGCGCAGGCGGCAAACTCTCATAAATTCTGAATAAGTCACAACCGGCCAAACCCAGTGAAATTGTAGCGACGGCGAAAATATTAAGTACTTGTTTCAACAACATAAAAATACTCTGTTAATTTTCCGCGGACCCCACACATCCTCGTACTGAATACCATATTTAATACTATATGCCTCTTAACAGGCAGTAAAATCAAGAATTAACGCGCGCAAAACCAAGAAACACGCAACAATTACAGAAGATTAGCTTGGGGTGTGTCTTTTTCGTCCACCTCAGAAGCCGCGTCTGGTTCCGGCTCCGAATTTTTCATGGAAAACTTCTTGCTCTTACCGGTTTCATTAAATGCCGCATAGTCATCATTGAGATAACCCCAAACAATAGCCAAGGCGATCAGAAAACAAAAACCCACGAAATAGAGAGTATCCAACTTATTAGCTTCCTAAAGTGATTTCGCCCAACTATACGACGAACGCAGCAATTGTTCCAGCGTTGCGTATTTCGGCTGCCAATCCAGTTGACCATTAAGGCAACTGATGTCGGCTATGACCGACGGTGCTTCTCCGGCCCGCGGCGGCCCGAATTCATGGGGTACTTTTTGCCCCGTCTCCATTTCAAGCGCTGTGACAACATCCAACACGCTGCTACCCCGTCCGTAACCCAAATTGAACAAAAACGAACCATCAGCACTTTTCATATGCTTCAATAGTGCGAGATGGGCATCAACCACATCTGATACGTGAATATAATCCCGCACGCCGGTCCCGTCGGCGGTTGGCAAAGCCCGGCCAAAAATAGTCAGAGGCAATGACTTGCCCAAAGTGGCATCAATTGCTCTGCCGATAAGATGGGTGGGGTTTTCAAGAAATTGTCCATGCCGAAGGTCGGGGTCGGCACCCGCCACATTAAAGTAGCGAAAAATCCCATATTGCATGTCTGATGCCGCACAAACATCTTTGAGCTGTTGCTCAGTGAATAGTTTGGATACGCCGTAGGGGTTTAGAGGAGCCGGGACAGCGCTTTCCTTGACCGGTTCATTACCAGTTTCGCCGTACACTGCGGCGGTTGAGGAAAATATAAATTGTTTGATCTTTTCAGCAACCGCAACCTCGATCAAACTTCGACTTCCCTCTGTATTATTTTCATAATACTTCAAAGGGTTAGTGACCGATTCGTCTACTTTAATTGAGCCGGCAAAATGTAATACCGAGCGAATTTCATGGCACTTGATTATCTGCGATAGCAGGTCTTGGTCATGAACCCTGCCCTCATAAAAATGGACAGTGTCGTGAAACGTCTGGCGTTTTCCAGTGCTTAGGTCATCGATAACACAAACTTCAATGCCTGCGTCCTGAAGCGCCAACACAGCATGCCCGCCGATATAGCCAGCCCCTCCGGTGACCAACACAGGTCCTGATTCAACAACAGGCTCAGACGCGGGCCCATCTGGCAACTTGGTATTAGGCAAGGACTATTGCTCCTGTTTTTTGCGACTAATTATCGACTGAAATATTTTCATCTGTTTTGTTGATGTAGATTGCCAACTATAACCCAACGCATATGAGCGTATATGGGCACGTGCGGGCTTTTCCAGCAAAAGTTCGTCAATGGCACCAGCGTATTTGGCTGCGTCATCACCATCGACTAACCGACCCGGGGCACCATCAGTAATCAATTCTACTGCGCCGTCTACATTGCGCGCGACAATCACGGCCCCACATGCCATTGCCTCAAGCATAACATTTGCCCATCCTTCGCGTTCGGACGGTAGGCACAAAACGTCTGCAACGGAAAAATATTGCGGCATTTCATCTGGCTGCTTTTGCCCGACAAACTTCACTCTATCTTCAAGGCCCAATGATTTAGTCTGTGCCAGCAGACTGCTACGTAACGGTCCATCCCCAACAATGATCGCCTGCGCCCGCGGCAAATGAGTCATAGCATCAATGACAATATCCACCCTTTTTCGTTCAATAAGCCAGCCAGCAAACATAATCGTTGGTGTTGTGCCGTCCAACCCAATATGCTCAAGAAGCCCGTTACGATCAGCTACCGACGGGTAAAACCGATCAGCATCTACACCATTCCTAAGCACTGAGATATTATGGCCATCAGCTCCCACTGCCATCAATTTATCCTTTAACGACTGACTTACAGTAATGACCTGACCAGCGTCGGCACATGCTTGCAATATCAATTTTTTTGGACCCGGGATTAACGCGATTTGGGTAACGTCACTACCCCTTGCCGTAGCAGTATATGGCAGGCCTAATTTAGCCGACAACCGCGAAGCTGAAACACAATCGGGAAATAAATAATGTGCATCGATAAGGTCAAATTTCGCTCCGCCGCGCAGTAATTTCTGCGCCATTTTTAACGCAGTTCTCGCCAGGAAAAACGGCGTTAGCATCATACCAATTTTGGGGATCACGATGTATCGCGGGTGATAAATAGACAGACCACCTCTGACTTCCGTATAGTCCGCGCTGGCCGCACGACCATATTTTCCAAATATTCTGTTTTTAAACGGAAACCAGGGTACCGGCGCAATTACAGTAGCGTCAACATTTGCATCTTTCAGCAAGTGACGTAGTCGATTTTCTACAAAAATCCCTTGAGTGGGTTCCCCTTTGTGGGGAAACAGAGTTGAGAAGACTAGGATGCGTAGTCGCTGAGATGGCGCTTCTGTCGACACAATATTAATCCAGGTTGTTTCGCTGCCATGGCTCTGTGGTGGAGGTCATTGCGGCGCCAATGTCAGTAACTGCTGGCGGGCATCGTCGGCGCCGTCAAAGTCAGAGTCCAAATTCAGTGCCTGCTGCAATACCCGAGCGGCGTCTGCCCGATTTCCCCGCGTAAGATACGCCATCCCCAAATGATATTTGTATAAAGCTTCGCCTGGCGCTCGTCTGGTTGCCTTTTCCAAATAATCGACCGCCTTGACTGCCTGATTTTTAGCCCGCAAAGCAACCCAGCCAGCAACATCCAAAATCGCAGGATCATCGGGCGACATAAGGTAGGCACGCTCTGCCAGTTGCAGGCTTTGGGTCGCCCTGCCCTCGAGATTGAGATATACCAGCGCCAATTTTGCAACCACAGTCGCATCCGCTACGCCTGACCGCAAAATTATCTCATATTGTTCACTGGCATCGGCAAACTGTTCATTTTGCTCGTATCTTTTTGCCAGCTCAACTCGAGCCAACCGCACCTGCTCATTATCGCTGACAAATTGCTCCAATTCTGCAACACCTGAAGGACCAAGCCCCATGGCGTATAACGCTTGCGAAAGACCAATCACCAATTTCTCGGTCTGAGTGCTTTTTAAAGCATCCCGGAAGGCTGACGCCGCCAATTCAGGCTCGCCCTTATCCAGAAAAATCTGCCCGATCAGGCTGGGATCAATATCATCCGGGCGTTTGGATGCCTGAAGCGACGATAACCGGGCTTCTGCCTCTTCCAGTTTGCGGCCCAGTGCTTCTGTCGCAAAAAGGTACCAATTGATCACATCGGGCTCAATCGTGTCTTCTGTGGACCCTGCTGCCCGCTGAAATGCCATGCGTGCGCCAGTATAAAGGCCCGTTTTAAGCAATGCCCTGCCATGGAGCAGATTAGCCTCACCGCTGGCATGTTTAAAGACAGCATAGCGTGACAGCGGGCGTTCCGCAGCTCTTGCCTGATCAAGCTCCAGCAACAGCAGACCCATGCGCTTCAATATAGCGGGATTATCATTGCCCCGCACAGCAGTTGCGCGCGCTTCTTCGATTGCGCGCGTTGTATTTCCTGAATCTGCCAATGCCTGCGAATAATCAGCCCATAAAACAACCGAGTCCGGAATTAGGCGAACAGCCTCTCGGAAATATGGTACCGCTTCCTCTGCTTTACCGTTTTCCAACAATACCTTGCCGAGGGCTGCCTTTGCCCTCGTATCCGTTGGCTTGTCTTCAAGAAGGTTTTTAAGATCAGTTTCTGCCCGGTCAAATTGACGAAGGTTCATCGCTGCCAGGGCTCGGTTTCTACGCGCTGTATAATAATTTGATTCCAGTGTTATCGCTTGAGTGAAAGACTGGATTGCGCCTTCGAAATCCCGTTGTCTAAATTCAAGCGTTCCGCGCATATTATAGCCCAGTGCCCTACCCGGTGCCGCCTGAATAATTTTCGATATCGTAATGTCTGCGCCGTCAAAATCATTGGTTCGCAGTTGCATACTTCCCAAGACGCCCAGATCGCGCAGTTGAACCTCCTTAGACGCAGTAACGCCCAAAAGGGTCGATAAGGCATTTTTGGTATCACCGGCCACAAATTGCGCCAGCGCAAGCTTTGTATCAAGCCCTCTTATCGTCTCTGTGCCCTGATCACCCTGCAGTGCAGCAACGCGTTCATACATGGCTCGTCCGCGTTCTGTCTCGCCCTGCGCAATCAAAATTGCGGCTGCCATTGCAAGCACATCTACATCATTTTGTTCCTGTTCGATTAATGGCAACAACACGTTATACGCGTTACCTGGCTGCTGGATCTTCAGATAGGAGCCGGCGAGCGCAATGCGCGCTGTCCGGTTTGCAGGCCGGGCGGCAATCACCTTGGTCAGAAGCTCAATCGCGGTATCGTTGCTATTTAGCTGGTAGGCAACCAGTCCGCGTACATATAAAGCAGGCAAAAAGTTTTCCGTAACGGTTCGGGACCGATTAAGCAACGCTTCAGCTTGTGCATATTCGCCTTTGCTGGCGAGGATTACCCCGGACAGATAAAGCGCCATCGGATTTTTGGGGTTAACCTGATAAACCCCGTCCAGGAACAGTTCGGCATCGTCATATCGCTGTTGATTTATTCGAATACCTGCAAGCTCCAGGTTGGCCATGACGTTGCCCGGGAACAAGCGAACTGCGTCAACCATGAAGGTTTCTGCGTCTGCCAAGTTACCCATATAGCGGGCCAACAAACCACGGGTATATTGGACCATGGTATTGTCTGTTGACCGTGCATACGCGGAATCAGCCAATTGCCTGGCTTCCTCCAACTGACCCTGTTTAAGGGCTAAACGCGCCAAACCGAGATAAGACTGATAGTCGCCGGGAAATTGCGTTCTTGCGGTCTCATATGTTCTTCGAGCGTCGACAAACTGGCCTGTGGCGAAATAGGCATCACCTGTAATGATAAGCGCCGCGCCGCGCTGGCCGTCCGGAATAGTCACGCCTCTCAACGCCTGCAATGCATTGTCATATTGGCCTTGAATCAACTTGCTTTTAGCGAAAGGAATTGCCGTGGCAGCAAAATCCGCCCCTAACTGCCGCGCTCTATCAATCGCGGCCTCTGCCGGAATGCCGCTTCCTACATTCAAGTAAATTTCTGCAAGTAAGCGATAACTTTCCGAGTCTGCAACGCCCCGGTTATGGGCTCCTGTTATCAATTCGAGCGCGCTGTTGTATTGCTTCTGCTCGATCAGAGTCCGGGCGGCGGCTTTAAAATCTGATTGAGCAGAAGTATTGTTAGACAACAATAAAATAGCCAACATGCCAAGCAAGGCAGTTTGGTGTTTCAGGTTAAATCGCTTAAATTTCATAGAGATTCGGGTTAAAATTGCATGCTCAAAAATCATGATATTTTTCAAACCATTACTCACGTTAACGCACTCCGTGCGGGAACAACACGACCCTCAAGGTTTGTAGAATAATCAGCAAATCAAGGAAAAGCGAATAGTTCTTGATATAGTATAGGTCATACTCAAGCTTCCGACGCGAATCTTCAAAAGATGCGCCGTAGGGATATCTGATCTGTGCCCAACCGGTTATTCCGGGTTTCATGCAATGTCGTTCACGGTAAAAAGGCACTTTTTCGTCCAGTTGATCAACGAAATAGGGTCGTTCAGGCCGTGGCCCAACAAAACTCATATCGCCTTTAAGCACGTTCAGCGTTTGTGGAATTTCATCGATTCTTGTGCGTCGTAAGAAACCCCCAATCCATGTCACGCGAGGATCCTGTTCTTTGGCAAACTCTGGCACACCGGATTGTTCAGCATCCACGGTCATGGTCCTGAGCTTGAGTACATCAAAAATCTGCCGGTTCAGCCCCACCCGCTCTTGTCGGTAAAAAACCGGACCTGAACTGGTCAGTTTTATTAAAATACCGCTCACAAGTAAAATTGGCAGCGAAGCCAACAGAAACACTAAACTCATAGCTATATCCAAGGTCCTTTTTGCGCTACGCTCAAGAATGCTGCCGCCTTTGAACCCTTCGGCAAAGACTATCCAGTCTTTTTGCACTGAATCCAAGTCAACGTAACCGCGTACTTCCTCAAAAAAGGCCAGGCGATCCATAATTTGAACGCCTCCCAGTTTACAAGCGATAAGCGCTTCTATAGGCAAGGCATATTTTTCGAAACGATCACCTATGACAATTAATTCACAGTCCCACTTCTCAATTTCATCCGGCAATGTCCGTACATCGGCCAACACAATGGCACCATCAAGAATATTCGGCGCATCCGGAGTGGCAAAAACAGCAACAATTTTCAGGCCAGCCTCTGGCGAGTTTTCGGCTTCTTCTTTCAATGCTTTTGCTTCCGGCCCTGCTCCCAGAATTGCAATCCTGCGACCGAGAAAACTGTCTTTGGCAAAGTGGATAAATCCGGCATGGGCAATAAGAATTGCACCAGCCGAAAAAGCGAAAGCCAGCAACAAAATAGAACGCCACAGCGGCAATGTGGGCAGCAAATATGCCAAAGTAGCGGTTAGCAAAATTCCAACCACAAATGCCACAACCATGCGCGGGAAAAATATTTTCATATCTCCCATAGCATCCGACTGATAGGCTCCAAAACCGAGCAGCAACGGAAAGGTGAAAGCGGGGATGGCAAGTTTTGCGACTACAGAAGCCGCTGTTTGAGCATAACTCAACTCAAGAGACGACAATCTAAGCCACTCTGCCAAAAAAACGCAGCCAGCAATCAAAACAACATCTGTAATAGCCAGTGTCAGCTTAACCGGAGAAACATGGTGGCGAAAAATGCGCGCCATAAATTTTCAGCCCTTTCAGCCCTGGAACATTGATCAATTGATCACCAACGCTGCATCTCCCCCAACGCAAACGCCTTATTTTTGGTAGTAATACACCAAAAAGGCAACTGAATTATTGCCCTTTTGGCCGGTATAATAGCATCAGGCTTGGACCAGCAAAAGCCGTTATCCCACCAAAGATAACGCCTAACGATAACCTTCCTTGTATCAATCAACCAGGTTTAGCATTGGTGCAATGGTCGAAAGAGCAAGGGCGACACCGCATCCAGCCCCCAAATTTACTGCCGGTCCCACGATTGGCTGCATACCCAGAAGGCGCACGATGGCTGCTTGAGCGTCATTTTCAACAGACGCGACCTTAACATGGTCCGTGCTTGACCGGTCAATTGCGGAAAGAATAGATAATGCCGCCAGACCGGGCCAGCTTTCCACTAGAACTGGCAAACTACGACTGCGCGCCGCGATCATTGCCCCCACCAACGCCGCCACTTCTCTGCCAACTCTATTTTTCATCAAATTCAAAATGTCAAAAGCGAAAGTATTACTTTCAGAATTCACTATAGTGGTTTGATTAATCTGAATTAAGCTATCAAGAATACTGTGACACAGTGATTGACAATGCTCGTCGCCGCCGGGTGCCAACGCTGCTAGACCCAGAATATCTCCACCCGCTGCCGTAGCTTCCATGCCAAAGGCAGTGGCCGCCATGCAGTCTTTTTCCGGCCAATTATTCGATACAACGTGAGGCAATTCCACAGCCATCTCCAGTAGCCTGAAGCCCACGCCTCTTTCTTTGCACAGCCTGCCAACCGGCACCTGTCCCTTGCCCGCATTCTCAATAAAACCGACTAACGATTCCGTGCCAGAATAATCCGCGTAAGAGCTGACAAACAGGCAGATATGACTTTCGGCAAGTTTAGGCGCACTGTTTCGCTGCCACGCGCCCAGCCAGGCTGGCATATGAGCCATATCATCGCGCGGTGCAGCATCAGCCACGGAAACCATTGTTGACAGCCGCATGCTGGTAATAGGGTCTCCGGCGGGCATCTGGTCAAGGAGGTCAACTAAATCGGCAAAAGGGCGGCGCGTTGACATTATTTTAAGATCCTAACTACATTATACTGAGGTTTGATGACTGACCCGTAATATTGGATTGTTGCCAGACAATACAATTGAAACGACAACCTAATACAAATTATTACAAATTATTGGCTGAAACCCTACGTTCCTGTGTTATGGTTTTGCAGATGGGTCGAGGGTGAACACTCCAGTTTTTCGATGATGCTTGTGGGTGTATTTTTTGTGTTTTAAGCAGGTAAGGCCTCAAAACGTCATGGCTTCTAGCAACAAGACATTGATAATTTCAACCCTGTTGACCGGCACAGCTGTTGCTACCGGTACCTTGTTATATGGCACCTACTCCAATCAGACCCCGGATCTTATCGTTTTAGATGATACTATCCCGCCAGTTTTGAGCCGAGGTTTGCTGCCGCCGCCTGCGACATATCGCATGCGTACCCCTCCCCCTGTGGAAATTCCAGGTATCCGCCGCCTTAAAATCGCGCGGCCAAGTCTGGCGTCAACCGCTGGAGCCGACGATAGCGCAGATGCAGATTTTTATCTCACCGGGACGCGCAGTGCAGAATTGATACGCACGCCGGTAGAAGCCCGTATTGAGACATTCCCGACTGTAACGCTGGATGAAGCAGTTGAAGGTGCCCTTGCAGTAGACGAATGGGGTTTCCAGGTGGTTCAATCTTACTTGAACCAGGCTATGGGCGATTCAGAAAATCTGAAAGAACGCATGGATGCCCTTCTTAATAGAATTGAAGATGTTGCTGGTGACTATGATTTAGCAACAATATCTGATGCAGCAAATTTGATTATTGAGGCCGGCGCCAGAACTCACTGGACCGCGTTCATGGCTCCGTTTGTATTGGACGAAGGCTTTGAACTACAGGAAGGTGCAACTGGTTGGGACCTTGGCCCAGAAACTGACAAGCCATACGAAGACTTCATTCGGGTGTCAGCGAACAGTGAAATGCTTCAAGGCAGCCAGATGGACAGCGAAGCGGCAACCGCGGGCCCTTCCATTTTGTCTAAAGGCGTCCGAAATATTGAACAATTCGTTGCCAACGGGCTTAAGAACGGCAAATACCGCGTCGTGATCCTGACGGCCCCCCGTCCGAATGGGCAATCTCCACTCTATCCGTTCGGTGTTGACCTCAAACGTAATGGTGCCAAGGTAAATATGGTTGACGCCAGAGCCACTGACGACCTGGTTCCGGTTATGAAACTGGCAACCGAAGGCGTTGGAAGATTGTCCGGATCAAGCGGCGAAGGCGATGATAAGGTGTCATCTAACGCGCAGGATACTATTTATAGTCTTGCCGCCAGCGCTTCGACTGAGCTTTTACCGGTTATGCATTCCATGTCTGGCATCGACGCTGCTGTTACACCAGGTGCATATGCCGGCATGACAACACAAAATTCCGTCGGCATGATTGCTGATACCAGCCCCTTTGCTCAGGCGACGGGCGGAGGCGGCGGGCCGTCTACAGGTCACATGCTGGTTACCCGGGCCGAAGTTACTGACGGCACGCTGCGGATCAACTTCCGGCAGCTTGGCGGCCAAGACACTTACGTGACGGCTGTTATTATTTACCCGGAACCTGACAACGATATCGAGCAACAGCTCGCCGAGGAAGTAGCAGAGTTTATTGAGCGAGTCGCACCTGCTGCAGCTCAACAAACCGCTGAAGAAATTCTTGGTTTGGATGTGCCTATCATCGATCCCGTCACGGCCTTCGCTGACGGCGGAAATGGCACGCCCACGGAAGAGGCCTTGGCTATTACACCGACGGCCGAACCTGAACCAGAGCCGGAACCAGAGCCGGAACCAGAGCCCGAACCAGAGCCTGATCCCGACCCTGAACCAGAACCCGCCCCTGAGCCGGTTTCGAATGAGCCCGAGGCTGCGGCTGCACCGGTAGACAATACGCCGGACACACTGGGAGCTGCCCCGGAGACCACTCCTGATCCAGAACCACCTGTAGAGGAGCCGCCTGTAGAGGAACCGCCCGTTGAGGAGCCACCCGTTGAGGAGCCACCCGTTGAGGAACCACCTGTAGAGGAGCCACCTGTTGAAGAACCACCCGTGGAGCCGCCAAAGCCCGAACCGGAACCCCAGCCTGTTTTGCTCGCGGAGGCCGGCGTTTATGATGCCATTCCCTTGGGCGAGTCCTTTACACTCGATGGCTGCGGTTCCAGCTTTGAAGATGAGGCATTCTGTAACCTTGTTGACACTGGCGCCTTTAGTTTAACCTGGGTTCTTGGCGGCCAGATATTGGGGACCGGCCAAACATTATTGCTAAATTCTGGTGACGGAACAGCATTTGACACAACCGGCAACTATCAGGTCACACTACGGGTCCGGTATGATGGCAATATCGGAAATGACCAATCCATCAACCTGCTTACCGGAGGCAGTTTGTTCTTGCCGGGCGACTTTGTTTTGACCAGCGTGGACACTGCCATAATACGTTTGGTCTCTGTTCCTGAGCCCTATGGGCTTTGGTTACTTGCACCCGGGTTGGTCTTCATGGCTAGGCGCGAAAGAAGAAAACGCAAGGCAGCAGCCAAGGTTAGTTAAACAGTTTCTGCGCAGCTATACTTGGCAACAAAAAAAGGCCCAAACAATGTTTGGGCCTTTTTTATACTTTAATTAGTTTATTCAGTTTACATACCGTATTCGTCAACACCTGATGACAACAGCCTGGCTAATCCAAGAACTTTCTTGCGAATTCTTGGATCCGCAATTCGATAATATGCATCGACCAGCTCCTGGGTTTCCTCGCGGTCAAATACCGCTTCGCCTAAAGTTTCATTCAATGAGACATAGCCAGGCATTTTCGTTTCAGCACCCTCAAAAAAATAAGCCACAGGAACATCCAACGTGTTCGACATACGGAACAATCGGCTTGATCCTATACGGTTTGTTCCGCGCTCATATTTTTGAACCTGCTGAAAAGTAACGCCCAATTCATGTCCCAATTGAGTTTGCGACAACCCGAGCATCTTCCTACGGGCACGTACCCGCTGACCAACATGAATATCAATTGGATCAGGACCTTTGTTCATAACTGCCTCTCCGAAATTACTATTTCCCCGTAAAGTGCACCTAATACTATCTGAAGTATAATCATCTTCTACTCAACCTAAATTATCAGCTTTATGTAAACAAACTATGAACTCGCTGTAATGTCAGCTGTTTTTTTAGTCGTTTTTTCCTGAATTCAGTCGCAGAGTCCAGCAAATCAAACTTTAGGGTCCAGAAATTTCAATTTTTCCGATTCGATACACTACAGCAATGATTTTTCTACCAATTCCCTTACGTCGCTGCTTAGTGCTGTATTGTTTTGCAATGATTTTAGGCTTAACTTCATTTGTTTTTTGCGTTCGCCGTCCAGCCGCATCCAACGCCCTAAAGGCGCAACCATACGCGCCGCTGTCTGTGGATTGGTTTGATCGACTTTCGCAATAATATTTGATAACAGGTTGTATCCACTACCGTCTAATGCGTGAAAATTAACCTGATTCAACATCGCAAATATAGAGACCAACGAACGCAATCTATTAGGGTTCTCCAGCGTGAACGCCGGGTGTTTCATCAATTGGTGAATACGGATTACAGCGCCCAAGTTTGGATCCTGTGCCTGGACCGCAAACCATTTATCAATCACCAAGTCGTCTTTTTCCCACTGTTGGTAAAAATTGGCCAACATCCCATCTTTTTCCGGCCAGCTACTGTGCGCCACTAATGTCAATGCCGCCAATTGATCCGTCATGCATTGCGCAGCATTAAAATGTGTAATGATTCGAACCTTGGCGGCAGCTTCGTTCGGTTTGGATGCTGCGAGGAAGCCTAACATCACGTTCCGCAACTTGCGACTTCCTTTAGCTGTTTGATTGGTGCCCTGAGCAGAAACATCCAGCATGTTAAAACGCTCAACCATCAGGTCAAAATGAGCCTGCGCCAAATTTGATTTGAGTGCCCCGTGGGCCTGATGTAGTTCGTCTGGCATTAAGACCGTCTGCTGCTGTCCCAGGTAAATTTCGCTGGGCAGCGTCAAAAGCTCGGCTGCAAAAGCAGGATCAATTGACTGGTCTCTGATAGTCGCTTCAAATGCATCAGAAATCAGTGTCAGCTTTTTTTTACCTTCAGTTGACAATTCAAATCCCGGATCAAGTGACGCCATCAAATAACCTGTCATCAAATTCTGGCCAGACTGCCAACGTACAAATGCATCGGTATCAAACTTCAGCAGGTGCGCGGTCTCCACATCTGTCAGGTCATCAACAATCTTGACTGGCGCAGAAAACCCTCTCAACAGGCTCGGACAAGCGCCCGCAGGCATATCTTTAAACACAAAACTCTGGCGCTGGTCAGACAAAACCAGCAAATACCCTTCGCTGGTTTTTGTTATCCCCTCGCCCGTTATGGGGTCAAGCTCTGCCCCGCTTTCATCCAGCCATCCAACAAGTAATGGCACTTGAAATGGCTGTTTGGTCGACTGGCCAGGTGTCACAGGACATTCTTGGCGCACAGTTAGAATAATGTCGGCACCCGACCGCTTCCGACTAAATTCCACTGTCGGGGTTCCGGCCTGGGAGTACCACCTTCGGAACTGCCCTAAATCAAGGTTACTGGCAGCTTCCATCGCCAACACAAATTGTTCACATGTTGCAGCTTCTCCGTCATGGCGTGCCAAATATAATTTCACCCCTTCAATAAACGCAGCCTGCCCCATCAGGCTTCTCATCATCCGGATAACTTCAGCGCCTTTATTGTAAACCGTCGTGGTGTAGAAATTATTGATTTCTATATAACTTTCCGGCCGGACCGAGTGAGCAAGCGGCCCTCCATCCTCAGGAAACTGTAACATTCGCAGAACACGCACATCATCAATCCGCTTAACAGCACGCGACGTCATATCGCTGGAAAATTCCTGGTCACGGAAAACAGTCAGCCCTTCTTTCAGACTTAGTTGAAACCAGTCACGGCAGGTAACTCTGTTACCGGTCCAATTGTGAAAATATTCATGCCCAATAACGCCCTCCACATGATCGAAATCACTATCGGTAGCGGTTTTACTATTGGCCAAAACATATTTGGTGTTGAATATGTTTAGACCCTTATTTTCCATGGCACCCATGTTGAAATCAGAGACCGCAACAATGTTGTAGATACCAAGATCATATTCCAGATCGAACACATCCTCATCCCATTTCATCGACTTTTTTAGCGACTGCATGGCATAGGCGCATTTGTCCAGATCAGGCTCCCGAACGTAGATGTTAAGGGCAACATCTCGACCACTCTTTGTCTTATATGTATCTGAAACCACTGATAAAACACCAGCCACAAGGGCAAAAAGATAACAGGGTTTAGGATGTGGGTCCTGCCAACGTGCAAAATGCCTCCCGCTGTCCATCACACCGCTCGAGTGCAAATCCCCGTTGGACAGTAAAATCGGGTACCGATGCGCGTCGGCCTCAATGGTTACATCGTAAACTGCCAACACATCCGGCCGGTCGAGAAAATAGGTAATATGGCGGAACCCTTCAGCTTCACACTGCGTGCACAAGTTGCCACCAGACTGGTACAGTCCTTCCAAACGAGTATTGTCTGCAGGTCGCAGTTCGGTCTCAATGCTCAATGTGAATTGCCGTGGAACGCCCAACACAACAAGCGAGTCTTCGGCCAATGTGTAAGCCTCGGGGGGCAGTTGTTCACCGTCAATCTGGACCTCGACAAGCTTCATATGGGGACTACCCTCCAACTTCAGGTCCGCAGCGCCCTGTCCACTGCACCCAAGCTGACTGGTCGCGCGAACCAGCACCTTGTCATCAAAAATTCGAAAAAACATCTCCACGTTCGAGACAAAAAAAGCCGGCGGTTGATAGTCCGCCAGCTTGATTTCCTGTTTTACCGCGCCCGGTGCCCGTCGGTTGCCCATAGTTTACGTTCTCTTTCGGCGCTGTCGGCCCGAACCTGTTGCATAATCCAGCGGAAGCGCAGTGGTATATTTAATGCGTTCCATAGCGAAGGACGAACTTACATCGGTCAGTTCAACTTTTTTGATCAATTTTTTGTAGAATTCGTCGTAAGCAGCCATATCCGGTACAACAACTCGCATCAAATAATCCACATCGCCGCTCATGCGGTATAGCTCCACCACTTCGGGAAACTCGCAGACCATGCGGGCAAATTCGTCGAGCCAGTCAAAATTATGCTCATTGGTTTTGATAGCAACAAACACATCCAGGGGAACATTTACCTTGTTTCTGTCAACCAGTGCAACGCGCCGGGTGATAAAACCTTCTTGTTCCAAAATCTGAATTCTGCGCCAACAAGGCGTCGTCGAAAGGCCGACGATTTCGGCTATTTCTGCTGTACTCAATGTAGCATCTTTTTGTAACAAACCGAGAATTTTACGATCAATGTCGTCCATTTGTCGCCCTTAAGAGAAAGATTAATCCAATTGTTGCTAGTTAACTAGCATAAATTCAAAATAAAGGAAGTAAAAGCGGACCCCAAAAAGAACCGCATTAGCTTTTCTATATCAAGTTGTACGCAACTTTTTAGCAATCATATTATCAAGCGACATTTTACCTGGTCCGATAAGCAGAATTCCAATTAATGCAGCCGCCCACACCATATGATCATAGAAGAGATTTGGATAGACTGTCTGGATGACCAACGTCATAACCAAAAGCCCCATTGCACCAAAACGACTACCCAATCCAAGGATCAACATAATGGGCAGGAGTGTTTCGCCGTAAAGAGCCATTTGTGCCGCAAATTCAGGTGACAAAACCGGCACCTGATATTCATTTTCAAACAAAAGAGCCGCATTTTCGCTCGCGGTAAAAAATGCGGAAATATCTGCGCCAATACCAGGGGCGAATGTTTGTTCTATTGTCTCAGTAATACCTGATTCTGGGAATAGATTATCAGCGAACTCAGTCAATTCCGAAACATAATAGCCCTGTTCGTCCGTGAGCAGCTTTTCGAAGGCCGCATAAGTTACGTCGTCGCCTGCAATACTGCGCATGGCCTCCTGCGCAACGTCCAATTCGATCAGCGGATCAGTATCCGGTGCCGCTGCCTTGGTACGGCCGGACGTGTAAAAAATCTTTGCAACCCACAACCTAAGAAACAACATGGTGGCATCAGGGGGCGTTATCAACCCGCTTAGTTTATCAAAAATATTTCTAACTGTCTGGACAATATTCATTGGTCGACCCTTCTTTTACCTGTGCGCGCAGGCGGCGGCATCGGCGCACAGCGGAATTGTTAAACCGGGACTAAAATTCGTTTATAAAATAGCTTTTGTGCAGCATCAACGTTATGAGGTGCTGCTTCGCTGTCGGTATTTCTGTCTTGCTGAACTGATCTGAAAAATTCTGCTTCACTATCGTCCAAAGCCATCAGGCTAATTTCGGCATCGTGCAACAGTGCCACCACCATTTGTCCGCCCTGCTCCAGATGCACCGCTTCCGCCGGAATATGACCCATAGCGGCACTCCAGATACTCATTAGCGGAAAATCGCTATCGATCACTCGAATATTGTCGCTGACCGTGCAATTCTGCATTGCCTGCGGCTCTGTCTGATATGCTACTTCGGGTACCGTTTGCAACTCATGCATTGCCCATTCCAGACGAACAATGTCCGAAATATAGGGCAACTTGTCGCTAACTGCATGACTGTCTATAAAGCCTGCAAAGTCAGCTCCGTAACTGGCGAGTGACGCGGAAACTGGAGGGTTTACGGTACAAAATTCTTTGATTGCCCCACTTACAAACTCGTCGCCCACATAGGCAGCCAATGCTGGAAAGTGACCTGACAAATTGCTCGATAACGACTCTCTGTAGTTATTTCGGTGAATATTCAGGCGGTTACCAGCTGGCACATCGCCGACTGCCTCCAGGCCATCAATCAGTCGTTGATTCGGTTTACCCGATAGTATCAAATCTTTGAAATCGCTCTGAAATTTATGAAAATCATGCCACTCCATGGAGAGGCTCCGTTCCAGCAAGCGCAGACGCCATGAGGTCTCTTGCTTTGTGAGCCTCACGCACCAAAACCGATAGGTCTGGCAGATTGGAATCCCATTCAATCAATGTGGGCCGAGCCCCAATGCGAGCAACCGTTTCGCCGTAAAGTGTCCAGACATCCGGTGCAACCTCTCGTCCGTGATCATCAATCCGAATTTCAGCGCCATCGATGTTCTTAACAAGATGGCCGGCCAAATGAATTTCTCCAACAATATCTGCAGGGATATTGCCTAAATAGCGACGGGCATCAAAATTGTTGTTACGTGCCGAAACATAAACATTGTTTACATCGAGTAGAATGCCACAGCCGGTTTTCTCGGCCAACTTGGTTAGATACTCTGGCTCGGGTATATCAGTTGCCTGAAAAGACACGTAGGTGGAGGGGTTTTCTATAAGGATTTGTCTGCCAATACCGTCTTGCATCCGGTTAATGTTATCAGCAACTACCCGGAGGGTGGTTGCATTGAGCGGCAGAGGCAGGAGGTCATTCAAATAATGTCCGCTGTGGACCGACCAAGCCAAATGCTCAGACACAAGCCCTGGCTGATATCTGTCAACCACTTGTTTGAATTTATTCAGATGGTCCTGGTCTATACCCTCGGCAGAACCCAATGACATGCCGACACCATGAACCGACAACGGGTATGTTTCGACAATAGCGTCAAGGAATCGCATATGATTGCCGCCGGTCGTCATGAAATTTTCGGCGTGCACTTCGAAAAAAGCCAGCTTAGGCTGGCTTTCGATAATCTGCAGCATGTGTTCAGACTTCAGCCCAACACCAACTGGATATTGAGCCCCGGAAGAACAAAATGAAACAGTGGTCGTCATTGTAAAAACTTCCGGAGCCCAAATTAATTATGCTTTTGGTGATTTAGAACCACCTGCGATACGGTCACAAAGACCTTTCGCAACATACATCCACTCTGCTCCGTCAGCGTCAGTTTTCGCCTGACCAGCACAGCTGTGACCATTAGCTTCACAGTCATTCATGCCCTTGGCTACCACCCCGTAGCATTTTTCCTTTTTTGCTTTTTTGTCGGCTGCCATTGCAGTGCCGGAAATAACTGTCATCGCAAACGCAAGAGCGCCAGTTGTAGCAACAGCAGTTTTCGCAACTTTATTGAATTTCATACCTAAGTCCTTCTGTTTAAAATCTTCGTCTAACAGCGGATGCATTCGTGATCCTTCTGCCAGCACTCCAATATTTCGAACACTGCAGGTGGCCATCCGTTAAGAGCAATAATACCCGACCGCCAGAATATTTATATTGATAACCAATCACGAGTTAGTGAGTCTGAGGCTTGATCCAGATTGTAGAGTAAAAACAGACGTGTAGAATTTATGACATAGAAATTAGCGTGTAAATATGCACCTGGGATCCAGCCAAGCTCCCCTAATCATTGGTTTAGCTAACAGGTCTGTGAAGTCATCGCGTTCTGCGACGTCTAGCGCCCACTGAAGTCGCTACGATAATCCCGCATGAAAGACTGTAGCTTTTCAACACTGGCTATTTGCGTCGCAATTGCACCCAATTCACGTCCGCTCAGTTCCTGATCATTTGTCAGCAGTTCAAATGCGTTGGCAAAATCTCCCTGACGCATTTGTCCGCCATACCGCCGCCTCAACTCAATCAGACCAGCCCGATCCTCTGTGAAGGTCATGGAAATTGAAAGCCGTATCAAATTTAAACGCTGCAACTCCGTCAGCGCCTCGTTTCGACGCCAGCCGTCGCCCATCAACCGCCTGATTGTTGGCACCAAATCAGTCCAATTTTTACCGCCCCAGAAAATGTCTGCACGCAGAACTTCAGCGTCAGCGCTGCGATCGTCTTCAATCAGAACTTCGGCTTCCTCGTAGCGGTCCATTTCGATAAGCGCCCTTGCTTCAACATTGCGTCGGCTGGCTAGAATGTCCTGTGGTAGCCGTGGCTCCCGCGTTGCCCGGATGATCTCTAGTGCTGCATCCGGTTTGCGGTTCAAAATGTGAATTTTTGCAAGATTGGCGGCAATCTGAGCCCGAGCGGCACCTTCGGTTCGCGATTTTACCTGATAATCAAGCAAATCTGCCGCCCGGTCCAGCAGATCAACCGACACCAACCGGTCAGCCAGCCGGCGAATCATCAAATCACCTTCGCTGCCCAGGGGGGTCAGCTCTCGAAATTTATAGTATAGACTGATAGCGGCAATAGGCGTCATTTCTTGTGCCATACCGTCCAAAAACAAAGACCGGAAAACTTCACCCATTTTCAGGGACATTTTCATATCGCGTGCAAGTTCGGGATAGTAAGAAATGCCCTGGCGCAAAGTCTCCAAGCCGATCTCATACTCCTTGTTTTCGAAATAAAGCTCGGCCAGATCATTAAGCAGCAGGCTCTCAAATCGATCCCCACGCCACGCATAACGTAGCCTTTCCAATTGATCGATCGCTGTCGGCGCATCGATATCGCCGTTCTTAAGCCCAAACTTTGTTCGCGAATAACGCGCCCGCGCTGCTATCCAGCGTTCTGACGATTCGGTCAGGTCATCAAACTGCGTCTGTGCGATATCATTCTGACCTAGAATTTGAGCAATACGTGCACTTTGGTAAACTGATTCAGACAATTGAGCTTCTGTCAGGGTCAAACCGTTCATCAAATCCAGTTCTTCTTGTGCCAGCTCCAAATCACTTGTTTCAATCGCCGACCGGACCACAGCAAGCTGTAACTCGGCACGGTCAAACTCGTCATAGGTTCCCATGACATCTTTGCCGCGACGATAAAACTCAAGTGCATCTTTGTGTTTACCGCGCGATTCAGCCACCATGGCGCGCCACAATTCTGCGTCCTGTTCGGCAGCAAGTTCTTGCGATGCCAAGTCTGCCGCTGCCTGCTCTAGCCTGCCTTGCTTGAAATTGGCAACGCCGCGAACAGCTCGAAATTCGCCGTTTTTCTCCAGGAGCTCGTCTTGTTTCAGCATCATTTTCAGGATTCCAAGCGCTTCTGCTGCACGCCCGTGGGCTAGAAAATATCTCGCTAGTTTCCAACGAACGTCATTGGCGCTCTCGGTATCGGTCAAAGAAAGCTCATAAAGCAATCTGCTTTTGTTCTTTCGATATTCCCAGGATTGGCCGATCCGCCAAGACTCGAAATCGATAAGCCGGGCAAAGCCGAGCTGGGCATCATTACCGATACCGGTTGAACGTGACAAACGCGAGGCGGACAATAAACTATTGCCAGTCGAGCGTATCGCCACACCGTCGCGGAACCGGTCAATGGCCACATTGTCTGACAGCGGGCTAATCGCTATACCCTGTGACGACTCCAAAATCTCTGCGGCGGCGTAGCTATATTTTTGCGCAATACCTGTGCTTTGTCGCATCATTGGCAATACAACCAATATATCCCCAATATCCGGGTCTTCGAATTCAACTTTTCGGCCAATATCAGAAGCTTGAATAAATATTTGTTGTCCCTGTGCCTGATCATCACGCCGTGTCGGCCGAAGCGGAAAGCGCGGTTTGGCGGGTGTGTCTTTTAAACTGATATGCCAGGTAGTATCTTCCCGCTCGACGACAAAATTTTGATTTGCTCGAATAGTCATTCGCAGAATAAGCGCGTCTGGGTCAAACCGCTGTTCCATGCGGCGAATACGCCGGGATACCTCATTGCCTCCGGCACGCAAACCAGCGGGGTTTATCTTAAACGGCTTGTCAAAAACTGTCCAAAGCGAACCGCCACGCTCAAATACTGCTATTGCAGCTTCTTCCGGCATAACAAAGCTCAGTTTAACACTCTCTTCAAGATTGGTGGCCTGAACCGTTACAGTATTGGATGCATCCCCGTCGGAATCCAGATTACCAAATTCAATGGCGCTTACTTGTTTGCTTATGTCGGCAGAAACATCAGTTGGCCCTGAGGAACGTGGTCCGTCGGCGACATCCGCCTGTTGGCGCTCAGAAGGCTTATCAACCAAAGGTTCATTGTCCCGCTCAGTATTGGCCAGGCTGTCGATGACTTTACCGGTCGTAATCGACGTGTCATCACCTAGTTTGGGGGCGTCTAGTTGCACGCCAGCTGTATCGGGGGCGGCCCCGCCCTGCGGTGTTACACCGGGTGTTGCCTGATCGGGCGTAGCCGGTTGCTGGTCTGCAGGTGCAGGTTGTCCCGCTGGCACAGCAGCCGTGTCCACTGGCCGCGGTGTTGCGCCCGCTGCTTGGCCCCCAACCGGGTTGGCCGGAGCAGCTGCTTGATCAGCTACCGGGTCCTGGGCGGGCACCGCAACTGGCGGATTTGGGTCATCAACAGGTTCTACGGCAGCAACAGTTCGCTGTGCCCGACGGCGTAGCGTGGCCGTCAAGTCTCCGGCGTATACATCAACTATTACAAATCCGTCGGATCGGAAGTCCCGTGGTGTAACACCGGGTAGAACGTCAAAAACCAGATCCGTTTTTCCGCCATTTCTGCGCACTGCAACGTCGCCGACCTGGGTTAATTGCGCGGCGCTAAAACCAGCGGTATTGACCTCAAAGTCGCCCTCTACCGACAACGTGAGCAAGCGATTACGTAGGTCCAGCGAATAAACAACATTGTCCGGCAAATTCAGGACAATTCGTGTGTAATTGGCCTGTTTAGCGGCCTGTAGCTGCAGTTCCGGCTGGCTTTGTGCCGAGGCACTGGATTCAAATCCTTTCGGCAGGTAACTTTGCCCACCAACCAAGCACAGCATCGCCGCAGCGAGCAGTTTCATATTGTTTCTAAAAAACATCAAACGGGCCTTTTGCGCCAGCTTCGCCGAGAATAACAAAATCAATTCGCTCCTGGGCGTCCAGTTGGCGCGCAGTAGTTCTGACTTTATCAAATTTGCTATCGGCGTGACCGACAACAGTCAGGGGCTGAACGTAGCCAGCATCAACAATTACACCAGCCACCAGTTGAGCACGGGTAACCGACAGTTCCCAATTCGAACGGAAACGCTGGCTGGAAACAGGTAGGTCATTCGTGTGACTTGCTATTACCAATTTATTCTTGATTTGGGTTAACGACCCGGAGAATTGCTTTAATTTTGCCGGTACACCGCTCATGAATTGGCCTGATTTATTTACGAACAACGAGCTGGCGGGGATGGAAACAACCACCCTATCCGGCTCACGGCGCACGGTCACACCCGTCAACGGCAGGTTTTTAGTCAGGTCCCGTTCAACCAGTGCCCGCAAATAGTTCAGGTTAAGTCCAACGCCACTGTTTTTGGCAACAACCTGATTGTGATCAAAGTCGCGCTGCGCGATTGCACTATAATTCGGGTCGAATTGATCCCGCATGGTTTCAACGACATCGCTCCAACTGTCATGATGGATCGTGCTCATGGAAAAAACCAAAACGAAAAATGTAAGCATCAGCGCCAATAAGTCGGCGAAAGTTAGCATCCAGCCTCCGTTGGCTGAACCGTCTTCCCTGGATTGCGCGGTTTTGTCCATTACAGCCGCCTATTGGTTTTATTACGGAAAACCACCATAATCTGGTCTTCCGCCAGTGGTAAAAAACCCGAGGATATATTTGAGAAACCGCGTTCGGACATATAACGTGCGAAAGTACCTGCACGCCTTACAGCTATCTCCTGAGAGCGGGTTAATTCCCGATCAACTGCACCCGGGCCGCTACCGAACAAAAGGGCCATTTCCTGCTGTTCGACGTCCGCGTCGTTCTTCAAGGCCAATAGAAGCTCATCTAAAACATGGTGGATATTTGTGCGCACACGAAAAGAGCCCGCTTCAAACAAATAGGCTACCGGAAGTTGAACCTGATAAATATGGCCGCCAGATACTGCGTACTGACCTTTCACATTGAACGCAGAAGAAAACGCGCGTTCTATTTCAATAAGAACCGGGTCTGATGCGGCGCTTCGCAGTTCAGCTGGATCAAAGCCATTGTCTGCAACGCCAGCATGTTTAAATACGGCATTCACGCTTTCCATTGCTTCCGTTGCCCGCGACGATGACTGTTGTGAAATTGAGGTCAATACAATGAAGAACGCTAGCAAAATAAGATATAAAGCGACAAACAACCCCATGGTCGAATCGCTTCCAAATACTTTGCGGGTCTGCTGTTCCTCAATATACATTTTTTATTCCGGCAGCTATCTAATCAAACGCGGCTAAAATTGCGTCTATGTCGTCCTGGCTATTGCCTTCGCCCTCAAGCTGAGGTCCGTGAAGCAAATCATCGGAATTAACCGCCACGCCCTGATCATCAACATCCAGGTCCTTTTCAGGCGCGATAAAGTCATCTCCGATCGCAGCTGCTAACGACGATAGCCGCTGTTCCAGCTGATCAAGCGTCCGCGTAACTTTGGTAATTCTTTGCCCGGTCAAGTCCTGAAAACTGGACGCCTGGAATAATTCCGTGGCGATAATCTCAAGCTTTTCACTAGCTTCACCATCAATCTGCTCTGCAATTTCGCTGACAGAGTCAGCGGCATCCATAATGGTGCTTGCTGCACCTTCGGTCGCGGACACAATCGCGGTTAACTGCTCGCCTGCCTCAGGTATGTCGCGGTGCGACATTGACATGGGCTGCATACCAATCAATTCAGACTTTGCAGCACCGATATAATCCAAAAGCCCCTTGAGCTCAGTAGCGATCTCGCCGATATCGTCCCCCTGGCTGGTTCCCTGAACGAGCGACAGGACGACGCTTCCAATATCGTCAACGGGAACCGAATTGCCGTGTTCCTTGCGCAACGCCTCTGTGCGTTCTTCGATGCTGACTGAAACTGCCTGTTTTGCCATATGCTTTTCCTTGCCCTAAACCGCAGAACTATTTTTTATCCACATCCGTAATACTGGGAGGTTGCGCCTTGGTTGCCAGTTTTGTGGTCAGCAACGACGCCTTTCTTGGTGTCATTTTTTCCATTAGGGCCGCCACTTTTCTCGGATTCATCAATTGGACCAAATCAAGCTGGGTTTGCAGCGACAAGGCTTCAAAACGCGGGGCAGCTTCCTTAGGCTTCATGGTCTCATAAATACTGACAATACTCTGAAGCTGTTCAGTCTCTTTTTCCTCAAACAGCCGCAAATGGCTTTTGATCCGGTCTTCCAGAACCTCTAGCTGACCAATTTTTTCATTGATCCTCTTCTCTGTGCTTTCCAGAAGCTTTTCCTGCAAATCCAACGATGTAGATCGAGATTCGAGCGCTTCCCTCCGCTGGCGAAGCTGAGTAATGAGCTCCATTTCCTCGTCATCCGGCAAGCCAACAACTATCGGCGGACGATTAACGGGCTCAGGCACTGCAGTTGGTGACTGCGCCTCCTCAGCGCCCTTTTTTTCAGCTTCCTGCGCATCCGCGGGCTGCTCTTGCGCCTGTACCGGCGCGTTCAACAGTTCCATTCCGGTATAGACATCAGCTGCTCGCAGACCAAATGCGATAGCAGCCACCCCCATTAGGAGTGGAAATAATTTTAGCCGGGTCATCGTGCTACTACTCATTGTAGAAATCTTTCTGTCAATTGCTGGACTACCGCGCTTCACGAAGCGCTGCTAAAATCTCTTTTTGTTGTTTTTTCCCGGGTTCCGGCTGCACCGAAAACCCCGAAGTTACAGTTTGTGCCGCTTCATTGCCGCCGATTAATCCGCGCTCGATCCGGTCTGCCAAATTGTTACCAGCTTCCGTTATCAAACCCAGCTCGTCAGCCAATGAACTGGCTTTGCGGGTCTCAATCTGCAGGCGGCCTTCAACTTCTGCAGCAGACTGCTTCAAGTTTGCCACGCTACGTTGAGCCTCAACAACCGCGTGGTTTAGCTGGTCTACAAGAATACGCAGTTCTGCTTGGCCCTCTTTTATCGTGCCCAAGCGACGATAAACCAAAAAGCAAACAAATATGACTGCAACCAGCAAAAACGCGAGAGTACCATCGATCAGCAGTGACGAAATTCCGTCCATCATTGTGCCCTCTCCACAGCGTCTACTTCAGGCATCAAGCGTTCTGCTGTGTGGCGTACCATAACGGCAACATGCTGACCCGAACGGCCAATTGAACCGCTAACCATTGGTACTTCACCGCACTTCAAAACAACTTCATCCTTGGGCGTTTTGTTGAACAAAATTGTCTGTCCCACTTCAAAATTCATAACATCCCCGAGCGACATACTGACCTCGTCCATAATAGCGTTCAGATCCACATCTGCGCGCCACAGCTCGGTGGCCAGGTGGGTCTCCCAAATCGTGTCACGGCCAAATTTTTCGCCCATGAACCGCTGCAACAACAGTTCGCGTACAGGTTCAAGTGTCGCGTAAGGAAACAGCACTTCAAGCCTGCCACCACGGTCTTCCATGTCTACCCGCAGTTTAATAAGAACAGCGGCGTTAGGTGGACGTGCAATAGTTGCAAACCGAGGGTTTGTCTCCAAACGATCAAAAGTGAAGTTCACCGGCGATAAGGGCTCGAAAGCGCCGCACATATCCTTCAGCACAACTGATATCATCCGCTCAACCAGCGTTTGCTCAATTGTTGTATAAGGCCTGCCCTCGATACGCATCGCCGCCGTACCGCGCCGACCACCCAACAATACATCCACAATCGAATAGATCAGGCTGCTATCGATAGTCATCAAGCCATAGTTGTCCCATTCTTCTGCCCGGAACACACCCAGCATGGCGGGAAGCGGTATGGAATTGAGATAATCCCCGAAGCGAACAGAGGTAATATTGTCCAGCGATACCTCAATGTTGTCCGAAGTGAAATTTCGCAGAGACGTGGACATCATGCGAACCATCCGGTCAAAAATGATATCCAGCATTGGCAAGCGTTCGTAGGATACAAGAGCGCTGTTGATAAGCGCGTGAATGCCTGTCATCTCGCCGGCGTCGGCGTCTCCGTCAAAACCAAGCAGGCTATCAATTTCGTCCTGATCCAGAACACGGCCAGATGTTGGGCCGTCCTCGTCTTCTTCCCCGTCCCCATCAGAGTCGGCCATAGCTTCCCATTCGGCAGCCATTTCTTCATTGTCGTCCGGCGTAGCAGCCTCGTCGCCGCCTTCTTCATCATCTTCAGCGGCCATAGCTTCCCATTCAGCCATCATCGCTTCTTCATCTACCGGTTTGTCATCGTCCGCCATGGGCAGATCCTTATCCAATTAGCTGGTTTTTGCTTCGCAGCCGACTTTGTTAGCCCTGTACCAAAAACTGTTGAAACAAAACATCCTTAACCCGCGTGGGCGCCACAGCTTGATTGATCCGCATTAGTAATTCTTCTTTCAAACGAAAAATGCCAGCGGAACCGTCCAGGTCTTCAGGGCGCAGCTCGCGCATATAGGTATTAAATTCATCAAGAATTCTGGGCATCTTGCTTTCCAGGTCTGACCGAAAACTTTCACGGTCAACCTCCAGCACGATCTTGGCACTGAGGAAACTGCTGCCCTGGCCGCCAGTATTGAGATTGAACCGTTGTTCGTCTAATTCGACAAACAACAGTTCCAGGTCCTCGTTCTTGCGGTCCTGCTCCAGCTGAACCTGATCTCTGCGGTCCGCAGCTTCCTGGGCCAAGCGCTCGATTTCAGGGTCGTCATCACTAGGTGCTTCATCGCCGCCAAACATACTCATCGCACCAATCACGACAAGTAGGGCTACAACTGCACCCGCAGCAAGAATCACCAGGGTTTTACCGCTGAATCTCTTTTTCTCAAGCCCCTCAACCAGCTCTGCTTCACCGAGGGTTTCCTCAAGGTTATCTGCCATATGTCTTTGTCCTTTATGAAACGGTCAACCACTGTTGATTTGGAACCGGCAACTCAAACTTTGTACAATAGTCCGAACAATCATTTGAACCGGGCGCCAATTGTCTGCCAACAATCTGCCGTTTCATCTTCCACTTCTCCTTATTAATTAAGCCAATATGGTTAACAAGGCGTGAAGCTTTAGCCAAAGCCCGCCAAAACTATGGCATTATTATTTCGCGGCGGCGGCGGCGGCGATTTCTTGCCGAGAGGGACAAAAATGTTCCGGTACTTTCTTGCCTTTTCAGCCATTCAAATCGAAAAAAATTACTTAATGCATTGAAACAACGCCTTTTTATTTATTGGCATGGTTTCTGCTTAGTCAGTGGCAACCAAATCCCGTGGTAAGCGGGTCATCTGCAAAAGCAGGAGAAAGATAATGGATACCGCACTTTTTGTCGGGTTGGCTCATAAAGCAGCGCTTAAGAGGCGCATGGACGTAGTCGCACATAATATCGCAAACATGTCGACGACAGCCTACAACAAAGAAAAGATCGTTTTCAGGCAACATCTGGTTGATGCGCCTGGAGCAGCCGCAACAAGCGGCGGCAAAATTTCCTATGTCATGGACCATGGAGTTTTGCGGAACCTGAATTCCGGAACCATGATTCCAACCAATAATCCGCTCGATATTTTTATCAACGGACGCGCCTACCTTTCAGTTAAAGGCTCAGACGGCGAGACGCTGTTCACACGCAATGGCAGAATGACCATCAACTCGGAACAATATCTCACCCTTCTTAGCGGTGAACGCGTTTTGGACGACAACGGCCAGGACATAAAGTTCGACGACGATGATCGTGATTTTCACATAGCTGACGATGGCACCATTTCCAGCAATAACGGCGAAAAAGCCAAGCTGGGACTTGCCACATTCTCGAACGAACAGGATATGAAACGCCGAGGTACATCGCTGTATGAAACAGGGCAAACGCCAGACGAAGCCGACGACTTGGCTGAAGTCTCGGTCAGGCAAAAGGCGTTTGAAGGGTCAAATGTCAACGCAATCGAGTCCATGACCGAGATGATTGACGTGATGCGAGCGTACCAGAACGCCTCGCGTCAATCGGGCGGTTATGAAGATATGAGAGAAGATGCACTCAAACGACTAGGGCGAGTTCAGTAAACCCTAATCAGTTTGATCATTTAGAAGGATGGAACCATGAAAGCACTTAGCACAGCAGCAACAGGCATGTTAGCACAGCAGCTCAATATCGAGGTTGTTTCAAACAACATTGCCAACATGAATACAACGGGCTTCAAGCGCCAGCGCGCTGAATTTCAAGACCTTTTGTACCAGAACATTGAACGCGTCGGGGCGAATTCCTCTGACGCCGGCACCGTTGTCCCCAGCGGCATTCAGGTCGGCGTGGGTGTTCGCACGGCCGGGGTGTACCGGATAACCGACCAGGGCAGCCTACAAAACACAGGCAACACCTATGATATGGCAGTGAATGGACGCGGTTTCTTCAACATTCAGCTACCTGATGGTCAGGATGCATACACCCGCGCTGGGTCCTTCCAGGTTGACCCAACAGGTCAACTGGTGACCCCTGAAGGCTACGTGGTTCAACCGGCAATTCAAATCCCGCAAACCGCCACTGATGTCAGCATCAACGAGCAGGGTCAGGTGGAGTATTTAGAAGCAGGTGCCACAGCACCAGCCGCCGCCGGTCAGCTAAACCTGGTGATCTTCCCTAACGAAGTCGGCCTGGAAGCTGTTGGCGGCAACATGTTCCTGGAAAGTCAGGCCTCTGGTGCCCCGGTGATTGGTTTGGCCAATCAGAACGGATATGGCGCAGTCCTTCAGGGCTTCCTTGAGCAGTCCAACGTAAACGCCGTATCGGAAATAACTGCCATGATTTCAGCCCAACGTGCGTACGAGCTGAACTCCAAGGTAATTCAAACCGCAGACGAGATGCTGCAGGCAGCCAATAACCTCCGTTAGTAGCAAGCCTAATAATCTCTGATAGGAGATGACCATGAGAACCGATCAAATTAAAAAACCAATTCGAAGTTTTAGCAGGCTCGCCGTCCTATGTCTGGCAGCAACGTTATCGCAGCCATCAGCAGCGGCAGACTTGAAAACTGATTTGGCTGTTGACGGGAGGACCATTTCACTCGGCGACCTATTTGACGACATCGGCGATAAAGCTGGCGTTATCGTGCTTGACGCCCCTGCCCCTGGAAAGACCAAAAATATTTCCGGCAACGACCTGCAGCGGATGGCTAACAAATATGAAATTAAGTGGCAGAAACCTAATTATCTCAGGAAAGTCAGCATTTCACGCCATGCACACACGATCACCAGCAGCGAAATTCAACGGCTTATTCACGATATAGCAGTGGACGTCGGCGCAGATCCCGAAAGCCAAATACGGTTCTTTGGTCGCAATAAAGGCATTATCGTGCCAATGGATGCGACAGCCGATGACATCACATTCGAGGCTTTTTCGCTTTCCGACAAGGGTGATCGCTTTTCGGCAACTCTTTTAATCCCCTCTGGTGGCGATGTACCGACCAAGCTTAACTTAAACGGCGTGCTTGAAGAGGTCCGGATAATACCTGTGTTCAACACAAGTATAATGCCGGGTGAAATAATTCGTGCCGAGGACCTAAGTTGGATCAAATACCCGGCTAAACGCTTGAATGGCCGCGTTATCCTGAGTAGCCGACAACTTGTTGGCATGACAGTGCGGCGCCCAGCAAGGACAGACAAACCCATCAACAACAATGATGTATCGGCACCGATCGCAGTCGCGAAAGGTGACGCTGTAACCATGACAGTACGTACCAGAGCGATGATATTGTCCGCTGGCGGTAAAGCGCTGGAAAACGGCGGTATCGGTGACACCATTCGGGTTATCAATTCCAAAACAAGGCTGACGGTAGATGCAAAAATAGTACGCGCCGGTCAGGTAGAAATAATTTCAGGGCCAACGCTCGCCCTCGGGTCGCGCTGACAATGCAGCACGCGACTGACAATACGGCAACAAACATGCCGCCTTTCAAAGCCACCCCAACAGGAGATGTGCGATGCACAGCAGGTTGATCAAAAATTTAACCCTCGGAGCCACAATATTTGCCCTAGCGGCCTGCGGCAGCCTTGACCGGGTTGGCAACATCGGCAAAGCACCGGAGCTTACCCCAATTAAAGATATAAAAGCACCGCTGACACAGCGATCGATCAGCTTGCCAATGCCCGACAATTCACCGTCTCGCCACGAGGCTAACTCGCTGTGGCGTACTGGTGCGCGGGCTTTCTTCAAAGACCAACGTGCTGCGCGTGTTGGGGATATCGTAACTGTCAATATAGCTATCTCTGACAATGCCCAGATCGGCAACACTACAACGCGTGCCCGCACATCTGCCGAAAATGCTGGCTTGAACAACTTTCTTGGGTTTGAAGACAAGTTGCAAGGCTTGCTTCACGGCAGTGGTTCAACAGCGACCTTAGACCCGGGTGCGCTTGTCGGCGCGGATGCGACGAGCTCATATAACGGTACAGGTACAGTCAATCGCAGCGAAGCAATCAATATGACTGTCGCCGCAATCGTGACCGACGTTCTACCCAACGGCAATATGGTCATTCAGGGCCGTCAGGAAGTACGAGTGAATTTCGAAAAACGCGAGCTTCTGCTCGCAGGAATTGTGCGCCCGGAAGATATTTCTTCCTCGAACACAATAGCCCACACCCAAATCGCCGAGGCAAGAATTTCCTACGGCGGTAAAGGGCAAATAACCGATGTCCAGCAGCCACGTTACGGGACCCAACTGTATGACATCGTATTCCCATTCTAAAAACAGCAGGAGGCGCTATCTAAAGGAAATTACTTACCGAGATTATTAATAAAGCCAACTTGAATTCTGCATGTGGTATACTTGCAGTGGCCGGTGACCCAGAAATGGGACCGGCCTTTTTTTTGCACAAAAAAAGGGAGCCAAGGCCCCCTTCTACAAACTGGTTCTATGCGCTTGTTATCAATCGTCGCGCGTGACTTTCTCGGCGCGCTCGTGCGCTTCCTGCGCTTCGATGGTCATTGTGGCGATCGGGCGAGCATCCAGCCTGCGAAGGCTAATGGGTTCGCCGGTTACTTCGCAGTAACCATATTCGCCCTCTTCGATACGACGAAGCGCTGAATCGATTTTGGAAACAAGTTTACGCTGGCGGTCGCGGGTGCGAAGCTCCACTGACCAATCGGTTTCAGACGACGCACGGTCAGCAATATCCGGCTCACGCAGATTGTCTTCCTGCAAATTTTGCAGAGTTTCTGCGGACTCTTTCAGTATATCGTCTTTCCAGTCATTCAACTTGCGACGAAAATACTCTTGCTGCCGCGGATTCATGAAATCCTCTTCCGATGACGGCAAATAATTTTTCGGTAATTTCACCTCTGACTTCGTCTCGGACATAGTCACTCCCTAACAAACGCTTACGTCTACTATTCCTTGGTTGCCCCAAAAAGGCTGAGGGTTGCCCCAAAAAGGCTGGGGGTTGCCCCAAAAAGGCTGGGCGCTTTATAGAGTTTTCTTGGTTTGGAGACAAGATGAATTATTGACCTGGGAAAAGCGGACGACTATCGGAATTTAATCAGCAAACTATCTAGTTGAATTACAAACCTAATTTCGCCAATTCAACCTCTGCGCGAAGCTCAATATCATCTAAAATTTCACGCAAACGGTCGTCGTCGTCCAAGGATTCGCCAGCGTTTTGTCGCTGGTTCCGCGCCATGTCTGCTAAATTGCGAAGTTTAGACTCCGAGATCGCCCCCAGCAAAATGCCCTTGCGGACCTCTTCGAGCAAATCAAGCATTTCATTTGCTCGTGCAAGGCCCTTAGAGCGACCATCGGTGCTGTCTGGTACTTCTTGCAGGGACAGCAGCGCATCCAAATGAGTTAAAGGCGCTGCGCCTCCAACATTTTGCGGCGCATCAGACGCACCAGACGAATCAAGTTTACGCGAGAATTCACCCGCGCCAGCCGAACGCTGCTTTGATGTCTTTTTCAAAGACTTGGATTGAATTTGACCTGGGCCGCTTATCTTCATAAACCCAATCTATTCGCTTGCAGTTGTCAGAGCAAGTCTTGCAGCGTTTGTGCGGCAATTAATTCCGTTCAGACGCAAAAAAAGCAAATCACTGCCTTTTTATGGCAGCAATTTCAAAGGCTTAATCTTGTTTCAATATTGGCACGAATTTCGCTTTTATACGCATGAATAATGATGACCCGCCTGACAAACAGGTAAACAAGGACATTAGTAATGCGTCGCACAGCAAAAACACTCAGTTTCTTCACTTTGGCAATATCGACCCTGCTGTTGGCAGCTCAGGCTGCTCAGGCGACGCCGTCCCGAATCAAAGACATTATCGCTATTGAAGGCATCCGGGAAAACCAACTGATTGGCTATGGTTTGGTTGTTGGCCTTAATGGAACCGGCGACACTTTCCTGAATGTGCCCTACACTCAACAGAGCCTGACTGCCATGTTGGAGCGCTTGGGCGTTAACGCCAAGGAAACCGTAATGCGGCCCGAGAATGTTGCTGCGGTGATGGTAACTGCCAACCTGCCGTCTTTTGCTCGTCAGGGTACACGCATTGATGTGTCGGTCAGCTCGCTTGGTGACGCGGAAGACCTTAAAGGCGGCACCTTGATTGCAACACCCTTGTTGGGTGCTGACGGCGAGGTTTACTCAGTGGCACAAGGCGCTGTGGCAGTTGCTGGCTTCAGCGCCCAGGGCGAAGCCGCAAGCATTGTGCAAGGCGTGCCCACAAACGGACGGATTGCAAACGGTGGCATCGTCGAGCGCGAGCTTCCCTTCGAACTGTCCGACATGAATTCAGTAAAGCTTTCATTGCACAACCCAGACCTTACAACCGCGCGCAGGATCACCGCGGCGATCAACAAAAACCTCAAAATGTCGCTTGCCCGCACGCTTGATCCAGCCACCATCCAGCTTGAACGGCCTATCGGTCATCCGTTGGCCATGGTTGACATTCTGACCAATATTGAACAATTGGCAATCACCCCTGACCAGCGTGCTCGCGTTATCATCGACGAACGCACCGGTATCATCGTCATCGGTGCCGAAGTGCGCATCAATTCTGTTGCCATCGCGCAGGGAAACCTGACAATCAGCATTACAGAAGAACCGCAAGCCTCCCAGCCAGGTGCTTTTGCCCAGGGCGGCCAAACACAAGTTGTTAACCGCACCGGAATTGAAGTTGACGATGGCAGTGACAAACGCCTTACAGTTCTCGCGCCCGCCGTTACCTTACAGGACCTGGTGGACGGCCTGAATGCCTTGGGCATCGGTCCGCGTGATATGATCTCTATCCTACAGGCGATAAAAGCATCCGGTGCCATGCAAGCCGAAATTCAGGTGATGTAATGCAAGCATTAACTGTAAATGTTGCTCAAGGCCAATTGATCGACGCCCAACTTAAGGCGTCTCAATCTGGTATGAACACAGACCGTTACCGCGGCATGGACAAGGCAGCCGCTCGCGAAGCAGCAGAACAGTTCGAAGCGGTGTTCCTGTCGCAGATGCTGTCGCCAATGTTCGAAACTGTTCCGACAGACAATTTTATGGGCGGCGGCCATGCAGAAAGTGTTTACCGCGGCATGATGGTCGAAGAAATGGGCAAATCCCTTGCCAAACAAGGCGGTATCGGGATCGCAGATTCCGTGTATCGGGAAATCCTTAAACTGCAGGAGGGATAGATGGTGCAACCAAGCCGTACCCTCCCAGCAGACCTGAAACCGTTTGAGACCAAACTTACTGGCCCGGGCGCAAAGCTGGTCAAATTGACCAGGTCATTGTGCGACTTGATATCCCGCGAGACCACCTTGCTACGGGACCGAGAAACCAAAGCAGCGCAATCGCTGCATGGTGAAAAAAGTAAACTCATCGCTGAATATAAAAACACCATGAACCAGCTACAGGTGAATGAGCATTTGTTGGGTGCCAAGGATTCCGGTGAGCGCAAATATATCAAGTTCGTTACAGACCAGCTTAGGGAAATCATCCGCGACCATGCCCGGCTTGTCCTGCGACTGAAATCCGTCGCAGAAGGCCTTATCAAAAGCGTAGGCGATGAAGTTGCGAAACAGAATCGGCCCATTATTGCCTATGGTAACAATGCAGCTTACCAGGTTTCGCGCGCGGCCAAGCCAATGTCACTTAGCCTCAACCAGGTTATCTAACATGACAGTTGGCGGCCCTCAAACACCGGCTGTTTCCCCAACAGCAAAAACGGCTAATTTGTCAACCATGTCCCTGCCCGGCGCAACAACAGCGCAACATTCCACAAGAAGCTTTCTAAACGAACTTGCCAGAGCAGTTTCCGCACAAGCTAAGGCTGAGACAAAAAGCACTCAATCGACGGCAAATACGTCAACCGCTGTACGCAGCGGCGTCTTTTCCCCCGCATCGATTGGTGCGGCTGCGCCAGCAGTTGGCGCAACGTCAGCGAGCAGTGGTAAGGCCACAGCAAAAAGGCGTTCTGTCCGCAAAAAAGCGTCCGCCTCTCCCTCCAGGCTTTCTTAAGACTCATTTATATTGTGTTAGCTCTTGGCTAATGAGCCTCGCCGCCCTCAACGAGCTCGGCAGATGTTGCAGTTTTAGGACATGGTAATCCGCTTCTCTTGCTGAATTTTTTTCCCACCATCGCATCTCAGATCAAATTAATCTAAAAAATATAAACTAAACAATAACTTACCTTAACATAAAACTGGCACACCTCTTGCTATTTACTGTTCATGCCGGAATACCGGTTTATTTTGAAACGTCATAAACAGGAGAGGTTAAATGGCCTTTTCAATTAATGTAAACGCCAGTGCACTGAGTGCTCTGCGTAATTTGAACCAAACTAGCAATGACCTGGGCGATACTCAAACGAGGATCAATACAGGTCTCAGAATTTCGTCTGCAAAAGACAATGCTGCGGTATTTTCAATCGCGCAAAAGTTGCGCAGTGATCTGCGCGGCCTGTCTGCTGTAGGCCAGTCCCTCGACCGCGGCTTGTCCACTGTTGATGTTGCCCTGGCAGCCGCCAGCGCGGTTTCTGATCTTCTTCTTGAAATGAAAGAAAAAGCAGTTGCTGCGGCTGATCAGGGACTGGATGCCACAAGCCGCACGGCCCTTTCTCAGGATTTCACGTCGCTGCGTGACCAGATCACGTCTGTTGTTCAAAATGCCGAATTTAACGGCACAAACCTGATCGATGGTGGTACCGACGCTATTGTCGCTATTACTAACGCTGATGCTACTCAGACACTGACAGTTCAGCATCAAACCCTGACATTAGGTAGTACAAATATTCCGATCACAGCAGCCCAGGCCATTTCTACCCAAACAACTGCTGCAGTGGCTGTAACAGATATTTCCAATGCGATTGATAATCTAAATTCAGCGCTGACCAAGCTAGGGTCTGGCTCCACTGCTCTGGAGCAAAGCCGGAATTTCACTGGCCAACTTTCAGATGTTATTGAAATTGGTATCGGTAACCTTGTTGACGCGGATCTGGCAAAAGAGAGCGCGAATTTGCAGGCATTGCAAGTAAAACAGCAACTGGGCATCCAGGCACTATCGATCGCCAACCAGTCGCCGCAATCAATCCTCTCTCTCTTCCAAGGCTAGTAGCGGCCTAATAGCCCCTGGATTATGACATTTTCAGCTCACGGCCTCCATGCAAGCATGGGGGTCATGAGCTTTTCTTTTTTTAGCTGTTCCATTGGTTTTTTCGCAATAGCGTGGCATCGCCCCATCCTTCACGGCCTGACGGAACCGGATGTCATAAAGTAACACCCAAATATTGGCGTAGCCCAAGGCTAATAAAAAAATCTATAGTGATTAGCTGTGCAATACTCTGCGCAGTGCATCGGCAACCTGCTTTACGTCTGCTTCTTCCATTGCCGGGAAGATCGGGAGGCTCAATATCTGCCGATAATATGCGTCAGCGCCAGGCAAATTCTGCTGCCCATAGCGCGCGGTGTAATAGGGTTGGCTCGATACCGGCACGTAATGCACCTGGGTTCCAACATTACTGGCGGCAAGCTGCATCATCACTGCTGCCCTGTCTTTGCCAACAGCATCAAAATCGATTTGAACAGCGTACAAATGCCATGCCGACAAACTGTCTGTTGATCGATTGATTGGCTTGAGGTGATTTGAAAAACCGCAAAGATGCTTATCATACCAATCAGCAACCTGTCGGCGTTTTGCAATGAAAGTTGGAAGTTTTTTGAGTTGGCTTAACCCCAAAGCGCACTGAATATCTGTTGCGCGGTAATTATAGGCCAACATTTGCATTTCGTAATACCATGGGTTTGCGTTGCCATCGTCAGCGTGGCCCTCGTCAGGGTTTTGCCATTCATCAGGCGTTTTTTCCATCGCATGCCCACGTAGCATGCGCAAGCGCTGGGCAGCTCCCGGATCTGATGTGGTAATCACCCCGCCCTCTCCCATGGCGATTGACTTGACCGGATGCAGAGAAAAGGTGCCAAAATCTTCGAATTGACCGTCACCGGGTTTTCCGCCTGCAACATAATCCGCACCGAGCGCGTGGCAGCAGTCTGTAATAATGCTAATGTCATTGGCACGAGCGAATGCTGCTATCTCAGCCATCTCGCCAGATTGACCGTTCATATGAACAGGCAAAACAGCGGTCGGTTTTCGGGGCGATTTGGCAACCGCGTGCTTGAAATCATCTGAAGACATCAAACCACTCTCGGAGTCTACATCAGCAAAGCAAACTTCAGCCCCGGTCATGCGCACAGCGTTAGCCGTCGCTAAAAACGTGATAGACGGGACAATGGCAACATCACCCTCTTTCAGGCCGGCCTCAATTGCAGCCAAATGCAGGGCAGCGGTGCCGTTGGAACAGACCACAGCTTCTCTTGCGCCAATATAGGCAGCAAACGCAGTCTCAAATTCGGTAATTTTTGGCCCGCAAGTCAGTGGTCCATTCGTCAGAACATCAACAACTGCGTCAATATCTGCCTGGTCGATAGAGTGCTTGCCATATGGTAGAAAGTCTTCTGTCACGCTAGGCTACTCGCCTTCGTCAGGAATTGATTCAAGCGTGCTGCGCAATGCTTCAACCGTCATCCATTGGTCATTTTGGTCACTGGTATACTCGAAATTTTCCTTAACCAGCTGGTGGCCGTCATCTTTATGGGCTGGTCTCGACCAAAAACTCCATTCGGGCTCTATGATGTAGCGATCTCCAAGATCAAGCGTCGTCGGAGCGTTATGCTCTGTAATCATCAGTTCATGAAGTTTCTCACCGGGACGAATTCCAACAATATTGGTTCCCGCCTCAGGTGCCAAAGCCTTAACCAGATCAGTAATCAACATGGATGGAATTTTGGGAACAAAAATCTCGCCGCCCCGCATTATATCGATACATGAAATGGTGAAGTCCACCGCTTGCTCGAGGGTGATCCAAAAACGGGTCATGCGCTCGTCTGTCACCGGCAGTTCTGTTTGTCCCTCTTTGAGAAGTTTGCGAAAGAACGGGATGACACTGCCTCGCGACCCAAGAACATTGCCGTAACGCACAACCGAAAAACGTGTATCCGTACCGGCTGCCAATGCATTTGCCGCTACAAATATTTTATCGGATGCCAACTTGCTGGCCCCGTACAAATTTATCGGATTAACGGCTTTGTCGGTCGATAGGGCCAAAACACGGCCAACCCCGGCCTGAATTGATGCCTGCACGACATTCTCGGCACCCATCACGTTTGTACGAATACATTCAAAGGGATTGTATTCCGCCAGGGGTACCTGCTTTTGGGCGGCGGCATGAATAACGATATCAATGCCGCGCATTGCCATGGCAACCCGCTCCATATCCCTGACGTCACCGATAAAGAAACGAACTTTTTTGCGATCATCTTCATTAAGACTGGTCTGCAATAAAAAATGGTTATATTCGCCACGTGCAAAAATGATAACCCGCCTCGGGTTATGATGCCGAAGCAGCTGCTTGAGCATCTTTTTGCCAAACGAACCGGTTCCTCCGGTAATCAGGATCGATTTGCCGTCGAGATTCACGTTCGAACTATCAAAGCCATTTAGCGCCATGACAATCGCTCCATCTGTTGGCTGCTATATTTATCCAAGGTAACACCCACAACAATACAGAAAAAGAAATTCTTTTATTATAACTGCTTAGGCTGTTCACCAAACTCGATTGAATAGCGTATTTTCGGATCCGGCAGACTTGTAGTTACCCCCGTCTCCAGTGATTTAACCGTCTCATCAGACTCGCCGAGTGTTATGGCCGCCCGTACAAAAAAGCTATCCGATACTGGCTTTGCAGTAATCAAGCCAATTCCGGCAGCATCAACCCGGTCCATCGACAGTTTTATAAAATTTGCAGCGTCGCCGAACTCAAGAACTCCGTCGGTAAGCCCCAGACCAGTCGATGCAGATACAAGCCTGGACACAGGAGCACCATGATCTAATGAGATAACGGACCCATCCCACAGCGCGTGCCATTCAGGTGTATAACCGCCATTCTTTGCCTGAAAATAAAGGCTTTCAGGGTTAAATGCCTGTGGATTAAGTGTAATATGCCCGCATCTAAAAGTGCCATTGGGTAGCGGAAACGAAATACCTTGATAGGAGACGGTGATTCGACGGGAGTGGATTTCAAACTCGATGGTTTTTTGTATCGTTCCCAATGTCGTCTCTATATCGGCAATGATATGCACAATGCCAGTTTCAGGAGCGAAGAAAACCTCCGGTTCACACTTTGTCAGGTCGGTTATCTTGGGGCTGTTCGCTGGTTCGCCGACAAAATGGCCGCTATAGAAATCTGCTCCAAATTCAATATCATTGAAAAAACCGTGTGCCAGCGTACCGATCAAGCCATTTTTTGCCGGGGCACCGGCTTGTGCGGGAGCATATTTCCCTGGTCCAAATGACTGAATACTAAGCCCCCGTCCACAGTTGAGGGCCAAATGAAACTGCGGCGTTTCAATCACCAAAAATCTTCCAGCGCGCTCAATTTTAACATCTCCCGGAAGGTGATCACCATTTTTCCTATTCGTCGTCGCCGACCCGGAAATAAATGGAAAACTTTCTTCCAGTGTTTTCATCAACCCGGACCAGCGTTTTTCGGTAATGTGGGTTCGATAGTCGCTTGCCCACAATTTGCACAAAGTTCGCCACTGGTCCTCTTTTAGTTCGCCAACGGCCAACATACTTTCATACAGTCGCCAACAGGTGGTGTTCAGTGCCAAGTCAGCTCTGCCAGTGACCGCCCAGCGCAAGATGTTGTATTTGCGCTGTTTTTTAACCGGAATTGGTGCCTGTGCGGTTTCCAACTGGATGGGTACGGCGTCATCAGCCAAAAAAGTCAGGGCATCGCTTGGTGTTCCTAATTTCACCGCGTCAGTTCTCTGAAACGCCTTTAACAACAGGGCAATTCGTTCATACTCGGACACGGCGCCGATGCCCGCTTCAGAACCAAATCGACCTGGTCGA
>JAJFIT010000030.1 GCA_021774775.1 Alphaproteobacteria bacterium | reverse complement strand
GTGCAGCGGGTTGACCGTAAACGTACGGTTACCTTCAATATCAGCCAGCCCGATGATATGGCGCTCGATGATATGGTCAATATTTTGAAGCAACAGGTTGAACCCAGGATCAAACCCCTGCTGCCAAGCGACGCCAGCATTTCATACGGCGGTAGCGCCGACGCGCTGGACCGGGCGGTATCATCCCTGTCGATGAATTTTGTCCTGGCACTTGGCTTGCTGTTCATGATTTTGGCGGGCTTGTTTCGGTCACCAAAAGACGCCTTTTTTGTCGTGATCACGATCCCGCTGGCCACCGTAGGCGGCGTGCTTGCGCTCAATGTGCTTAATATATTTGCTTTCACGCCGCTTGATCTGCTGACCATGATTGGCTTTATCATTCTGTTGGGGCTGGTGGTTAATAACGCGATCCTGCTGGTGGCCCAAACCCGTGCAGGCGAAGCCGAAGGCCTTAGTCGCCTTCAGGCTGTTGAGCGAGCGCTGGCGCTGCGGCTCAGGCCCATATTTATGAGCACGCTGACCAGCATTATGGGCATGCTGCCGCTTGTTTTGTTCCCGGGTGCCGGCAGCGATATATACCGCGGTATGGCAACGACAATTGTTGGCGGCATGTGTGTTTCCACCCTGTTTACACTGGTGATGTTGCCCGCCCTGCTGCGGCTGGACGAGGACGGCGCTATAAGCCGCCTGTTTAACCGCAAAGACAAACAGGTTTTACACCCTGCCGAATGAAAAACTGCCTGAAAAAAACGAATAATCATAAAATAAATCGACCAATGCGAGGAATATATCATGAAGAATCCTGAGCCCACCAAGACACCGTATATGTGGGGGCAAGCAAAGACCTTAGTTGTTGTGGCCGCAACGATGGCAGCGATGACTATTGGCACCAGTATCGGTGCAAATGCACAGCAACCGGCACCTGCCGCCCTTGTGGAAGTGGCACAGGCAAGCGCGGAATTGATGGCACCGCAGGTGTACATGCCTGGCACCGTTATCAGCAAAAATGATAGCCGCGTGTCGGCGCAAATCACTGGCCAGGTAACCTGGGTTGCAACTGAAGGTACGCTGGTAAAAAAGGGTGACGTTATTGCCGAAATTGATAATCGCAACCACCGTTTGGCGGTGGGGCGCAACCAGTCGCAGATCCTTCGGCTCGAAGCGCGGGTTACCTATCTGAAGGCAGACCTGGCGCGTCTGAACGAACTGGCTGAAACCAACAACACACCTGCCAGCCGCGTTGAGGAAGCGGAAAGCATCCTCGCCATGACAGGTCAGGAACTGGCACAGGCCCGCATCGCACTGGAGCAATCAGAAATTGACATGGACCGCACCAAAGTACGCGCACCCTTCCCTGGCCGGGTGGTTGAACGGCTCGCGCAAGCGGGCGAATATTCGGTGCCGGGTCGTCAAATTGTTCGGCTTGTGGATACTGAGAACCTGGAAATACGCGGTCAGGCACCAGTTAATCTGGCGGCTGTCCTGCGCGATGGTCAACGGGTGCTGCTGCGCAAGGATACTATTACCTTTGATAGTTCTATTCGTGCTCTGGTTCCGGTTGGTGACACTGTAAGCCGCACCATGGAAATACGGGTCAATGTCCCGGTCGGTGCATCCTATGTAGTTGGCACAGCGTTGCAGATAGGTGTTCCCTCCAGTGCGCCAGCTGAAGTTGTCGCTGTGCCGCGCGATGCGTTGGTGCTTCGAAGTGACGGCACCTATGTATTCCGCATTAAAGAAGATAATACTGCTGAACGTTTGTTGGTTCGAACTGGTGCAGCAAGCGGTAGCCGTGTTGCCATATTGGGCGGTATAGCAAGCGGTGACCGCGTTGTAATCCGTGGCGGCGAGCGCTTGCGCGCTGGCCAGGCTGTGCGCTTCGGCGAATCGACAACAACAAGCCGCTAGCCAGTGACAGCCGTCAATAGAACTGACTGCGATGGCGACGTGAAGCGTTCAATTTAATGCCCGATAACAATAAACAGACAAACCCTCTTGGCTCACGCGCTGATGAGCTTCATAATGCCCCTGAACAGAATAGAGAACAAAAACTCGTTCGGGGGCAGGCATTTGGTGCTGGCCAACCCGGACCATCAGGTGAGATACCAGCAAACACCATGTCTGCACTGAACCGGTTATTTGGCACTAAAGAGGCGACCTTTTGGTCCTTCCAGCTGTTTGGCTGGACCGGCTATTTTCTGGTGCGTATGTTTCAAGCGATCACCAATGAGCAAGATCCGAGTGCAGTATCGATACAGTATCTAGCTGCGGTGATTATTGGTGTGTCGATGACAGTTGTACTCCGACACGTGTTTCGTATCATCCGGGATAAACCGTTACCGTTAATATTACCGATGGTGGTAATTTTGTGCGGGTCGTTTGGTCTTCTGTTTTCGTCGCTTGAATTGGCATTGGCTCCAGTTTTGGTGCCCGGTGTTGCGCCGTTTGCGGGGCTGGCATTGTTTGGTAATGCTATGTTTGAAGCCACAGCATTGTTTGCGTGGTCTGCTATTTATTTCGGGTATCACTTTTACACTGGGCTACAGGAACAAAAGGCGCAGGTTTTGAAGGCCACTGCTATGGCGCACCAGGCCCAGCTTAAAATGCTGCGCTATCAGCTCAACCCGCATTTCCTGTTCAATACGCTCAATGCTATTTCCACGCTGGTGCTTGATAAGTCTGAAGAAGACGCCAATAAAATGCTGACCAAACTGTCCAGCTTCCTGCGCTACACGCTCGTAAACCAGCCAACTCAGCGCATCAGCCTGGACAAGGAACTTTATGCTTTGGGTCTGTATCTGGATATTGAAAAAGTCCGTTTTCAGGACCGGCTGACGGTCGAGTTTGATATCGACGAAAAAGCAAAGCCAGCCTTGGTGCCCAGTCTGATTTTGCAGCCACTGATTGAGAATGCGATCAAATATGCTGTCGCTCCGTCCATTGAAGGCGGTACCATAACAATATGCGCGAAAGTCGTTGGCCAGCGGTTGGTATTGGCGCTGAAAGATTCCGGTCCGGGCGTTGATGACATCCACCATCTGGTTAGTCAGTCGGGTTCGGGCGTAGGCATTGCAAACACCCGCGAACGGTTGGCACAAATCTACGGCGATGGCCATGAATTCAGGTTGGAAAACCTGGAACCAACCGGTTTTGGCGTCACCATTAGGATACCGCGCGAGAAAGCAGAATCACGGGCAACTTCAAACAAATTACCCGGCCAAAAATAAGCGAAAATCGCAAACATCGACCAAAGCCAAAAGAAGGACAAACAATGAGCAAAATTCGCACCCTACTTGTAGACGATGAACCGCTGGCGGTGCGCGGACTGACCATAAGGCTGGAAGCTTTCAGCGACGTGGAAATTGTTGGCTCCTGCTCCAATGGTCGTGAGGCGGTGAAAACCATCAAGGAACTGAAGCCCGACCTGGTGTTTTTGGACATTCAAATGCCGGGGTTTGATGGCTTTTCAGTGATTCGTTCGTTGGTCGGTGAAGCGGAAATACCGCTGGTGGTTTTTGTCACTGCCTACGACCAGTACGCGCTTGAAGCGTTCGAAGCCCACGCGCTGGACTATCTTCTCAAACCGGTTGAAGAGGACCGCCTGGCCGAAGCGATAGTGCGCGTGCGCGATGCGATCAGCCAGCGCATTGCCATCGAGCAGAACTCACGCTTGGTTGAACTTCTGGAAAACATGGATACCCCGCCCAAGGAGGCACTTACCGCCCTTTTGGAACAACCAACCGAGATGCGCGAAGCCCGCTATGACCCGCATTTGCGGATCAAGGACCGCGGCCATATTACCATCGTTGATATTTCAGACGTGGATTATATCGATGCTGCGGGCGACTATATGTGCATCCATGTTGACGAAAAGACTCACATTCTGCGCGAAACCATGAAAACCATGGAAAAGCGGCTGGACCCTAAAATTTTCCAGCGGGTGCATCGGTCCACCATCGTTAATCTGGATAAGGTTAAGGAAGTGCGACCGCATTCAAACGGCGAATGTTTCCTGACCCTGTCCTGCGGCATGGAGTTGAAGGTCAGTCGGTCTTACAAAGATGTGGTTGGCCGGTTTTTGTAGCCTTTTCAAGGTCTCGCGTGTGCAGGTGCACCCCATAAAGTAAGTCGCTCGTATAAAGATGTAGCGGGGCGGTTCTTATAGTCCTTCCAAGACCCAGTGTGTGCAGCTGCACGCTATATTGTCCAAAGTTGTACAATTTAGATTGATTTGATACGATAATGCCTGGGCTTATAGTTTTTAACGGAGTTTAGCCGAGTTCACAAATAGGGGGTACTATGAGACAATCCTATGCAGCGCGCATTATACTTGTAACTTCTTTTCTAATTTTTGGTGGCAGCAGTGTGCAGGTTGGTGCGCAGGAAAGCGGTGCGAAACCTAAAGCACCACAGAAAAATGAATTTGAAATTCAATATGATGATCTGGATTTGTTTTTGTCAGGTTCAGTTCTTGACGTTGGCATGTCGGACCGTCGGCCTGCCAGCCGTATAGGTGCAAGAAAATCATCAACAAAAATGAAGCACGGCAACACCAGTGCAACAGCAACCGAAGGCAACCGTGTTTCGTTCAACGAATTCAAACAGGAACATGTGGATTATCTTCTCGCCAT
>JAJFIT010000029.1 GCA_021774775.1 Alphaproteobacteria bacterium | reverse complement strand
CCGCGTCGGGGAGTGGCGCAGCCTGGTAGCGCACCTGTTTTGGGTACAGGGGGTCGCAAGTTCGAATCTTGTCTCCCCGACCAGTTATTTGGTCAAGAATACCAAAGGGTCGGCCCGCCAGGGGCTGACCCTTTTCTTTTTGGCCTGGGTTACGCAGTGATTGCCAACAATTACATCATGTTTTTGACGCAAGGAATTCGCGCATACTACCCGATGAAAAATGACTGTTACTGGTGAATTTTCTCATTTTCTTTACCAAATAGTTGGTATAGTGTGCCGACCGATAGCCGATCAATAAATTGGAAAGCCCCGTTCGTGAAAGCCCAGTTCGTGAAAGCCCGTATTTATCAGCCTGTAAAAAATGCCATGCAATCCGGAACCGCCAATACGCGTGACTGGCTATTGGAATTTGAGCCGGAAAAAGGCAAAACTATCGACAATGTGATGGGATGGACCGGGTCCAGCGACATGCGTTCACAAGTGAAACTGCGCTTTGATAGCCAGGAAGAAGCAGAAAGTTACGCGGAGCGAAACGGCATCGCCTTTGAGGTGAAGCCGGTTCACAAAAAGAAGCGAACTATTCAGGCATACGCCAACAATTTCAAGTAATTTCATGCGGTCCCGTAGCTCAACTGGATAGAGCACCTGCCTTCTAAGCAGGGGGTTGGGGGTTCAAGTCCTCCCGGGATCGCCATTTCTATATACATATATATAATAATTAGTTGTTAGTGATTCATAATCTTATTGATTAATTGGTATTTACCCGAATTTGCAATGAGCCGCCCGCAGTGGTTTAGCCAGTAGTGTCATCAATGCTGACGATAATCATGCGAACCCATTCTTGTTCCGGCACCAAACCGCTTGCCCAGTTTTGCCATTTTGGCGGCAGCCCCTGCGCCTGAATTTCCGAAAGTGTCAGGCCTTTGGCCCTTTGCTCCTGAACAAATATGATCGTGCCTCTTACCATGTCAGCATAGGCCTGAACGTCGCCGCGTGTCATTGGCTCGCCGTGGCCCGCAATGAACAGGGTATTGGCGTCTGAATTCGTCAGGATTGCTTCCAGTGCGGCCGCCAACCCTAGCGCGCTGCCGCCGTTTTGCAGGTCGATAAAAGGGAAACCACCGGGCCAGATTAGGTCGCCGACCACAACGGTATTGAAGTCGGGGGCAAAAACAAACAAGTCGCCGCCGGTGTGGGCGGCTGGAGCATGAATAGCGAGGAAGTTTTTGCCGTCTGCCGAATAGCTGGCGCGCTCGCCAACCAGTGTTTCTGGCAGGCCAACGGCATCAACCGCCTCGTAGCTGTGAGTTGAACCCGGTGCGGTCAATCCGGTTGCGGCATGCCGCGCTGACAAAACCGCATGAGTATTATTGTGGGCCACAATGTTGGCCTCATCGGTAAAAGTGGCATTGCCCCCGCTATGGTCCGGGTGCCAGTGGCTGTTGAAAGCAAGGGCTACCGGTTGGTTAGCGATGTTTTTGATCTCAGCCTTGGCACACCCAGCAAGCGGCCCCAAGTGGGTATCTACCAAAACCCATTTTGAGCCGGTGTTGAAAGCAACAATGTTGGCACCTATCCGCGATAGCGGGTTTTCACTATGGATAGTGAAAACACCGTCCTTCACAGGCGTGCTGGACACAAAACCAATGATAAAGACATAACCAAGGCCTGCCAGCGCTATAAGCGCAACGAACGATGCGATAAGAATAGGTTTCAATTTGAGTTTCATGCTGGTTCTTTCCTGGGGGCGGGGTGATGGCCAAACAGGTCCAAGCTTGCCTAATTCAGCTTGCGGACTGTGCGGATTCTGGATCGCCTAAAAAGGCAGAAAACATAGCGGCAGCGACTTTTTCCATTGCGGGTAAGTGGTGGACGTCGCCAGTGGCGATCGGGTCTCCGAACAGGATGCTTTCACGCAAATACACCAAAATTATCTCAAGGCCGTTTCGCCATTTATCCTTTTGGTCCAAAGAACTGCATTGTTGAATGGTTTCAAATATGCACATGCTGGCCTGCATGCAGGCCGCATTGAACAATTTAACCCGCTCAAGCAGGACGGGGTCTTGCACGCTACGGGTGTGCAGGAAAATTGCGCGGAAAACACCGCGGTGTTTGGTGTAAAGATCCACGGCAACTTCAATGGCAAAATTAACCGCTTCAAGGTTTGTGCGCGCAGCAGGGTGTGTGGTTGACCGTTCGGTAAACTCGTCTATCCGATCATCGAGGTAGCTCAGTGCTTGGTCAAAAACCCGTTCCTGAACAACATGGAACAGGGCAGCTTTGTTTTGAAAACGGCCATAAAAGGTGCCAACCGAACAATTCGCCTGTCTGGCAATCTCTGCCACTGAAATGGTTTCAAAGTTGCCGGTTGCAATTTGGTGGGCGGAGGCGTTTAGTAGACGCTCCAGCGACTTTTTGCTCCGTTTCTGCTGCGGTTTGGTCAATAGAGTATTGGGCATGATTTTTTCCGAATTAGAATTATGATTCGGATTTTAAATTTTCTACTGAAATTGTCAAGTCCGCATACAGTGTGTGATTCTGCTTGGCCACAAATGCCGCGCTATGCCGGCTGTTGGGCTATGTCTTTGGTTATACAAGCCTTGTTCAGCTCCTTCTCGAAGAGTACAGTTTAATAGCTTTCCAGGAGGAACTTTCATGCCGAGCCTTGGTGTAAATTTGTGGCGTTTATTGGGCCTGATACTGATGTTTTTGGGGACGGGTGGTGTCGCCGCGGCGCAATCGTCGCCGCATGTAGAAGATAACGTCATCGTCTCAAGGGCCACGCCGTCGTTGGCAATAGACGTTACAAAAGATTTTACCTACATCGGCAGGCACTCAATTAAAATCAGCGACGTGGCGGCTGGCGAACGGCTGGTGTTTGCAGACATGCAGGCGGGCAAAGCAAAGCGTTTGTTTATCATTCAATTTGAAGGATTCCTGCCCGGGATAGACAATGAATATCGCTATAATTTAACCACTAGCCCTGTTGTGGCGGGCTATCCATTCCGCAGCAATGCCTATGCCTTTGATTTCGCGAAGTCGATTGCAGATAATCCGGGATTGGAATCAGCTGCCACAGCCAGCTTTTTGTCTGAAAAAGGCATTACCACACCGCAGCAGTTGATGATGTGGCGGTCTCTAACGGTCGTTAGTGACGAAAAGCGAAAGGAGATGATAGTTTTTTACATGGAAGACCTGTCCGTTTCCAATATGACCCTGAAGGATGTCTATGACCCAATAACCGACAAGGATAACCCTGCGTGGACGGCTCTTCAGCCCGCTTTGGAACAACGCGCGAACGCGTCGTATCGTTTGGCCCGGTTAGATACGCTCGGTAAACCACTAAAAACCAGCTGGCAGCGGGTGCCTCTTCGCCTGACACATTAGCATTACTGCCCCATTTTCTCACTGTTATCGCTGAGGGTTGTAAGCCACGCGATGATGCCGCGGCGATCATCCGTACGGGCAAGCTGCCGAAACGCCATGTGGCTGCCCTGGTCGAATTCTTTCTTCTCGGTCAAGAAAACTTCAAGGCTTGCTCGCGTCCATGTCCCGCTTCGGCGCATCAGTCGTTCGCTATAGTCGTACGTGGCTAAACCTGCGACGGGTCGACCGATGACACCCCACAGATTGGGACCGATTTGATTTTTCTCGCCCTTGCCGAATGAATGGCACGCCGCACACGCCGCAGCCAACCGCGCGCCGTTCGCCGCGTCGTCCTGGCGCGGTGGTACGGTCATTTTCGCTGGATTTGATTTAAGCCAAGCAATCAGGTCAGCGCGAAGGTGAGGGCTGGTGATCCCCGGAAACGGCATGTTGTTACCGGGCACCGCTAATTTGGGGCGCGCTATATAACGGTTTAAGCGATTTTGGTCCCATGCTCCGGCCATGGCCGATAGCTGATCGCTGTATGAGTAGCCTTTTGCGCTGGCTATTTCGCGGCCAAAAACGCCGTAAAGATTTGGCCCGAGCAAATGATCGCCGTCTCTTTCAATGGTGTGGCAGCCAGTACAATGTCTGAAGGCAGCTTCGCCTTTTTTCAACGTCTCGGCGTCGGCCGCGAGAGGTAAGCCAGACGGCACTCCTAACATTATGCAAAGCGACCAAATAGCGCAAAAAACAGAGCGCCTGATCATACCCATGAATTGGGAACAGCTTTCCTGAACACGTCAAACCTCGAAGTATGTCACAACGGTATAAATCTTTGATTGCAAGTAATCTGTTTATGCCGCTTGACCCCAGCGCGCGCTCCATTGCTATTAACTTATTGAAGTATTTGCAAGTATAGACCTTGAAAAACAGGATTAAACTGATGTTGGGGGGTGGTTCATTACAAAATTTCACACGTAGAGGGTGTGTTTTCCGCGCTTCGATGTCTTTGTCGTCAATCGAATTGCCTCAAAAAGATCAAATTTTCCATTCCTATTTACCCGTGCTTTATTAGTCTGCCATAGGGTGGATGCGAAAAACCTTAGGGTTTAGCGATATGGAAGCAAAATATGACTGATGGCGTTTCAGGCGTAGATTCAATCGTCCCTGCTGTGGATGTCGCAGTCAGCGGCACAAATGCTATCGACGGCATTGTGTCTGGCCGACGCTGGGTAAGCGATACCGGCTCAGACGTCACCACCTTAAGCTTCAGCTTTCCTGATGCGAACAGCCTTTTTAATACTGGCGCGGGTGGATACAACATGTCAGGCGAGGAACCGCATATTGGTTTGGCTGGCCTGTCTGACTATGCGCAGGGTTTGTTTCTGGCGGCGCTGGACAATTTGAGTTCCTTTACCAAACTAGCCTTCACTCAGGTGGCAGACAGCGGCAGCAGCGCGGGAACAATCCGTGTGGCATTTACGGGACTTACTGACGGCGACGCGGTTGCCTGGGCCTATTTGCCGGGCAACTACCAGGCCGCCGGCGACATATGGGTTGTATCGGAAAATCACGACGAAGATGATGTCGACTTTGGCCAAACGCTGACCCATGAGCTGGGGCATGCGCTGGGTTTGAAGCACCCGTTTGAGACAGAGGGTGATTTTCCAGCGCTGGATAGTGGCCTCGACGGGGTCGATTATACCGTAATGTCCTATAATATTTCTGCGCGTTTCCCAACCGCGACCTACGCAGACCTTTGGCCGCAAACATACATGTATGCCGACATTCTTGCGCTGCAATATCTCTACGGGGTCGACACTGTTACCACCGGCAGCACAGACGCTTATGTCTATGATCAGGCTGACCGGCATTTTCTGACCATATGGGACTACGGCGGCGACGACACGCTGGGCGTTACCGGCGGCACCCGCGCTGTTAAGCTTGACCTGACGCCAGGCAGTTGGAGTGACGTGGGCACAACCATCGAATATTGGGACGGTGAAAATTTCTCCTATGACAAAGATACAGTTTACATCACACCCGACACAACAATTGAGAATGCCTACGGCGCGGGCGGGGACGATACGCTTCAGGGCAATGATGCCGCAAATAAACTGACCGGCAATGACGGCAACGACCAACTTTTTGGCGGCGCTGGTGCGGACAGGCTGAAAGGCAACGGCGGCAATGATTACCTGCAAGGCGATGTTGGTTCCGATGTTTTGACCAGTGGCAGTGGTAACGACATTGCAGTTGGCGGTAGCGGCAATGATACACTGTGGGCCGGCGCAGGCGATGACGGCGACGATGTATCAGCAGGCGGCAGTGGAGACGATATTGTTGCCGGTGGGGCGGGTGATGATTTGCTGGTTGGCGGCGGCCTTGATGACGGTGCGAAGCTTGATCTGGTTCAAGTCAATGAAAGCGCGGCCGATGATGGCAGCGACACGCTTTTTGGCGGTGCTGGCGCGGATACGCTTTTGGGTGGTGGCTGGGACGACAGCGTCGTTGACAACGGTAGATACGATGACGGCGAAGCCGTTACCAGTGGCATTGGCAGCGATGTGATTTGGGCGGGCAGTGGTGACGATATTGTTGTGGCGGCGGACGGCGATGATTTACTCGGCGGTGGTGCGGGCGATGATACAATCGACGGCGGAGGCGGCAACGACCTGTTCTACGGCGGTAATGACGCCGGGGACACAGGCACCAATGACGTGCTTAATGGTGGTGACGGCAACGATATTATTTTTGGCGGTGCAGGCAACGACGCGCTGGACGGTGGGGCCGGTGCCGACGATCTGTTTGGCGGCGGCGGTGATGATACCGTTGGTGGCGGCGCAGGCAATGACACGCTTTGGGGCGGTGGCGGCGATGACAGCTTTACCGGCGGTGCAGGCAGCGATGTATTTGTATTTGCCGCCGGGGCAGGTGACGACAGGGTTTCTGATTTCAGTATCTCTGATGACATCCTTCGCCTTACCAACACGACCACCGATTTTACTAACGTAAACAGTGTTGTTGCAGCAAGCAGTGCCGTGTCGGCTGGTGTGTTGATTGACCTGGGCGGCGGTGACAGTCTTCGGTTGGACGGTGTAAGCGTGGGTGATTTGTCAGGTATCACCTTCGTATTCTAGCGCCAGAAAACAAAACCGCGCCCGGTCAAAGGCGCGGCTGTTCTTCGCCTATTTGTCTATTATTTTCCCATACGCTGCAAAATAACTTCGGCTTCGTCCATCAGGCGGTTCATTCTATTGATCAGGGTCGCATAGGGCTTTCCTGTGGTCAGATCGACACCTGCTTTTTTAAGCAGTGAGTGCGGATACTCGGATCCGCCCGCTTTCAACGTGTTGATATAATCATCGCGCGCCGTGCCATCGCCAGCAAGCATGCGTTCGGCGAACATGGTGCCGCCTGAAATACTGGTTGCATACTGGTAAACATAGAAGTTGAAATAAAAGTGCGGAATATAGGCCCATTCGATGGCATAGGCCGGGTCGATGTTCATCACGCCTTCGTCGTGGCCGTGATATTTTTTCAAGAGTTCCAGATACAGTTCCGTCATGCGCCGCCCCGACAGGGCTTCTCCGGCTTCAGCCAGCTCATGAATGCGAAGTTCAAACTCTGCAAACATGGTTTGGCGGAAAAAGGTTCCACGAATGCCTTCGAGGGCCCGGTCGATGTAATAAAGCCTTTCCTCATCTGACAGGTCCTTGGCCAACATAAATTCCTGCAACAAAACTTCATTGGTGGTTGAGGCTAATTCTGCGGTAAAGGTCGTGTAGCTGTATGTTTCATAGGGGTTATTCGCCCGGGCTAACAGCGTGTGCACAGCGTGTCCCCACTCGTGCGAGAAGGTGCTGACGTCCTCAAATCCCTTGTTATAATTCAATAGAACATAGGGGTGGACGTCGTATCCGGCACCCTGCATATAGGCACCAGACCTTTTGCCCGGCTGCGGATAAACATGCATCCAGTCAGCCGCCAAGCCTTCTTTCAACAGTTCTAAATACTCGCCGCCAAAGGGTTCGATCGATTCGAGCGTTAAGGCGGTTGCGTCTTCTATTGAAAACTCGCGCTCCAGCTGGGTGGTTTCCGGGTAGATGTCGTAGTAATGCAAATCGTCCAACCCCATGATGCGCTGGCGCAGTTTCAGGTAGCGGTGCATGGACGGCAGGTTGTCGTTGGCAGCTTTTACCAATGCCCGATACACATCGGATGGCACGTTACTGTTGGAAACTGCCTGATCGAGCGACGTTTCATAACCGCGTGATTTTGCTGTAAAAATATGGGTCCGAACCAGAGTGTCCAGCGTTTGCCCAAACGGTGCCTCATAGGTTTTCCAGGTTTTCCAGAATGTGTCGAATACTTTCTTGCGGTCGGCGCGGTTTTGCACCGCGCGGTAGCGGGTGTACGCGGCCTGATCAAGCGTAACAACCTGTTCGCTTGCCAGTGTTACCTTAGGCCATGGAATGGCTGCCGTACTCAAGAGGCTGTATATACGTTGTGGCCCACCCAACACTTCGCTGGCGTTCGCCAGGACTGACTCTGCCTCGCCGCCGAGGGTAAATTCTTTCTGCCGTATAATATCACGCAACTGAAAGGCATGTTTCTGCAATCCGGGCTCGACCTTGATGAAAGCTTCCAGCTTCTCCGAGCCGATGGATAATATTTCCGGCGCGATGAAGGCCGTTTGCTGGCCAAGCGAGGCAAACATTGTACGCGCAAGGCCAAGTTTTTCCTGGTTCTCTGCATTGCGCAGGTCCTCGTCGCCGCCCAGTGACGCATAAATAAACACCCGTGCACCTTCTTTGCTAATGGCCGAAATGGCGTCGAATGCTGTCAGCAAGCTCTGGGCGTCATTGCCCAGCGTGCCGCGGTATTGCTCAATGGTTTTTATTTCACTGTTAACTCGAATGCGTTCTGCGTCCCATGCGTCAAATGTGGGGTACAAGTCGGTCAAATTCCATCGGATTTGTTCCTGGCCTTGAGCCATCGTTGCAGGCGCCAATAGTATAGAGGGCGCTGTCATTGCCGTTGCGCTGGCCAGCAACATTGCAAGGGCTGAAATTTTGTTTCTAAATTTCTGTTTTGTCATTTTTTGTCCTCGTTATCGGTAGGTGTTTTCTTCGTTCACTCAACATTAAGCAAAATGCTCTCATGATGGCTATGCGTGGTCAATGCTTTTAACTTTCTAACCGGTTATGCCATAAATGTTATTGAGAAGAGGGGTCCCCGCCACAAATTATTTGAATAGGTTGAGCTTCAATTTGGACCGAGTGAAAAGTGAATGCTGCCATCAGGCAACTTTTATGCGATAAACGGTTGTTTGCGGGCGTTGCAAACCGTTTTTGAAGCGGTGTCCCAAGTAAAATTGTTGGAAACCAGTCTTTTTGGGGAGGATTGAATTTGCCATGTTTAATGTTTTTGTAAAATGCAGCTTCCTTTTAGGCAGCTTGACGGTGATGGGTGTTCAGGGTGCGTTGCCGGTTCATGCGGGGTCGCTCGCGGCCACGGTGTCGGATCATAAAGGAGCTATATTGGAAAATGCTGTCGTTTTTCTCACGCCCCAGTTTATCCTTAAGTCACCTGAACCTATCCGGGATGACGCTGAAATACGGCAACAAGGCATTCTGTTTTCCCCGACGCTATTGCCGGTCCGAGTGGGAACAAATGTAAGCTTTCCCAATTTCGACGAATCCAGGCACCATGTTTATTCATTTTCAAAACCGAAGCGCTTTGAATTGCAGCTTTACGGTAAAGACGAGTCCAATTCGATTGTTTTTGATACCCCCGGCGTCGTGGCAATTGGATGCAATATCCATGATAATATGCTTGCCTATATATATGTAACCGATGCACCAATTTTCTCGAAAACAAACGTGGATGGCCTGGCGGAGTTTGCCAACCTGGAAAACGGTCAATATGAGTTGAGGGCATGGCATCCCGGCGTTCGAAAAGACGGAGCGCCAGAAGCGCGAATTATCACCGTGAGTGATGACCTTGTGCAAATACACTCTCAAATCAGATTGAGGCGCGTTTGGGGTCAACAGCGTGAACCAGACGAGAATCCCTATTAAGATGGTAAAAATGCGTTTTCAAACCAAGCTGACGATCGTTTATTTGGCTCTGTTTCTTGCCGTGCAGAGTGTGGTTATCCTGTCAATCTACACGTCAGTAACTGACAATGTCCGGACCCAAATTCAGGGCCAGCTGGTATCGTCCGGCCAGATCATTGATCGGTTGATTCAGGACCGAGCCGACGTGTTCGGTGCTCGTGCAGTGGATATTTCGAAGGAATTTGGTTTCAGGCAGGCTGTTGCCACGCAGGATGAAGCAACAATTACCAGTGCGTTGCTCAACCAAAGCGCGCGAGTGAGTGCAGACGCGGCCTTTGTCATCGACCTGGCTGACCAATTGGTTGCGTCGGTCGGTGCACCACCTGTTGCGACCCAGGCTATTATGCTCCCTGTGGCATTGAAGGAGGCGGCGGAAGACACTGGTTTTGCCACTTTTTTTGTCGCGCTTGACGGTCGCATATTTGAAATTGTTATGGCACCGATTGTGGCACCAGTTACAACTGGCTGGATTGGGCTTGCGCTTGAACTGGACCGTGAAGCCCTGCTGTCGTTTAAAGAACTTGCGCCAATTGACCTTGAGATTGCGTTGCTTGCGCACAGTGAGAGCGCCCATCATGCCGCAGCAGCGACGTCCGATGCAGATAGCCTGTCCGGCTTTTTGCTAGGGCATAACATGACCGAAGCGGTTAGCGATTTTTCCTCTGTATTTGACGGTCAGGACTATATGTTCCGGCGGATTTCTCTGAAAAACAGTTTCACGGAAGAAACACCAATAGAACTACTGATATATTATTCTGTTGATGCAGGGCTTACACCTTTTCAGTCGCTTGTTGTTGCGCTGGTGACCATTTTGTCAGTGGGGTTAGTGCTCTTGTTCATCGGCAGCCTGGTGGTGTCCCGAGGGATTACGCGTCCGCTTCGCATGTTGGCGCGGGCCGCACAAAAAATTTCCGCCGGCGATTATCAGGAAGTGACAGCGCCGGCTAATGACGAAGAAATTTACCGGCTTACCGGCAGCTTTAATCAGATGATAAACGCGGTGCGCGACAGGGAAGAACGTATTACCTACCAAGCGTGCCATGACAGTGATAGCGGCCTGCCAAATCGTATATTCTTTGACGAGAAAATTACGCCGAAGATAGCAGGCGGAGTGGCATTTTCGCTCGCAGTTGTTGAAATTCAGAAACTGGCGGATTTGCGAGCCGTTTTGAACCATGAGCGTATTTCAGATCTTATTCGCGGTGTGGCCCATCGACTTAACGGTGTGAACATCAGTTATTTGTCGCAATTGTCTACGGACACGTTTGTTTTTGCTCATTTTGAAAACAGCAACGCAGACACCAGTTCCTCCATGATCATCAATAGTTTCACCGACCCTATGCCGATCGATGAAATTATGGTCGATTTGCGGGTTTGTATTGGATTGACAAAATTCCCGACGGACGGCGAAGATTTAACAACTTTGTTGCGAAACGCCAATTCCGCCCTTGATAACGCCCGGTCTTCTGAACAGGGATATGGCTGGTACGATGTCGAACATGATTCTCTGCAAAAAGACCGCCTGTCCATGATGAGCGACTTGCGTGAAGGATTAGAGTCCGGCGAGGTGCAATTCCATTATCAACCTAAA
>JAJFIT010000028.1 GCA_021774775.1 Alphaproteobacteria bacterium | reverse complement strand
TCGGTTATCGATGCTTTCAATACATTCGTTTTCAGCGAAGTGCTCCTTTTCGGCGTTACAATGCCCTGGATCGTGGTCTGGATGGGCACCCCCATGCTAATCCTGACCGTCTATTTCGCCTTCATTAATATGCGCAGCTTCAAACAGGCGTCAAAAATCGTCCGTGGCCATTACCATGATGACATGGCACCGGGCGAAGTAACCCAGTTTCAGGCCTTGTCCACCGCACTGTCGGGTACCATCGGGCTGGGCAATATCGCCGGTGTGGCAGTCGCCATCTCCATCGGCGGACCCGGTGCTACATTTTGGATGATTATCATTGGTTTCTGCGCCATGTCGCTGAAGTTCGCCGAATGTACGCTGGCAGTTAAATACCGCGATGTGCGCGAAGACGGCACCGTTGCCGGTGGCCCCATGTATTACCTGGAGCGCGGCCTGAAAGCCCGCGGCTGGGGCAAGGTTGGTAAAACCCTGGCCTGGACATATGCCATTCTCGCCATCCCCAGCATTCTGCAAATTGCACAGGTAAACCAGTCATACGAGGCCATCGCTGCAGTTACCGGTTTTGAAGGCGAGGCCACCGCGTGGGGCTTCGGCGTCTTGATCGCAATCCTGACCGCCGTGGTTATTATCGGCGGCATTCGCTCCATCGCGGGGGTTACCGCCAAGCTGGTGCCACTGATGGCGGGTATCTATATCATCGGCGCATTGGTCATCATTCTAGGCCATATCACCGAGGTTCCCGCCGCGTTTGTCACCATATTCAACGGAGCCTTCAACCCTGAAGGTGTCGCTGGCGGCATCGCGGGTGTGATCATCATCGGCATGAAACGCGCGGTCTATTCAACCGAAGCAGGCTTGGGATCTGCCTCCATGGCGCACGCAGCGGCCAAAACCCGCGAGCCGGTTTCAGAAGGCATGGTTGCCCTGATGGAGCCTTTCATCGATACGGTTCTGGTTTCCACCATGACCGCGCTGGTGATTGTTATTACCGGCAACTATATGATTGGCCAGGAAGTACAGGGTATTTCCATGACTTCTGCCGCCTTCGGCAGTGTTATCAGCTGGTTCCCCTATGTTCTGGCGGTTGCGGCCTTCATGTTCGGCTTTTCCACCATCATCAGCTGGGGCTATTATTCCAGCAAAGTATGGGAATTTGTCTGGGGTGGCAGCAACCGGTCAATGAATATTTTCAAAGTTACTTACTGTTTGCTTTTGGTACCCGGAGCGGTTTTCAATGTGCAAACGGTTTACGACCTGATGGACAGTATGTTCTTCCTGATGGCCATTCCCAACATCATCGGTATTTACCTGATGGCACCGGAGCTTAAGCGCGATTTACAAAGCTATCTGGCACGTGTGAAGTCTGGTGAAATTGCAGAGACGCACAAGTAGTTACCATGCCTGAAAAGGACATAAGACCATGAAATATATTGCTATTGTCATTGCCCTATTCGCAACCAATATCGCAGCAGCTGCCGACGATAAAGCGGATGTTTCCGGTGTTCTTGACCAGCTGCATGCCAACGCTGGCAGCGCAAGCTGGGACGCTTATTTCGCGCTCTATACCGACGATGCGATATTTCTGGGCACCGACGCGGGCGAGCGCTGGGACAAGCCAACTTTCAGGTCCTATGCCTCACAGTCAAACGGGTGGGTGTATACCATGACCGAGCGCAATATTGATCTGACGCCCGACGGTGACCATGCCTGGTTCGACGAACTGCTGGTGAACGCGAAATACGGCACCAGCCGAGGCACCGGCATACTGATTCGCACAAATGCAGGCTGGAAAATCGCCCAGTATCATTTGGTCTTTCCAATCCCAAATGATCTGGCGGCTGGAATCACACAGCAGATTCAAACGTTTGAAGCCCGGCAAAAGCCCAAGCCCAAATAGGTCAGCCCCCTTGTCTTGAATTCAGGCGATTTCCGGCTCATTCTTCAGTTGGGTCAACCATACTGTTGGGCTTGAGAGGAGGCGCACATGCCCCTGTCCGGTGTATTGGAGCAGTTGTTCAAATATTGGGAATCATTGCCGCGCAGCGCAGGCACCGTGCTGCCCGCGCGGCGTGAGCTAAGGCCAACTGACCTTCGGGATGTCATCCCACGTCTAAGCCTGTTGAAGCGCCAGCATCGGTATCAAGTGAATGTTTCCATGATACGAACGGGCTACAACACCAGCTGGCGGTCACCGTTTGTCGGCATCAATTCCTTTGACCTGACAACACCCAGCATGCGCGAAAACAGTGCCAAACTTTATGAGGCGGTGCTGGACCAACCCTGCGGCGCATTGATGACAGAAAACATCCTCAGCAAATCCGGCAAACAGCGCTGTGTTCACTCGCTGTACCTGCCGCTGGCAGACCGCAGCGGCCAGGCACGCTATATTGTTGGCTGTTCGGCCTACCAGCACAAACCCTGCTTTGAAAATACCAACGAACGCCTTGTGCCGGCCCATGATCAGGTTCTGGACGTTGAGTTTCTGGATATCGGTGCAGGCCAACCTGCGGTGACGTTCGAAAAAATAAGCCTTCAAGAGCGGCCCGCCCTTAGCCTCCACTGGTGGGACAGATTTATACCGGAATGGAGCAAAACGAGGCCGGATTACCGGGATTACCGCGAACCAGAGACATCAGAGACCGCAGAACATAGCTGGACTGAAAACGGCGGTGCCAAGCACCCATCTGGTAGGATAGATAATTGATCGCAGCATTCGCCGAGTTACCTGCACTAACCGATTTTTTCGACCATTTTGAACAACCTGTTGGGGAAAAAGCGTTTAATTAGAAGTGCTTTCATTTCAATGCCTTCACCGACAGGTATTTCATATTTCCCTTTTTCGAATCCGCGCATAATTACCTTCGCACACTTGGTCGCATCCATACCGCCCGCGATGTTTTTATCCATTTCCCCGAAGGTAGACCCATCGCCGTTAAGGGCGTTTTCAGACACTGCTGTGCGAATAAAACCGGGGGTAATGGTTGTCACCTTTATGCCCTGGCGAGCCACTTCCGTGCGAAGGGCATCAAAGAAACCCATCATCGCGTGCTTGGCGGCGCAGTATCCGGTGCGTTTTGATGCACCAATTTTACCGGCGACTGAAGCTGTCACTGCCATATGGCCAGACCCTTGCTCGATCATAACCGGCAGCACTGCCTTGGTTAGTGCGATCTGACCAAACACATCAACATCAAATAACTTGCGGTAAGTCGCCATGTCTGTGTTCACACACAGGGAGCGCTGGGATATGCCCGCATTATTCAACAGCATGTCAATGCGGCCCCATTGGGCCTGCGCGGTTTTTACCCTGTCCGGCATTGCCGCTTCGTCGGTGACATCCAGCGTGAGAACAAGGACATTTTCAGCGACGGCTCCCGCTGATACACAGGCCGCTTTAACTCGCTCCAGCTCAGTCTCGCGGCGGGCGGACACTATCAAACGCGCACCCTTTGCGGCCATCTCAATTGCAATGGCTTCACCGATCCCCGACGATGCGCCGGTAATCCAAACGACCTTATCTTTAAACATTTTTAGTCTCCCCTTGTCTCAATGGCTTTAGGCCCATACGGTAATGACCTAGACTGATTTGTCACCCCTTCAACGATGAAATTGAAGCGCTTTTCAGCCGTGTGGATATATGGATGATTGAAATACCCAAAATCGCCGACTTACTGAGCTACGCCGCCGCCCGCACAGCACAGCGGCGAAAATTGCTGCTTTTACTCGCCCTGATGGCGGGCGTAATTTCTGGCGTGTTGTTTGCCCCGGCATACCAGTTAATCAATGAGGCGATGGAGACCTTAAACAGCGTGCCAGGGGCAACCGCACAGGATCAAACGGCAAAATTAGTATCAGAGAACTGGACACTGACCTTATCGGGCTATTTGCTTGCGACGCTACTGACAGCGGGTTTGCTAGTCACATGGGCGCGCGCCGTCGCCGCTACAGATTTACTGCCGTTTGACGGCAACGTTCAACAAATGCTTGTGCGGACAATCCGGTCTTTTGGACATATTATTCTTGCTAATCTGGTTTTGGCTGCTGCCATGCTGTTTAGCGGAGCCGTATTGGTCAGCCTTGCCTCCGCAGCCGGCATGCTGGCCATGGTGCTGGTGTTTGCCGGTGTATCTGCCATGATCTGGCTCGCCGTCACTATCAATGCTGTAGCCAATTTAGCAGTGACGAGAGAGGCGCAAGACAAACCACTTTCGTTGGCCCACGCCTGGCAAAAGATGCGGCCTTATGCCCGACCTGCCGTCGCCAGCCTGGGAATTATATTCCTGCTGACATTCCTTGCCAACATCTTGCTTTCGTCGCTGCTGGCGAGCATCGGGGTCGATTATGATCGGTTATGGATAGTTCTCAGCGGCGCAGTTGGGTTCACCGCCAGCGCGGTACATATCACCGCCCTGACATTCTTCTCGGACAACCTAACCGATTGAGAAACTGCACAACCCTACGGTAACGCCTATTCATCTGGCTTAACGGTCCAGGAAAACTTGGGCGCGCGCTTCTCCAAAAATGCCTTAACACCTTCTTTGGCATCTTCGCCTTCATGAGCATCCAGAAACATTCCCTGTGACCAGGCATTGTCATCACTTTGACCATCAAGGATGCGTTGCATGGTTTTCTTGATACCAAACAGAGAATATTGTGAAACAGAGGCTAACTCACCGGCAAATGCCTCAACGGCTGCACCGAGCGCCTCGGCAGTCTCCAGCCGGTCGATCAGTCCTATTTTTTCAGCCTCTGCAGCACCCAATAGCCGTCCGGTAAACAGCATTGATTTGGCGGCTGAAACACCCACCAGGTCCATCAATTGCCTGGTGTCATTCAACGGATAGATAATGCCGATTTTTGCCGGTGTTATGCCGAACCGTGCAGTGTCCGCCGCGAACCGGAAATCGCAGTGAATGGCAAGTCCGCAACCGCCACCTACACAGGGGCCGGATATTTGGGCAATAGTTGGCTTGTTTGCCCGCGCCAGGCCGCGCTGGGCTTCGCGGATGGCTATCCGGTTCGCGTCCCGCCGCGCAGGGTTGGTAGAGATCGCTTCCAACTCAGAAATATCTGCACCCGCGGAAAAAGACGACGGTGTGAACGAACACAGGATGATCACCCTTACATCACCGGCGGCGTCAAGCGCCTGGGCCGCGTCTGACACTCGGCACCACATTGCCTGCGACATGGCATTCTTTTTTTCAGGCCGGTTCAACACGATGCGGCCAAGGGGCCCGTCAATTTGGGCATAAACCGCCGTAGTTTGGTCAAAAATATCGCTCATACGTCCGTTTTCCTTGTCAAAAACCTGGCCTGATCAAAATAGTGAATGCTGGGGGTCAATTTCTGCAGGCAACAGGCAACTTTCGTCGTCAAAGCGCACGCCGTTAACGCGGGTGCTGACTGCGCGCCAGTGAAACGCTGTTTCCGGCACCCAGTCAAAACTGTTCAGGAAACCGCGGGGAAGCGGGTCTTGCGGCTGCAACCAGGCGTCAAACTGGTCCGGCGCCACCACCAGCGGACGCCGGTGATGCAATGATCGCATGGGGCCAACCGTTGGGGCAGTTACAATTGCCATGGTTTCCAGCCAAAAATCACCACCGGGGCCATGCCAGGTTGACCAAATACCCGCGAATGCCTCAAGCTCACCGCCCGTGGGTTCAATCAAATAGGGTTGTTTCCTGCCCTGCTCGCTTTTCCATTCATACCAACCGTTAAAAGGCACCAGACAGCGCTTGCGCTTGATGCTGGAGCGAAATGACGGTTTGACTTCAATGGTTTCAAGCCGGGCGTTGATAAGCGGCTTGTCGCCGATTTCTTTTTTCCATTCTGGTACCAGTCCCCACTCAACCGCAACCAGCTCGCGGGTGCCCTGCTCGCCGACCCGGACAATAAGAACCGGCTGGCGCGGTGCAATATTATAGCGCG
>JAJFIT010000027.1 GCA_021774775.1 Alphaproteobacteria bacterium | reverse complement strand
CCACCAGCATGTTGATCGGCACGCTGTCAGGGTGCTCAGGCAGGTTCGCAAGCGTGCGCAGCATACCGGCGCGGTCCGCTCGCGCCTCTCCCATGCCAACAATGCCGCCCGAACACACGTTAATGCCAGCCGCGCGCACCCGCTCCAACGTATCGATGCGATCCTGATAACTGCGGGTGGTGATGATTTTGCCGTAATATTCCTCAGAGGTATCAACATTGTGGTTGTAATAATCAAGGCCCGCTTTTTTCAGTTCGGCGGTCTGATGGTCGGATAGCATGCCAAGGGTCATGCAGGTTTCCATGCCCAGTTCCTTCACGCCCTGTACCATGGCAATCAGGCTGTCCAGGTCTCGGTCCTTGGGGCTGGTCCAGGCTGCACCCATGCAATAACGCGAGGCCCCGCCGTCTTTCGCTTTCTTGGCACTTGCCACCACCCGTTCCACTTCAAGCAGCTTGGTGGCGGTTAACCCGGTGCCTTTTTGGTGGCTCGATGCCTGCGAGCAATAGGCGCAGTCTTCCGCGCAGCCGCCGGTTTTGATGGAAATCAGCTGCGACAACTGCACTTTATTGGGGTCGTGATAGAGACGGTGGACCTGTTGCGCCTCATAAAGAAGGTCCATCAAAGGCCTGTCAAAAAGCGCCAGAATTTCTGCTTGGGTCCAATCACGGCGAACCAGAGGGGTCGTCGCGGCATTGATTGTCGCTGGTGATACCGCAGCGGGTGTTGTTGAAACAGTCATTCAAGGAGGCTTTCTATTACTTACAGCAAGGGCAGATATAAGCGCAACTTCGCGGCACTATCAGTGCTAGTCAAGTCAATTGTCCGGGCAAATGGTTCGATCTAGGAACGTCCGGATCAAAAATGTCGGCAAGCTTTACCTACCCCGGCAAATTACGCACCGTTTTTAGTGTTTTCTCTGCCTAAAAATATCCAAAAAGTCGGGCCGTCAGGGTTTTTGGCTCAATATGCGTTTTGGCACGCAGGTTGCAGAACCAATAACAAACCCGAATCTAACTGAGCCAAGTTTTGACTGGAGAAGACACATGCCGCAGCAATTACCCTTCGATCCCGATTTCTACTTCGGACTGGTCGCAGACAACCTTCTGAAAAATTTTGGCAATAGAGCACTCGGCTATGCCGATGAGGCACTGTCGAAAATGCGGGCAATCGGCGACGACGAAGGATTTGACATCTGGCTGGAAATCCACGCCCAGCTTACAACAAAAGCAACTGTTGATTTCCGTCCTGCCGGTGCGGTGCTGCACTAGCCACGACAAAATTGATTTTGTAAGCAAGGCCTCTCTCAGCACCCACACCCAACCGCCTTGCTTGCGACCGGAACACACCCAATTCCGGTCAAAGGCCCACCCCAAAAAGGTGGGCCTTACCCATTTAGAGGCTTTGCCGCAGCCGCACTGACCCATAGAGAGCAAATTGCCTGCGACGATTTGTTAACCGCCTATTGAGACTTTCTGATTTAGACTTATGGTGTGCGCCGCGCTACACAAGCTGGCGCTCAACCAAACCATCAGATTGCCACAAGGTTCTCAATGGGACGTGAAAAACCAGAAACGCTTGATGTTACCGGCCTGCTTTGTCCGCTACCGGTTCTGCGCGCGCGCCGAAAACTGGATAGCCTCGATGAAGGCGACACCCTCGTGGTTACGGCATCAGACCCCGCATCGGTACAGGACATGCCGGCTTTTTGCAGCATGGCTGGTCACAAGCTGGTTATAGCCCATGAAGTTGATGGTGCTTTTATTTTCGAGATTGAGAAAGGGCTTGCGCCCGCGTGATACACCTTATCGTGCCGCGGCAACTATTTTTTGCCGCCCAGCACTCCGGCAAGCCAACCCGCAGTAAGCGCCACCAGCACCGCAACCAGGCCATACCAAAAGGGATAGCCGTGGGCAAAATCATAAGCCGCGCGCTCAAAGCCTTCTTTATCAACCGCAAGCATAATTCGGTTACGCGCTTTTATAGTGCCGCCCTTGAAAATGAATGTTTCCACCTGAAAGTCACCAACGGGCACGTTCGCTGGCAAACGGATATCTGTTTTGAAAAGCCCCTCGCCGATATGAACAACGCTGTCCTGCTCCTGACGGAACAGGCCCTTGCTTGACTGCAACCGAAATAGCGCTGAACGAAAGTCACTATTGGGCGTTGCAAGGCCGCGCGGTGTTCTGGCAAGCAGCGGCAAATGATCGAAACCGATACCGTAGCTTGCAAACACAGCGTTACTGGCAATATCGGCAAGCGGACGCGAGGCAGCGACCGCATAATAACCGGGTGCCGCGGGAAAGGTAAGGCTGTCGCTGTTAATCCAGATCGGGCCTACCAGTGCTTTTTGGCGAATAACCGTATCCGCCTCGGGGCCGCGCACCACGATAACAACATCGAAATCATCATTAACCGGATCCACCGCAGATGAACCAACTGCACCAAACAAAATAAGGTCAGCACCGTTAAAGCTATAGCGAATTTCAATACGCTTGTTTGAAAGGTCCGTCACCAGACCAATAGCCGGTTGGCCAACAAACATGACCAGAACGACCAAGGTTATAAAGCGTAACTTCTGCATCAGTGAGACCCCGCTTCGCCGACACTGAACAACTCGGTTGGCTCAACAACCAGATCAACACCCATTTTTACGCAAACCAGTAAAACCATCAAAGCCAGTAAGGCGCGCAGCTGTTCGCCTTTAAGTTTCAGACCAATGCGCGCACCCATTTGCGCACCCACAACAGCGCCAACAAGCAACAATACCGCGAGGAAAATATCCACCGTCTGGGTATTGACTGAATGGAAAATGGTTGTCAGCGCTGTAACAAATATAATTTGAAACAACGATGTGCCAACCACCACGTTGGTCGGCATACCCAGCAAATAAATCATCGCCGGCACCATAACAAAGCCACCACCAACACCCATAATCGCCGCCAGAACACCAACAAACATGCCGATGCCAAGCGGCAGCAAGGCAGAGACGTAAAGCCGTGACTTGCGAAACCTCATTTTGAAGGGTAGGGCATGAATCCAGGCTTTATGGCGGTCCTCCCTAGGTTTAATTTTCGGCTTAATGCCTTTGTGCTGTCTGTAAATCGCGCGCACGCTTTCCCAGAACATTAGGCCACCAACCGAACCCAGAAACAGAACATACGCAAGAGAGATCATCAGGTCCACCTGACCCAAAGAGCGCAAATAGGTAAAGACCTGCGCACCGAAGAATGAGCCCACCGCACCGCCAGCGATCAGCACCATGCCCATTTTTACGTCGACACCCTGCCGCCGCCAGTGAGCCAGCGCACCGGAAACTGATGCGGCTGTGATTTCATTGGATTCAGTTGCCACCGCCACCGCAGGCGGGATGCCCATAAAAATCAGCAGCGGCGTCATCAGGAAACCGCCGCCAACACCGAACATACCCGATAAAAACCCAACAACTGCACCCATGCTGATGACAAGAAAGATATTCATCGACAGTTCGGCTATGGGAAGATAAAGCGGCATTATAGACGGTGATCCTGATTGGTCAGGGTGTATAGGGCAAGTGACACCCTATCTCTAATTCTGTCCTACCCAATGTCTGGGCAAATTGCAACGAATGCCGTGGCTCCTGGCCATTCTACATACAGAAAGACAGACCTATGCGCCCGTACTGTTGTGCCGCCCATGTTTCTCAAGCGCGTCTGCCATTGCAGGGCCGATATTCCCGGTAATCCACAAGCCAAACATCTTATAGTCGCCCATAAGCGACCAACGAGCATAATCAAATGTAGCCGGACGGTTTTTCTCAAACACGAAATGACCAACCCAGGCAAAACCATAGCCAACAACCGGGAAAGCGAGCAGCAGCAACCAATTCTGGCTGTATAGCGCAAAAGCAACAATCAAAGTTGCCAGAGTAGTACCCATATAATGCAGGCTTCTGCAAATTGGATTTGCATGTTCAGCCAGATAATAGGGGAAAAATTCGGAAAAACTGTCGAATTTCGGGGCCATTTGATATCTCCATCACGACATAAAGTTTTAGCGGCAAACTGATTCTTAACTGCGGCACGCGTCAAACGCCAATAAGTTTACGCCAATTCGCTCAAAATATAGAAGGAATCCAGTGTTCTAGCAAAAATGCGGCACTGCACCCTTGACGTTTACGTTAACGTAAACTATCTAATGGTTCACATTAAAAATCGCGCTACGGGACCCCTAAGCATGAATGCACCATCAAAAGTCTCGGCCGATACAAGCGGCACTGGCAGCAATACCAATAGCCAAAATAACCAAGAATATTCAATCAAGGAACTTTCTTCCGCTTACGATGTAACGGCGCGCACGCTGCGTTACTATGAAGACCAGGGCCTGCTGTCTCCCGAGCGGGACGGCCAACACCGTATATACAGGAACGCAGACCGAGTTCGCCTGGCCTGGATACTGCGTGGTCGGCGCGTCGGGTTTTCGCTGGCGGAAATCGGCGAAATGCTTGACTTATACGACTTGGGTGATGGCCGACAAACCCAGCGCGCTGTCACGCTGGCTCGTTGCGAAGAACGCATTAGAGCGCTGAAAGCACAGCGCGATGACCTGAACGCAACTTTAAAAGAATTACAGGGTTTCAGTACCCTGATCAGCAACGGTGTCCGGGACCAAAGTACCGGAACCTGGATTCATGCCGAAACCGGCGAACCCCTCGCCAGCTACGGCCCCCAATAGTTTTATTGTACCAAGAGGTTACCCTATGCCTACATACCGTGCCCCCGTTAAAGACATGAACTTTATCCTGAACGATGTTCTGGACATAAGCCAATATTCGCATTTGCCCGGCTACGAAGACGCCAGCCCTGACCTTATCGCCGCCATT
>JAJFIT010000259.1 GCA_021774775.1 Alphaproteobacteria bacterium | reverse complement strand
GCCGGGCTCCGAACAGGGCTGTGTGATTTTCGTCAAGCTGTGGCAGTTTGACAGGGAAGACCGTACCCACGTGAATATCAATACGGGCAAGCGGGACTTTGCCGCCGATGACGTGCGGGCCGGTGTTGATATTATGCCCCTGTTTAAAGACATGCGCGAGACCGTTCGGCTGGAACGGTGGGCAGTAGGTGCAACCGTCAGTATCGACACAGCAGGCGGTGCGGAACTGCTGGTGCTGGAAGGTAATTTTACTGAGTCAGGTGAAAACTTTGCCAAAAATAGCTGGTTACGGGTGCCGCAAGGCTACAACCTGACAATGATTGCGGGCGAAAGCGGCGCTCGGGTGTGGGTTAAAACCGGTCATTTGAATTATGTGGCCGATCCGGCCATTTGAGCCTTACCGCAACTCCTTGCGGATCATCAGCTTCAGACCTGACCAAACCTCGTCGACAGCACATACTTTTACGTCCACCAGCCCCGCGGGCAGCGCCACCTCGCGGATGATGTCTTCGCTCATTGTGGTCGCGACCTTGGAGGCTTTTTTGGGCCAGCTAATCCAGATCATGCCGTCGCGCGCCATCTGCTTCATCAGGTCAGGCAACTCCTGTTCGACGTCTGTCCGTTTATAATAGAAGGCGTGGATAAAATTTATGTTTGCGGCTCCGGCTTCATCCACACCTATTGGCAATTCTCCCAATAGTGCGCGGTAATGCGCTGGTGCATGACGGAACGAAACGCGCATACCATCCTTGATGCCCAGCTTTTTGATCAGGGGTGTGCCTGAATATCCTGCCATATGCGCCCGCTATCTCATCCGCTCGGACAGGAAGTCTGCCAGCAGGTCGAACACTACCCGAATACGACGGCTGGTGTGCAGCTCTCGGTGGGCGGTTAGCCAGATGGGAAAAAGCATCGGCTCCCTGTCCGGCAGGACATGCTCCATATCATTGGCATCTATGGCAACTTTGTCGGACATAATGATAAGGCCAAGGCCGCTGCGCGCCATCTCCCAGGCGACCAGTCCGCTCGCCGACCCGGTGCGGAAGTTTTTCAGTGCCAGTGAAAGCCCCATCTGATTGAGAGTTTCTATCATGCGGGCATTGTCGCCGAAGCCGATAAAATCATGGTCAGACAGGTCGCGCGCACTGCCAGGGCGGCCGTTTTTGTCCAGATAGCTTTTTGACGCGTAAAAATTTCCGGCACCGTTGCAGATCAGCTTTGCGATCAAGTCAGGCTGTTCGGGGCGCACGTGCCGGATCGCAATGTCAGCCTCGCGCAGTTGCAGGTTGCGGATATCATTGGCGGCAATGACATCAATTTCCATCAGTGGTGCGATCTCGCGCAGCCTCATAAGCGCTTCGGGCAGGATATAGGCGGACATCACGTCGGACGCGGTGATGCGCACGCGGCCTTCTATTGCCTGTGATTGTCCTGATGCGGTTAGGGAAACCCGGTTGGCGGCGGCATACATCGCCCGCACATGATCCAGCAGTTCAAGCCCCGCTTGTGTGAGAACAAGCGATTTGCCGATGCGCTCAAACAGCAACACATTCAGCGTGGCCTCAAGCGCGGCGACCTGTCGGCCCAGCGTTGGCTGCGTCAAATCCAGCTGCCGGGCCGCTGCAGACAAAGACCCTTCCTCGACGGTTGCCAGAAAAGCCCGTGCCTGATTCCAGTTAAATGAAACGTTCTGCCAATTCATGCATTTTTGTATATCAGATGATGAAATTTCGACAATTTATATTTACAATATGTTTATGTATTCATCCGGCAAAGGAGAATAACAAATGCAAGATGCGGCAGTTTTTTGGGATAAAGTATCAGGGAAATACGCCAAGGCGTCGATTTCTGATGAAAAAGCTTACCTGTATACGCTTAATAAAACCCGGGGCTATCTGACAGCCAATGACCATATTCTGGAAGTCGGCTGTGGGACCGGCTCAACCGCGTTGTTGCTGGCAGAAAATGTGCGCCGCATTACAGCAAGCGACATCTCGGGCAAAATGATTGAAATCGGTAAAGGCAAAGCGAAGACCCAAGGTGCGGATAACATTGACTTTGTGCAGGCGGACGTTTTGGACGGCAGCTTTAACGCCGAGCCTTATGACGCTGTTCTCGCCCACAATATGTTGCATCTTCTTGAAGATGTGCCTGCTACCATCCAAACCATCAGCCGCCGCCTGAAGCCAGGTGGGGTTTTCATTTCCAAAACTGTTTGCAGTTTTGGCTCGGGCACACCGCTGAAATGGCGTCTGATGAAAATAATTTTACCGTTGATGCAAATGTTGGGCAAAGCGCCTTATGTAAACTTTATGGACAAGAGCGAGCTTGAAGGTTTGATCAAAAGGGGCGGCTTTGAAATTGTTGAAAGCGGCAATTACCCGGAAACCCATATGAGCCGCTATATCGTGGCCCGTAAACTGTAAAAGAATGTATCAACATTACTCTGTAATCGTAAAAATTGATTACTAAAATTTAAGTAATCAATTTTGCAGATTTAAAACCTTGTCTTAACGTGGGATCCTCATCATTTCAGGAGAAATACCCATGTTTAGACAAACCCTGTCAGTTTTTGCCATACTTGCCGTTGGATCGTATGCCACAGCGCCCACCCATGTTGCGAGTGCCAGCGAGGAGGTTGCCACAAATGATTACTGGTGGCCAAACCGGCTGGACCTTAAGCCGTTGCGCCAGGACCTGGACAGGCCTGACCCATCGGGTGATTTTAATTATGCCGAGGCATTCAGCGCGCTTGACCTGAATGCCCTCAAGCAAGACCTTGTCTCGCTGATGACAACATCCCAGGACTGGTGGCCCGCCGATTATGGCCACTACGGTCCGTTTTTCATCCGCATGTCATGGCACAGTGCTGGCACCTACCGCACCTTTGATGGCCGCGGTGGCGCTGACGGTGGTATGCAACGGTTTGCTCCGCTCAATAGCTGGCCAGACAATGCCAATCTGGACAAGGCACGGCGTCTTCTGCTGCCGATCAAGAAAAAATATGGCCGCGCGATTTCCTGGGCTGACCTGATGGTTTTGGCGGGTACTGTTGGCATGGAGTCGATGGGCTTCAAAACATTTGGTTTCGCTGGTGGCCGCAAGGACGCCTGGATACCGGAAGATGTAAACTGGGGCCCGGAGGGTGAATGGCTTGGCAGTAACCGTCATAGCGGTGACCGCGATTTGAAGCGGCCGCTGGGCGCAACGCGCATGGGTCTGATCTATGTGAACCCCGAAGGGCCGAATGGAAATGGGTCTCCCACTGCAGCGGCGCGCGATATCCGCGCAACTTTCGCTCGCATGGCGATGAACGACGAGGAAACTGTCGCCTTGATCGCCGGGGGTCACACGTTCGGTAAAGCCCACGGTGCTGCGAAGCCTAAAGGCAATGTTGGTGTTGAGCCAGAGGCCGCCAGCCTAGAACAGCAGGGGCTTGGCTGGAAGAACAAATACGGCAGCGGCAAGGGTGCTGATACAATTACCAGCGGTCTGGAGGGTGCCTGGACTGTCAGCCCTGCCGAGTGGACCCATAATTTCTTCCAAAATCTGTTTGCCTTCGACTGGGTAATTGCGGAAAGCCCCGCTGGTGCCATTCAATGGGTGCCCGCTGACGGCCAAGCCGCTGATCTGGTACCAGACGCCCACGACCCGGACAAAAGGCATGCGCCGATTATGCTGACCACAGACCTTGCGCTGAAAATGGACCCGGAGTACCGGAAAATTTCCCAGCGCTTTCTCGACGATCCCGCGGAATTTGAGCTGGCGTTTGCCAAGGCATGGTTCAAGCTAACCCACCGCGACATAGGCCCGCGGTCTCGCTATTTGGGGTCGATGGCCCCAACAGAGGCCTTGATTTGGCAAGACCCGGTGCCTGCGGTTGATCATCCGCTTGTGGACGCGGATGATGTCAACGCTTTGAAAGCGACAGTTCTTTCGTCCGGGCTTACGGTCTCTGACTTGGTGAAAACCGCATGGGCGTCAGCATCCAGTTTCCGCGGCACAGATCTGCGTGGCGGGACAAACGGTGCTCGCATTAGCCTCGCGCCGCAGAAAGGCTGGGCGGTGAACGACCCGGCAGAACTTGATACAGTTTTGTCAAAACTTGAGGATGTTCAGGCAGACTTCAACCGTTCGCAATCGGACGGCAAGAAGATATCATTGGCCGACCTGATTGTTCTGGCAGGCGCTGCCGCTGTTGAACAGGCTGCCGATCAGGCAGGTGTCGATGTGTCGGTTTCTTTCACGCCGGGCCGCACGGACGCTTCGCAGGCGATGACTGATGAAACATCTTTTGACCTGTTGAAGCCAACGGCAGACGGTTTCCGTAACTATTTTGAGCTCGACAATTCGCGTTCGCCAGCGGAAATGCTGGTGGAGAAAGCAGCGCTTTTGAATTTGTCTGTGCCAGAGATGACGGTTCTTGTTGGTGGCATGCGATCTTTGGGTGCAAACGCGGGCTCCGCGCAGCACGGTGTGTTCACGGACCGACGCGGTGCGCTGAGTAACGATTTCTTTGTAAATCTGGTTGATATGTCCACGGTTTGGAAAAAATCCAAAAGCGCAGAAGGTGTCTATGAAGGCTATGATCGTAGCTCCGGGGACAAAAAATGGACCGCAACGCCGGTCGATCTGATCTTCGGCTCCAACAGCGAGCTTAGGGCGGTTGCTGAATATTATGCCTATGACGGACCGAAAGAAGCGTTCGCAAATGACTTCGTGAAGGCCTGGACCAAAGTGATGAACCTGGGCCGATACTGATCGGCGCATCAAATCAACAAACAACCGAAGCCATCCCCTTAGGGGTGGCTTTTTCTTTGACCTTTTTTCTACAGGCGTCTTTCCGTGCGTGTTTTTGAATGCGCCGTAGCAAAGAAACCTTGTCTACATGTCCGGTATCGCATTAGCCTTGCGGAAAGGGAGAATGGATATGCGCCGCATTTATAAACCAACAGGAAATATCGTAACCGGTCTTTTGTTTTGTCTGGTCCTCAATTTTGCTGCGACCGTGGTGGCGCATGCTGCAGACAAAAAGGTGACCCTGTTGTTCACCAATGATGTGGAAAGCGCTTATGACCCCATTCCGGCTTTTTGGCTGGATGATCTGGAACGCATTGGCGGCATCGCTGAAATGACGACGTTGGTTAATGAAATAAGGGCGACAAACCCGCGTACTTTTTTGTTCGACTCGGGCGATATATTCACCGGCGCGCTGGCCAAGGAAACCCAGGGTGCGCTCGCGTTCGACTTGATGGCAATCATGGGATATGACGCGTTGGGCATCGGTAACCACGAATTTGAATACGGCGTCGAGGTGTTCGGTTGGCAGAAAAACCGGGCACCGTTTCCGGTGTTGTCCGCTAACATGTTTTATAAAGGCACTAACCATCCCTTTGCACAAACCCACACAATCATTGAACGCGAAGGCGTTCGCATCGGCGCTGTCGGCATTATGGGCCGCGATGCGGTGTCGGCGATTATTCCAGCCTTCATTGCGCCTTTGGACGTAACGGACGAAGCGGTTGCCGTGCAAAAGTCGGTTGATGCGATCCGCGATGACGTGGACATTGTTGTGCTGTTGGCGCATCAGGGCAAAACTGCGCCGATGCAAACCGACGCCGAAACCGACCCACGCACCCAGCGCGACATCGACGCAGATATCCGCCTCGCGGGAGCTGTCACCGGTGTTGATGTTATGTTTGCCGGCCATGCCGACGCGGGCACACCCAAGCCGGTTATTCACCCTGATACAGGCACCATCATTATGCAGACATACGGCCAGGCCACTCATCTGGGTTTTCTGGAGCTTGTTTTGGACGGTGATACCCGCCGCATAACCGCGTATGACGGCAAACTTATTCCGGTGGATGCGGACCGGTATGCACCCGATCCATTGGTGCGGGCCAGAATTGAAAGTGCGCGCGCCAAATTCCCTGCCCTGTTTGAGGTGATCGGGCGCTCGGGCGCTTATATGAACCGTAAATATATGGAAGAATCGGCGCTCGGGAACCTGTTCGCTGACATTTTCCGGGAAAAGGCAGGGACTGATATTACTTTCATCCACCCGGGTAGCCTACGGAAAGACCTGCCTGCCGGTGAGATTCGCCGGGTTGATATTCTGGACGTTTATCCCTTCATTGATCATGTGTTGACGATGGAGCTAAACGGCCGCCAAATTAAAGACCTGATTGAACAATCGCTGACCTTTGAGCGCGGGCTGCTGGAGATATCCGGCTTTGAAGTGACCTATGACCGCTCAAAGCCAGTGGGGCAAAGGGTTCTGTCCATGTCCAAAGACGGAAAACCGATAGCGCCAGGTGATGTTTTCACCGCTGGAGCCCCGACAATTATCGCCAACGGCGCTGACCTGTTCACCACTTTCACGGAAGTTGAAAAGACCGGTAATGCCGGGCTTATTTCGGAAATACTGCTTGGGTATTTTGCCAGCCATGACAGTGTTGAAGCTCCAGCGCTGGGGCGCCAAATTGACCTCACTCCGAAATAGGCAAAAAACCCGCTGAATCTGCTTGCAAAGCGCAGAAAACCACCCTATACACCCCCATTCGTCGAACGATCCGGCCGGAAAAGGGCTGCCGAGGTTGTTCAAACTGATCACTCTTTACGCAATGTGAGGAAGAAAAATGCCCAAGATGAAGACT
>JAJFIT010000258.1 GCA_021774775.1 Alphaproteobacteria bacterium | reverse complement strand
GCCGGCACCACTTGCACCGACAATGGCTGTTGTTGTTCCCGCAGCAACCTCAAAATTGATACCGTGCAATATCCGCCGATCAGGATTATATTCAAAACATACGTCCTTAAAGACGATGGCACCGCCCTTTATTACCAGTTTTCTGGCATCTTCCTTGTCATCAACATCGGGGTTGGTATCGATCACCGCGAACATTTTTTCCATGTCGGTCAACGACTGTTTGATTTCGCGGTAAACAAAGCCGAGAAAATTAAGCGGCATATAAATTTGAATCAGCAGGCTGTTGACCAGCACAAATTCGCCGATGGTGAAACGCCCGTCAATCACGCCTTGCGCCGCCATCCACAGCACGATCACCAAACCCAGTGACACGATGATGCCCTGCCCGACATTCAATAGCGTTAGAGACAACTGACTGCGAACGGCAGCAGACTCGTAGCTCGCCAGCGCTACGTCATATCGTGTGCTTTCATAGTCTTCATTGGTGAAATATTTGACCGTCTCAAAATTAAGAAGGCTGTCCACTGCTTTGCTGTTGGCCTTTGTGTCCTGGTCATTCATTTCACGGCGAAATTTCAAGCGCCAATCGGTAACGGTGGCGGTAAAATAGATGTAGCTGACCAGGCACGTGAAGGTCACAGCGGCATAGACAAAGCCAAATTTGACCCAGAAAATACTGGAGATCAGAACAATCTCCAACAAGGTCGGCATTATGTTGAAAAGCATGAAGCGCAACAGAAAATCGATGCCTCGAGTACCGCGTTCAATCACCCGACTTAGTCCGCCGGTTTTACGTTCCATGTGAAACCGCAAAGACAATTTATGCAAGTGTCTGAAGGTATTAAGGGCAATCTGGCGCAAGGCATGTTGGCCAACCTTCACGAAAACTGCGTCGCGCAATTCGCCGAACAGCAGGTTTAGAACCCGCGCGACACCATAGCCAATAATCAGGGCCACCGGCACAACTGCAATCATGTCTTCGCTGCCTATACGCAGGTTCGGTGTGATGATATCGACCGCGTCCTTGAACAGAAACGGCACATACACCCCGATGGATTTCGCCAAAACAAGCAGGGTCATCGCGGCAATAACCCGAAAGCGCAGGTCCCACCGGCCCGGCGCCCATAAATAAGGCAGCAACCGTTTTACCGTAGCCCAATGATTTTGATCACCGGAATTTTCTGAAAGATCCTTGGCTGGACGCATGGTTATTTTCACCGACTAAAAATGGCTTATTAACATAGGCATTCACACGGAAGATGTAACCCGTCAAAAAAGAATTATTTAATCCGGTAGCGGTTCACGAATTGGCGAAGGATCGGCAGCCTATTGGTTTCTGGCCGAGAAGCGCCGACCTAAGCTATATTTTGCCCAAAATCAGCAAAATGCTGGAGGTAAAGCCTGTGCCTTCAACAAAACTGCCACCACCTGTTTCAGCCAACTGCTTCAAAAATGCCCGGCCACCGGCACTACTACTTGTCGGCACAAACACACTGGCGACAATAGTCCAGACAGAGCCTGCCCGTGCATCAGTTGGCGGGAACCAGCCGCATGATCATGCCAGCATCAACACCGAAGTAAAGATAGCCGTCCGGGCCCTCTTCAACAAACCGTACGCGCCAGCCCTTGTCGGCCAAAAGCCGCTCCTCATGCATGACACGATCACCTTCTATAACCAGACGGTTGATATGGGTTTTTGCCATCGCGCCGACAAACAGGTTGCCGCTCCAGCGCGGGAATGCGGTGCCGTTGTAAAACTCCATTCCGCTGGGGGCGATGGACGGCACCCAGTAATAAAGCGGCTGTTCCATACCTTGTTTACGGACAATGCCGTCGCCGATGGGGCCGCCGCCATACTCTTCGCCGTAGGTAATGACCGGCCAACCGTAATTTCTGCCAGCCTGCACAATATTAATTTCGTCGCCTCCTTGCGGGCCGTGCTCATTGGCCCAGATTTCACCGGTTTCAGGATGCACGTCCATGCCTTGCGGGTTGCGAACACCGTATGACCAAATTTCCGGCAGCGCACCGGCAACGCCGACAAAAGGGTTGTTGTCCGGCACGCGGCCATCATCGTGTAAGCGCAGTATTTTACCAGCGTGTGCGTCCAGCTTCTGCGCCAAAGCAGAATGATCGTAACCATCGCCGGTGGTCAGGAACAAATAGCCACCTGAGAAAACCATACGACCACCGAAATGCCATTTCCCGGCGACCTTCGGCGAAGTTTCAAACAGCCGTTCGCCGCCGGTAAGAACGTTGTCGGACAATTTAAAACGATCAACCGCCAAACCGTTTCCTTCCTTGTTTCCAACGCCGTAAGCAAGATAGACCCATCCGTTCCGGGCAAAGTCAGGGTGTACCCGTACATCAAACAGACCTGAACTTATTTCCCGGTCACGCAGCATATCCGGCAGGCCGGAAATAGCGGTACGTTGGCCCGTTTTGACATCCAACCGGTAGAGGGCGCCGGGCTCACGCTCGCCGACCAATGCCGTACCGTCTGGCAGAAACTCCATGGTCCAGGGAATGTCCATGTCTTCGGTGACGACTTCAATTTTGAAAGTCTCGGCCTGACTGACAATTGTAGCATCGCCGTCTGACTCCTGCGCACCAACGGCGCTGCCAGCGAGCACAACAAGGGTCGATAAGCCCATAAACGTTGCCCGAAAAAGATAAGAAAACTTGCGCATAAAATCCCCTGAACACCAGTTGCGGCTACTGCCGTGTTTACCAATTTGGCATATACGCTACAATATAACCTAGCTAAAAATGTCAAACAATATAACTAAGGTTACAGGATAACTAAGGGTGCAGGCCAATAGCAAAGACGCCCCTTCTCTAGCGCCCACCCTCCTCTTTTGGTGTCACCAGTATAATTTTATTGGTGCTGGTTTGATGGATCAGCAAGTTGCCCTCTTTTGTGGGCCGCATATGCCGGATGATGCCCGCGTATATGTCGCCCGACGGCACCGCCCAGCTTTGAAATATTTCGTTTTTGGGGTCAAACCGCACCAGCGCGTCAGGCCGTTTACCGGACTCGTTATACCAAACGATACCGTCCACAACCACCAGCGCATAGGGGTGAGATCTGGGCCCGCTGGGTGACGGCCATTCCTTAATAGCGCCGGTCGCCGGATTATAGCGGCCCAGCCGCCCCTGCGACGAATTTACGTACCAGATTATGCCGTCACCGTCGATGTCCAGCCGCCGTACAGTGGTGGCAGGTATCGGAAGTTTAACTTCCGTCAGCTCCATGGTCGCCGGGTCAACCTTTACCAGACAGTTGCTGCCGTTACATGCCACCCACAGCGCGCCGTCAGCGTCTGCTTTAATACCATAAGGCCGGGAGCGCGGCGTTTTCATGGTTGCCAACTTTACGTGCCCCGAGGCAGGGTCCAGTCGGCCAACCATATTGCTTTGCTGCAGGGTAAACCACAAGATGCCAGTGCGGTCGAACACGGCGGTGTGGGGGTCACGCGCTGCCGGGTCTGGCATGAGGTAAACCTTGATCTGCCCGGTAGCGGGGTTAAGCTTTCCAACGGAGCCATTTTTGTTGCCAGTGTACCAAACGTTGCCGTCCGGTCCAATGGTGACCGAATGCGGCATCGCGTTGGCGGGCAGCGGATATTCCGTCATCTCGCCGGTTGCGGGGTTGATACGCCCAATCAGATTGCCCGATTGGCCCGCCCACCAGATGGAGCCATCAACGGCCTCCACCGGATCACGCGAACGCTGGCCAAGGGTTGGCACCTGCCATTCCTTAAAGGTGAGTTCCACGTCGCCCGGCACCAGCTTTGATGCACGGTTGCCACTGGGCGGGAAATGTTGGGCCAGATAGGCCGTGATTTCATCCCGAATGGCCGGGTCACCATCCAGATCGATCATGGTGCTGGTTAGTTCAGCCCAGTCCTCGCGGGTATAACCGGAACTGCGGGTGATCAGGTTAGTTCGGTGGCAGGCGGTACAAACGTCTTCGACCAGTTGTTTTCCGTCGCCGTCGGGCAGGCCAGCGTTTCGCGATTGGGCTTGGCCGCTCGCACCTGACGGGACCAAGCCAGTCATCAACACCGCAATCAAAACAGCTTTATACCCATTTGCCATCACTCACCCTCCGTCAATTTGAGCGTAGCCTATATATTGACAATGCCCTGTGCATGCACAGTGTTCCGGCTCCATATTAATACAAAAAGGCGCGGCCAATAGCCACGCCTTACGCTTTACCGATAATTCGGTCTTAGTCTTTCATCGCCGCGCCGATTGCACTGAATGTCAGAGCGCTCGTAGCTGTGGTTATGATGGTAAAGATGGCGGCGTTCACCAGCCCCATTGGGTCAAAAGCCCCGCCAATTGCCATCATAATCGCTTCAAAAACCAAAACTGCTACTGTCAACCACACGATATTCATCAGAAAGCCCTTCATGCTTTCCATGATTGTGGTTATCAAGTCCCCGTCTGGCACCGGGCTACGACCAATCATATAGGCAACGATCACGTTCAATAGCAATGCGCCCATCATGCCGCTTTCGGCACTCAAACCATCAATATAGCCGTAACCATACATCCAGATGACAAATGTCACCCCGACAACTACCCATGCAATAATCTTGTTAATCATAGAATTCCCTCCCCTAGATGATTTTCAAGAAGTAGTAATCGTAACAGATTGTTTCCTTTGACACAAATTGACTTTAAAATTTACCTTTTCCCAAAGCCACCAAAACAACTTTGAGGAATGGGAACCAGCCAGGAAATAGTGCGGTCACGCGCACGTGATACCGCAAACCTTCAACTGACAACACAACGCACTATGTTATGGTCACCTGCGCGTCAATTGAATAGCAATTCAGGGAAATTCATATGAGTGATAGCGAATATACACCGCCAAAAGTCTGGACATGGAACAAGGACAGCGACGGCAACTGGGCCAACATCAACCGCCCCATCGCCGGACCAACCGCAGACAAAGACCTGCCAGTTGGCAAGCATCCGTTTCAGCTTTATTCGCTGGCAACACCCAACGGCGTGAAAGTGACCGTGATGCTGGAAGAGTTGCTGGCACTTGGGCATTCAGGCGCGGAATATGATGCGTGGCTGATCAACATCGGCGAAGGCGAGCAGTTCGGGTCAGACTTTGTGGACATCAACCCAAACTCAAAAATTCCCGCCATGATGGACCACGGTGCAAAAACACCAACCCGCCTGTTCGAGTCCGGGTCGATACTGCTATATCTGGCAGAGAAATTCGGCGAACTTATTCCAGCGGACGCGGCGGCGCGCGCAGAATGCATGAACTGGTTGTTCTGGCAAATGGGCAGCGCGCCCTATCTGGGCGGCGGTTTTGGGCATTTTTACGCTTATGCGCCAACTAAAATTGAATATGCCATTGATCGCTTTGCCATGGAAGTGAAGCGCCAGATGGATGTGCTGGACCGGCACCTGACCGGCAACAAATATATGACTGGCGACGAGTATAGTATTGCCGATATTGCCGTCTTCTCCTGGTACGGTGCACTGGCACTGGGCTTGTTGTATGATGCAGAAGAATTCCTCGACGTTAAGTCATACAAGAACCTGCAACGCTGGACCGCAGAAGTTG
>JAJFIT010000257.1 GCA_021774775.1 Alphaproteobacteria bacterium | reverse complement strand
CCGCTCGCGCGCCGAGCCCGGCTGTATTGCCCATAATGTACATGTGGACTGTGAAAACCAGTCCCGGCTTGTGTTTGTTGAGCATTGGGCTGACATGGACGCGCTGAAGGCGCATTTTGCGGTGCCGGAAAGCCAGGCGTTTGCTGGCGCGCTGACCACGCTCGCCGCGGGTGCACCGGACATGAAGATATTTGCCGCGCAAGATGTTTCGCCGGGGTAAGCCGGGCAAAATTTCTCAAACCTCTCTTTGCATCAGCCCCTGATGGTTGCCGGTTCTGCTGGTATTTACCGCCCCATATTCCCATATGTACATCTCACTGTTGAAAGGGACGCATTCATGACCGATGACCGGCAATCAGACAGCGGCGAGCCAGAAAAAACAAGGATGAAGCCGGGCGGTTATATCGCTGTTGGCATCGGTGTGGGTGTCGCGCTGGGAGTCGCCATGGGCAATATCGCTGTTGGGGTTGCCATGGGCGTTGCCATCGGTGCCGGAATGGCGGCAAAAGAACGCCGCAGGCAGGCTGCCGAGGGCGAAAATAGCTCAGGCGACGAGTAAACGCCCACTAGCCCAGCAACGCTAGCACCGGCAACGCTAGCACCAGTAACGCTGGCGTTTATTCAGGTGCATCACCGGCTTCATCAGGCTCGTCCGCAGGTTCTCTTGCTGTTCCGGCTGCGGGTTGCGGCAAAAAATCCGCCGCCAGTACGTCAGCACCGTGCACATAAGGGTTCTTGTTGCCTTGCAACGCCTCGATGCGTGCATCGCGGGTCATCTCCCACGTGTCGCCCATGGCTCCAACCGGGTCAGCCTCGTGCCAGCCTTTCAGCATGGAAAATGTGCTGCCGGTTAACGTGAAGTCGTAGGCGCGGGCCATATAGAACCACACCCGGGCCACATCGCCGCGAATGTCAGGCTCGGGCTCGGCCACCTTGGGGTTGCTGGCCAGGCCCGGCTCGCGCGCCACTTCGAAGTTGCAGCGGCCATACAGCCGGTGCATAAGGGTTGCGGCCTCGGTCGCAGTCTCTTCCGCTTCATCTTTGGGCAACAATATGCCGTAGGGGTGGTTGCTGCGATCACCGTTCAATTCGCCCACCGACGGTGCCAGGTTATGCAGGTCTGCTTCGGCGTGCTCGAACCCTTCGTCGACCTTGGCGCAGCATTTGCGGCCCTTGAAGCTTTTGCCTTTAGAGGTTTTGCATTTGGTGTCGCCGTCTATCCAGCAGGACAGGCGGCGGCCAAACAGCGAGGCGGGCACGATATGTTCCCACTCCAGCCGTCTGCCGCGGGTTTCGCTTTTGCGCACAGTGTAGCCGCAGCCGGTGGTGTCGAACAGCCCGGCCTGCGTGCCTATTTTGCCGCCGGTGCCGGTTGGGTTGGCGACAAAGTCGCAGCCGCAGTAAAGGGTTTTCTTGTGGTCCACATAAATTGTGTCGCGCGCCAGCTTTTTGGAGCGCGAGAATGTTTTGATCGGCGCTGTTGGGCCGATGCCTACTGAAGGTTCAGGGTTGGAGGAAGGGTTGGGTTCAGGGTCCTGCGCGCTAAGGGGCAGTGCCAACAGCGCCCCCCCCACCAGGCCTGCCCCTGCAAGGTTTATTAGCGGGCACCTCATTAGGCTGCCCCCGGATTTGTGTCAGCAGGTTTAGGTGCAGTGGCAGGTTTTCTGAGCGCCGCCAGCTTTTTCAACAGATCGAACCAGAAGGGCGCGCCCAGCGACACCGCCAGCGCAGTCAGTAGCCAGCCAGTAATTTTTTTGAACCAGCCGCCCATTGACAGATACCAGTTCGACGAATGGTGGGGTGCTGCGGTGTCCCAACCGATGGGGAAGGGGCGAAGTTCCGCCTGGACGGTTTCAAAATCAGCCAATTCGTCTGCGTTTTCTGCGTCAGCGACAAAATCGGCGGCACTTTCTGCGATCTGGGTGCGCATGGTGTCGTCTTCCCACAGGGCTCCCGCAACGCTAAGGGTATCTGCATTTGCCAGAACCACTATGAATAGTGCTGCCCAAAATGCATACACTTTCATGGCGGACTTGAAGCGCAGCGAGGCGGTTTCCATCATGGTGTCAAACCAACCTGCGATCAGGGCTTTTAACGTTTTCACATCGCTTTCCGGGTCATCGATAATGGTTAATATTGATTGCTTGGCGTTCGAGTCTGGCAAGCCCTGAATGGTTTCAATGAGGTCACTTGCGCTGGTGATTAGCGTAGGAACAGGTTTAACTTCCCCGCCAGCGGCGGCGGTTGTTATATTGGCTTCAATCAGGTTTGTTTTGCCTGCTTCCAACAGGGCGTTGACGAAGCTTTCGGATTCCACGCGCGTGTATTTCTCGCGAGTAGCTGTCCAAAACTGAAACCAGTGACGACCCGACATGGACTGAATGGTTTGCATGGTACCGGTGCTGTGAAAAATTTTTGACAGAATGTTACTGTCATCACTTTTCAGCAAGGCTTCCAGGCTTTTGTTCAGGTTTCTGGACCGTAGGCGTAACAGCCCGGACATTGCATCCGTAGCTATCGACACCATCAGCGCCAACAGCAGATACAGAAAAATCAAGCCAATGGTGACATCAAGAATAGGATCCATCTAAACTCTCCCCAAAATATTGCACTGCTTGGACTATACTTTGCGCGGCGCGTCCCATCTCTAAATACAACTTTTCAGGGAATATTTACACAATTAGTGTGCGGGGCGACTGTGACCGCTGTCACAGGGCGGCAGATTTCTGGGACTGATCGCCGTTGTTGCGCCCGCCAAAATATCCAATTACAGTTGTTTTTTATAGCCACGCAGGTGCTGATTTATCAACCTGAAGCGGTCTTGGTTCTGGGGCTTTGGCGCGGCTAAATTGGGCTAACACCTTGAAAATAAGGGGTTGGTCCCCATATAAGGTGCTGGGCACTCACAAAATTACAGGCATTCAGGGTCAGGCCACATTAATATGATTGGTTCAGCAATGGTGAGTTTGAAGAGGAAACAGGAGATACCATGCTGGAATAGTGGTGCTATTTCGAATGGTGTCGACGCCTTTACTCAAGAAAGTCACATTGCCCTGCGGGTTGACCCATGAGGTCGGAATGCTATGTCAAAAGCCCTCATAAAGGGACCACCCTTAATTTCGGCTTTTTCCTTGCCTTCCAACTTCAAGGGTTCAACTGAACTCAATAAAATTAGTGAGGCCTGTCCCTAGGCCTTCATATCGTTCAGAAATTCAGCGGGGAATTTATCATGGAAACATCTTACATTGTGCTGGCAGTTGTGGTGATTGCCCTGTCTTATGTGGGGGCGACCTATAACAAACTGGTTGGTTTGCGGGTGCGTAAAAACGAGGCCTGGTCTGACATCAGCGTTCAGATGAAACGACGCTATGATTTGATCCCAAATCTGGTGGAAATTGTGAAGGGTTACGCCGCCCACGAAAGTGAAACGCTGGAGGCGGTTATCGCGGCCCGCTCTGCCGCTGTTTCCAACACCGGCAACCCAGCCGAGCAGGCAGGCAGCGAAAATTTGCTGACCGGGGCGCTTAGGCAGTTGCTTGCGGTCTCGGAGGCTTACCCGGAGTTGAAAGCCAACACCAATTTCGCAGACCTGTCTCAAAAACTTCATGCCATCGAAGATCATATCCAGAAGGCGCGGCGCTTCTATAACGGCAATGTGCGTCTGTTGAATGTGGCAGTGCAGGAATTCCCGTCTAATATTGTGGCCGGATGGTTCAAATTCACCCGCGCGGAGTTCTTCGAGCTGGACGAAGGCGAGGCAGAGGCGGTGGCACAAGCACCGAAAGTGTCTTTTTAAACGCGCCTAGGAAAACAAGTATGACAATCTATAGTTGGTATCCTTCGGGGCATAGAGCAGGGAGCATATGTAGTTGACTGGTCAATTATTGGTTTGGGGGGTAATTGGCTCGGCAATCGTCCTAAGTTATTTTAGTGTGATCTGGTTTTTTTATGGGAGAGATCCAAAATCTAGACCGATAGTTGTGCAATATGAGCCGCCCGATCGCGTGTCGAGCGCGGTTGCCAGATTCATGTATATCAAAAACGCAGACTACATCAGTCTTGGCGCGTTAATTGTTCAAATTGCATCCAAAGGTTTTTGGTCCATTCAGGTCAAAGGTGATGGATATGATTTGCAACGGCAACAGAAATCAGAAGCACAGTGTAGACTGTCGGCAGAAGAAATGTTGGTTGTTGATACTATGCTGGAAGGGCAGCGGACAGTTCATGTGAACAGTGACTATAGTAAGATAGTTGAAACTGCATTGTCTGACTTAAAAAGGAAACTTGAAAAGGACCGAGGGCTCTATTTCTTAGATAACCGCTTGGCGTTCAGGTACGGTGTCGCGATTGCGATATTGGTTTCACTGTTAATGTGGCCGTCATCTGGATTATGGCTCGTGTCGTCTGAGGCTGTCGTTGCATCAATTGTACAACTCATAATCATTTGGTTCGCTGTGAATCGTAATTCGCATTTAAAAAATTTTTCTATCGATAAATATAGTTGGCTGAAACGATTGATTGCTTCAGTGAACCCATTCGAAAAAAATCTAAATTTATTTGAAGTGATCATGGAATTGCCTATGAGGCGTGCCCTTATGGTTGTGCGGCAAAGCTTTAGGCTTGTGACGATCTTTTTGATTGGTTCTGTAATATTGGTAACGATTTTTGGCTCGGTGCAATTACTATTTTCTGCTGTTAATATTATGATTTGTTTCTTTTTTTTCAGTGCATTACCAAAGCGAACGGAAATGGGCGCGAGGCTATTTGAGGTCATTGAAGGATTGCGAACTTATATGGTTGTCGCGGAAGAGGCCAGGGCTGAATTTCACGATGCCCCTGAGTTCACATCGGCAAAATTCGAGCAGCTACTGCCTTTTGCTATGGCCCTTGAAATTGAAGCCAACTGGTCAAACCAGTTATCAACAACCCTGAAACATGCTGGATACGACCCTGCATTGGATGAAAGTGCATAATAATTGGTAGTCAAGCGGGAAAATTCGATGTGGCAGAGCTGTGCGCCGCTGTATCGCAGGACCTCGGCAACAGAGGCAGCGCACAATAAAAACCAGACAGTGTATACCGGCGTGCACCTTAAACTTTATGACAATTGAACAGGAGAAATGCGTATGAAGTCCGCCTTGTCAGTTTTGTTTGCTCTCGTTTTACTGTTCGCCACTGTTCCATTGTCAGCGGTGGAAGAAATTCGTGTCTATCACAGCGATATTGTTGTGCGCGCTGACGCGGTGGTTGAGATTACCGAAACCATCACCGTGAATGCAGAGGGCCGTGAAATCAGGCGCGGTATTTTGCGCGACTTCCCCACAGACTATGAAGACCAATACGGCAATAATATCAGGACAGGCTTTAAAGTAATTTCTGTTCGGCGCGATGGTGACGGCGAGCCCTATGATGTTTCAAATTATACCAACGGCAAGCGGGTGCGCATTGGCTCGGCGGACCGTATGCTCAGTCGCGGCGAACATACATTTGAGATAAAATATGAAACCACATGGCAAATCACGCACCTGGAGACCACGGACGAGCTGTATTTCAATGCCATTGGACATGGTTGGGCCTTCCCGATACTGGCCGCAACCGTTAATGTGCGCGTGCCGGACGGAGCCGTTATCAATAAGACCCAGGGCTTCGGCGGCAGTTTTGGTTCAAGGGCACGCGAAGTAACCCCTGAACGGACAGCTGACAATATGCTAATGTATCAGTTGGATCGCTCCCTTGGGCGGGGGCAGGGATTTACGGTGCTGCTGGAATGGCCAGCGGGTCTGGTGGCCAGGCCAACTGACGCTGCGAAGGCTCAACGTTTCCTTAGTGATAACCTGCATGTTTTGATCGGCGGCATCGGTCTGCTGCTGTTGATCGGCTATTTCTATGCGGCATGGAACAAGGCCGGGCGCGACCCGAAAGCAGGGGTTATCATCGCGCGCTACAGTCCGCCCGAGGGAATTTCCCCCGGCCTCGCAAGGTCTATCCGTAAAATGGGTGCGGACCACACAGCCTACACGGCTGCAATCGTTAATATGGCAGTAAAAGGATACCTGACCATCGACCAAACCGGCGACGATGTGCGGCTGGAGCGAACTGGCAATTCCGCGAGCCTGTCACCGGGCGAGAAAATATTGGTGAAATATCTGTTTCGAGGGTTCGACAGCGTGACCATGGGCAGCAAGCACTCAAAAGACGTCCGGGAAAGCTATCTGGAGTTTTGCGCAAAGCTCAAAGACGGTGAAGGCAGGTTTTTCCTTTTGAACCGGCACTTGCTGGTTGGCGGTGTATTGATTGCGGCTGTCGC
>JAJFIT010000256.1 GCA_021774775.1 Alphaproteobacteria bacterium | reverse complement strand
CGGTAATCGCTCACTGCCGTGACCACCTCACCAGCTACAAAGTGCCAAAAACTATATGTTTCGTTGATGAATTGCCCAAATCGCCGGTTGGGAAGATATTGCGCCGAGAATTGCGGGACCAGGCCAATGAAATGGCAGTAGGGTAACGCGCCTGTTTTTAAGGCCTGCATCAAGGAGGGAATAACGATGGATATGGGATTAGCTGGCAAAAGGGCATTGGTAACCGGTGGCACGCGGGGGATTGGTGCTGCGATTGTTGACCTGCTACTGGCGGAAGGAGCTCATGTGGCAACTTGTGCAAGAAATGCCGATGATGTTTCCGCCGCCCAGGAGATGGCAGCGAAGAACAATCTGAAATTATCAGCGTCAGTCTGCGACGTAGGGGACAAGGCGGCGTACGAGGCATGGATGAGCGACAGTGTCGCGGCGTTAGGCGGCGTGGATGTTTTTGTTGCCAATGTCAGTGTCGGCGCAGGCTCTGGTGAAGAAGGCTGGCAAAAGGCGTTTGAAGTTGACTTGATGGCGACTGTGCGGGGCTGTGAAGGGCTTTTGGGTTCTATGGCCCAAGATGGCGGCGGTTCGATTGTCATTATCTCCAGCATTGCAGCGGTTGAGCCATTTGGTGGCCCAGGCCCATACGGAACCATAAAAGCCGGGTTGATTGCTTATGGTAGCCAACTGGCGGAATTGGCAGGTGCGCATGGCATTCGGGTTAATACGGTGTCGCCGGGCCCAATTCATGTGGAGGGGGGCTTTTGGGGAAACGTTAAAGCTGCCGAGCCTCAAACCTACGATGCGGTATGCGCGCGCCACCCGTCCGGGCGCATGGGAACCCCTGACGAAGTTGCCAATTGTGTGGTTTTCTTGGCGAGCGATGCGGCTTCCTGGGTGACTGGTAGCAATTTGATTGTTGACGGCGGTATGACAAAAAGGGTTCAGTTCTAGTCGTTTGTCGCTTAATCTTGTGTCAATGATTAACCTGTATCCATGTTATGTTAGAAAGATTGAAGTTTTTGATATTGGGTCTGATGGGGTCGCGCAGTAAAAAACTATGCTTAAAAAAGCCTTAATTTCCATGCCCTTCCTTGTGGCGGCTCCACCTATTGTGGTGGGCCTGTACAATTATTTCCTGGTTCCGCAGGACAGTTTTGATTGGGTTCCGATGATTGTCGGCGTGGCGGTATCAGTCCTGATAAGTATCTTTTTTTACCGTTACGTGACCATAAAAATCATCGCACCCAGCAGCGTATATAATGAAGCTGTCCAGCAGATGGTTGGGGATGAGGGCATCAATTTAGGAAATGTAAACAAAGGGTTGTCAGTTCGGCCCGATATGGCCGTTGCATTTGATGACTTGTATAGAAAGTTTGAGCAAGTTCATGCACAGGTTTCGGAACTTAATCTAACCAAAGCTCAACTTGAGGACGTGGTGCAGGAAAAGCACCGCAATGAGGCAATATTGAAAGAACAGCGAGAAGCTTTTGCCAAATTGGCGAACGAGCTTTCGAAAGCAAGAGATGCGGCAGAGTCTGCCAATGTTGCAAAATCAGAATTCCTGGCAACTATGAGCCACGAAATACGGACACCGCTTAACGGTGTTATTGGTATGGTTGACTTGTTGCGCGACACGGGCCTTGATGAAAATCAGCAATATTTCGCCGAAACATTGCAAAAGTCTGGCCAAACTCTTTTAACGGTCATCAATGACATTCTCGATATTTCCAAGCTGGAAGCAGGCAAGGTTGAACTAGAGTTTCAAACCATACGTTTTAGCCAGGTTGTTGAAAATACAGTTGAATTCCTGAAGCCAAAGGCATCAGAAAAAGGGTTACAGATCAGGTGGTTGTCTGGCACATCAATGCCTGACATCGTTGTTTCGGACCCAACCAGACTGCGGCAAATTCTGTTTAATCTGGTTGGGAATGCGATCAAATTTACCGAGCGCGGCGGTGTTGATATTATCGCAGAAAAAGTGGCTGAGGATAAAAAGGGTATTACGGTAAAAGTGTCGGTGAAAGACACTGGTATCGGCATCAGTGGTGACGCCCAGCGCAAACTGTTCCAGAAATTCATGCAGGCTGATGCATCCACCACCCGGCGGTTTGGTGGCACAGGCCTGGGACTGGCGATTTGTAAGCAGCTGTGCTCGTTGCTGGACGGCGAAATAGGTGTCGACAGCGAAGAGGGCGACGGTTCTTGTTTTTGGTTTACCTTTAGATGTCAGGTTGGCGAGGCTGCTGATTTGATTGCAGATACAACCGGGTTGTCTTTCAGTGACATAACCGTAGCCAGCGCATCCCGGTCATTGAGAATTCTGGTCGCAGACGATAACGAAATTAATCAGCGCATCCTGTCCAACATGCTCGGGAAACTGGGGCACGAACTTGTCGCGGTGGAAAATGGCGCACTTGCCTGTTCCAAGGTTGAGGAAGAAGATTTCGACCTTATTTTGATGGATATCCAAATGCCGGTATTGGGCGGTATTGACGCAACAAAATGGATACGCGCGATGGATGAAACCAAGGCGACCCTGCCAATTGTTGGCTGTACCGCCGATGCCTTTCCCGAGCAGTTGGAACGCTTCAGGCAGGCAGGCATGCAAGATGTGGTAACCAAACCGATAAATCGTGCGCGCTTGCTAACGGCGATCAACGAGGTGCTGGGCGAAGATATTCATACCGCTCAAAATGTCGCCGAAGACACAAGTGCCAAACAGCTTGTTGAAGGCTTTGCAACCAAAGTTAAACCCTCGGAGCAAACGGCGGCGGTTGACCCACTGGACGCATTGCTTGAAGAACTTAGCTAACTTTTGCCCGCTTTTGTTATCCTGTGTCAGCGCTCGGTTTAAGTGGTTGTGACGGGTTGTAGCCGGACACTGTTAGGTGTTTGACCTAATTTTTCGAAGAGGCTAACGCTTCGAGGTTAGAATTTTTTTCTGCTATCACAATAATATTAGTTGATAGAACCATTGATTTCGCAGAAACGATACGCAATTAAGCTGCAGGCTCTATTTTATACAGGATATCGCTATGACAGACCCTACCGGAGCGCTCGCTGCGATCGGCAACACGCCGCTGATTAAACTCAAGTATGCATCCGAGCTGACCGGTTGCACGATTTTGGGGAAGGCGGAATACGCCAACCCCGGTGGGTCGCTGAAAGACAGGCCCGCGTTGAACATCGTTGAGGATGCCGAACGCAAGGGCCTGTTGGAGCCCGGCGGCCTTATCGTGGAAGGCACCGCCGGTAATACGGGTATTGGCCTGACCGTCGTTGCAAACGCCAAAGGCTACCGAACCTTGATCGTGATGCCGGAAACCCAGGCCCGTGAAAAAATAGATACGCTGCGCATTATGGGTGCCCAATTGAAGCTGGTGCCAGCCGCGCCCTATTCCAACCCCGGTAATTTTCAGCATGTGGCCCGTCGCACCGCCGAAGAGTTGGCGACGACCGAGCAACACGGGGTCATTTGGGCCAATCAGTTCGACAATATCGCCAACCGCGAGGCCCACACCAAAACCACCGCGCAAGAGATTTGGCAGCAAACAGACGGCAAGGTTGATGCCTTCATAACGGCGGTGGGCTCAGGCGGGTCGCTGGTCGGTACCGGCATCGGTCTGAAGGCATTGAACAAAGATGTCGTCATCGGGCTGGCTGATCCCATGGGGGCGGCACTATACAGCTACTTCACCACAGGTGAACTAAAGTCGGAAGGCAGCTCAATATCCGAAGGGATAGGGCAATCCAGAATTACCGCTAATCTGGAGGACGCCCCCATAGATGAAGCATTTCAGATAACCGACACAGAGGCACTGCATATTGCCTTTGATTTGCTGGCAAAAGAAGGCCTGTGTGTGGGCTCGTCGTCTGGTGTCAATATAGCTGGTGCCATCCGACTGGCAAAGAAAATGGGGCCGGGTCACACGATTGTTACGCTGCTGTGTGACAGCGGCATGCGCTATCAGTCAAAGCTGTTCAACCCTGAATTTCTCCGCAGCAAAGACCTGCCTGTTCCCGGTTGGCTGTAGTTCAGTTAGGTTTTTTGAGCTAAAGGCAATCGAGTGCGGCGCAGAATTGTGCGTAGGGCAAAGCTGGAATGCACCCGGTCAACGCCGGGCAGGCTGGTTAATATATGATGCACCCGTTCGTAGTCGGGCGCGTCCTTGACCACAACCCGGATGATATAGTCCACGTCGCCGCTCATCAGATAACATTCCATAACCTCGGGCACGTGAGCAACCGCATCTTCGAAGGTCAGCAGCTGTTCCTCGCGCTGACTCGACAGCGACACACGCACAAACACTGTGCCCGGCAGGCCAACACCTGTGGCGTCCAGGTGCGCGGCATAGTGGGTGATGATACCGTTAGCGTCCAGACCCTTGACCCGCCGCAAGCAAGCGGACTCGGACAGGCCGACCCGTTCCGCAAGTTCTACATTGCTGAGACGCCCATCCCGCTGCAACTCATCAAGAATCGCAATATCAATTTTGTCGAATTTAACCATGCAAGGAATGTCCGTAATTAAGGGTTAAAGCACAAGAATCTTGCAAATTGATATTTTATTAAGACTGACTATGCAAGGACACATCATTTATTCTGCAGTAAATTGCAAAAATTCCAGGCAGGGACAGGCTTGGGTTTTTATGTAGAAATTTAAAAGCGGGCGTGTTGTTTAGCCCGAAATCACGGAGGCGGTCATGCTGGTTGGTGTACCAAAAGAGATCAAAAATCACGAATACAGGGTTGGATTGACGCCAGCATCGGTGCGCGAATTAATTGTGAACGGGCACGATGTTGTTGTTGAGCATAATGCTGGTTTTGCCATTGGCTTTCCTGACGAGATGTATCAGGCAGTTGGTGCCACCATCCTCGACACAGCACCCGAGGTATTTGCCAAAGCGGATATGATTGTGAAGGTAAAGGAACCCCAGCCGGTAGAGTGTGAAATGCTGCGCGAAGGCCAAATTTTATACACGTATCTGCACCTTGCGCCGGACCCCGTGCAAACTCAGGGGTTGATCAAGTCAGGCGCCATTGCTATCGCTTATGAAACAGTAACTGATGGGTTCGGTGGGCTGCCGCTTTTGGCCCCCATGTCGGAAGTGGCTGGGCGCATGTCCATACAGGCCGGAGCGCACGCACTTGAGATGAGCCAGGGTGGCCGCGGCATGTTGCTGGGCGGTGTCCCGGGTGTTGCACCGGCAAAAGTCGCTATCATTGGTGGCGGTGTTGTTGGTACCAATGCTGCGCGCATGGCCGTGGGGATGGGGGCGGACGTTACCGTCATCGATCGGTCAATTCGGCGCATGCAACAGCTGGACGACATTTTCAAAGGTCAGGTAAAAACTATCTTCTCGACGCAAGATTCGGTTGAAGAGCATGTGCTCGCGTCTGATCTGGTGGTCGGCGCTGTTTTAATTCCCGGCGCTGCGGCACCGAAACTGGTCAGCCGGGACATGATCGCCAAAATGATGCGCGGCGCGGTTCTTGTGGATGTGGCCATTGATCAAGGCGGGTGTTTCGCCACTTCGAAGGCAACAACCCACCAGGACCCAACCTATGTGGTTGACAATGTTGTCCATTACTGCGTTGCCAATATGCCGGGCGGGGTTGCCCGTACCTCAACGCTGGCGCTGAATAACGCAACGCTCGGTTACGCACTTGCCATCGCCAACAAGGGTTGGAGGCAGGCGCTGGCGGATGATGCACATTTGCTCGCAGGCCTTAATGTTTGTAAGGGCAATATTACATACGAGGCTGTTGCCAAAGATCAGAATTTGGCATTTGTGCCGCCACAAGAAGCAATTGGCGGCGCATAAAATATGCGGTAAATACAGGCTATGAAACAAAAGCCTCAGTTAAAGATATTCAGCCTGGGCGGCACCATTGCGATGGCACCGACCAAAGATGCCGGGTCGGGCGTTCGTCCGACTTTCAGCGCCCATGACATCATTGCTGCCGCGCCTGAGTTAGCAGAAATGGCTGATATATCAGCAGAAAGCCTGTCGTTGAAGGGCAGTGCCAATTTGTGCTTTTCGGAAATAGCCGAGTTGTGTCAGCGGGCTGTCACAGTTTCTGCTGGCGGTATTATGGTCACCCAGGGCACCGATTCGATGGAGGAAAGTGCCTTTTTAGCGAGCCTGTTGCACCGAGGCCCTCAGCCGATGGTGTTCACTGGTGCCATGCGGTGCCCGACCCAGCCCGGTGCAGACGGCAGGGCCAACCTGATGGCAGCGGCGTTGACGGCTTTAACACCAGATGGTCCCGCAGTTTCCGTGGTGATGAACGACGAAATTCATCACCCTTATTATGTTACCAAGTCCCACACATCAAATGTCGCCGCATTCCAAAGTCCGGTACGTGGGCCAGTTGGTCAAATTGCTGAAGGTAAAGTTTTTTTGCACCCGGTCCAACCCTCTCCAACCTTTGATATTCCTGAGGAATTCGCACCTGTTGCTCTGTTAAGCGCGGTTCTTGATGACGACGGTAACCTTTTCGATACTATTTTGGGTGCAGGATATTCTGGATTAGTTGTTGAAGGATTCGGCGCAGGGCATGTCTCTGAAAAAATTGCGGAAAAATTGGCTGCCATTGCGGCGAAAATTCCGGTTATTTTGGCATCTCGTGTGCGCGCCGGTTCAGTGTTTGAGCGGACCTATGGATACCGTGGCGCTGAGATTGACCTTCTCAACAAGGGATTGGTGCCTGCAGGAAGGCTGAGTGGACGAAAAGCTCGCATTTTGCTGTCGCTGATTCTGGGTTTGAAAGAACCGGATTGGCGTCAGGGATTCACTCACGTGGTCAGACACGTATAGCGTCCCAAAAAAGCCGCTGATAGCCGGTTGGTTATTAATGTGTTTTGGGGGCTCGAGTGTTTCAGATGAATAAGTTTCAACCGGCAACTGGTTTAGGGCATATCTTTTTTTGGTATGATAATTGGCGGCTTGCCGCGCGGATTCGCTCGCGGATGCTGGCATCCGGATTTATCGAGTATCCACTCGGCGACGAACGGGTTCATTGCTTCCTGTGTGACGATTTTGAAACCTGCCTGCCGGTGTTGAGCAATTTTCTGAGTGATAAGGAAAAGCGCCAGGTTTCCGTTCTGATGGCTGATTCCGCTCGGCCTAATTTGTTTGATTTTGGCCATATGAAGTCCATTGAAATTCACGAAACGCAGTTGCTGGCCCGGTGGCTGGGCGATATGTTGATGGACCGTCGGTACCGTTCTTTAATGCAGCCAATCGTCAACGCCAAAAACCGCGCGGATGTTTTAGGTTATGAATTTTTGATGCGCGGCTTGCACACAGACGGCACAGACATTCCCGCCCCCAGTCTTTTTGGCACCGCTGAGAAATGCGAGATGTCCTACGCAGTGGATATGGCAGCGGGGGAAAGTGCTACGCGCACAGCCAGAAACCACAATATCACATCAGATGTCTTCGTTAATGTTCTGCCTCATACTATTGGCGACGAAGCAGGGTTTGATGCCTGGTTGCGCTCGGTATTATTCGCCTCCAACATTCCGGCTGACCAGATTGTTTTCGAATTGGTGGAAAGCCAACAGCTTGCGTCTGTCGGTGCGCTTAAAACTGTTGTGGACAAGTTGCACGAACACGGTGTCCGCGTCGCGATGGATGATTTCGGCAGCGGGTTTAACAATCTAATCGGCCTGGTTGAAGTGGCACCGGACTTCATCAAGCTGGATAAGTCGTTGGTGCACGACCTGAGAGTAGATCAGAAGAAGTGGAACCTGATTGCCAATCTGGTTGATTCAGCTAAAGATTCTGATATTGCCGTGATCGCCGAAGGCGTTGAAGACGTTGATACCGCCGACATTCTCACGCGGCTCGGGGTCGACTATCTTCAAGGATATTATATTGGTTTCCCCAAAGACAAGCCGTTGAGTCAGATCCTTATCGCTGTATAACCTGCACTTTTGTTGGACCTACAGGTGGCACGAGGCCAGTTTTGTAAGCAGGGCGTCAAGCTGTGCTTTTTCGTCGTCCGACAATTGCTCCAACAGTTTCGATTCGTGTCCAAGCGCAATTGGAATCACATCAAAGTATGTTTTTTTGCCGGTTTTGGACAATGCAAGAACTGATCGCCGCCGGTCTTCATCAGCAAAATGCCGCTCGATGCGCCCACACTCGATCAGCTTGTTAACCGCGCGGGACACCGCAACCTTGTCCATGGCTGTGCGGTCAGCCACTTGCCCTGCGGACAAATCAGGTTCCTCTCCCAAGACCGCCATAACACGCCATTCGGGCAGGGAAATCTGAAAGCGTTCTTCATAACTGTCTGCGATCGAACGGCTGATCCGGTTTGACAAAACCGACAGTTGGTAGGGCAGGAATTCAGATAGTTTGAGCGTGTCGTCTGCCATTTTTTCTCCAAACATCGCCACAGGAGTTGCAATTAGTTTCTAATGAAACTAATGTGCGCTTCATAAAGGAAAGCTGATTAATCCAATCATATTTTCCAGTCATTCTATACAAGTTTCTTTTGGAGAGATTAGCCATGGCAGATTTATTTGAAAACCCTATGGGTCTTTGCGGATTTGAATTTGTTGAGTTTGCAGCAGCCGAGCGCGGCATCCTTGAACCGGTGTTTGAGATGATGGGCTTCACATTGGTAGCGCGTCACCGGTCAAAAGATGTGGAGTTGTGGCGTCAGGGTGAAATCAATTTTATCACCAACTATGAGCCCAATTCGCCTGCGGCGTATTTTGCCGAAGAGCACGGGCCTTGCGCATCTGGCATGGCTTTCCGGGTGAAAGACAGCCACCTGGCATACACCCGCGCGATTGAGCAGGGCGCGCAGCCGGTTGATGTGCCAACTGGCCCGATGGAGCTGAAACTTCCAGCGATCAAGGGCATTGGCGGCGCAATGCTATATTTGATTGATCGGTTCGGTGAGGGTCAGTCCATATACGATATTGACTTTGAATGGCTTGAGGGAGTTGACCGTAATCCGGTCGGATGTGGCTTTGATGTCATCGATCACCTTACCCACAATGTTTACCGTGGACGGATGGACTTTTGGGCCAATTATTACGAGAAGCTGTTTAACTTTCGGGAAATTCGCTACTTCGACATCAAAGGCGAGTACACGGGCTTGCTGTCTCGTGCCATGACCGCACCTGACGGTTTGATTCGCATTCCACTTAACGAAGAATCCGGTGGTGGCAGTGGACAAATCGAAGAATATTTGATGCAGTATAACGGTGAGGGTATTCAGCATATCGCCTTTTCATGCGATAATCTTATCGAATGCTGGGACCGGTTGAAGGAACGGGGTGTTCCGTTCATGACCGCGCCGCCCGAGACATATTATGCCATGCTGGATGATCGTTTGCCCGGCCACGGTGAACCTGTTGCCGAGCTGCAAAGCCGCGGAATTTTGCTGGACGGTTCAACCGAGGATGGTGACCCGCGTTTATTGTTGCAGATTTTCTCTGAAACCCAAATTGGCCCAATTTTCTTTGAGTTTATCCAGCGAAAAAAAGATGAAGGCTTCGGTGAAGGCAACTTTCAGGCGTTGTTCGAATCTATCGAGCGTGACCAGTTGGCGCGCGGCGTTATTGGCAACAAGGAAGATGCGGCGTAAACTGCATTACGGCGGCTGCGTAGCGGCAGGACAGGAAAGGCAACACGATGGAATTGAAACGTATTCACCATGTGGCGTATCGGTGCCGGGATGCCAGGGAAACCGTTGAGTTCTACCAGAAAAATCTGGATATGGATTTTCTGTTGGCCATCGCCGAGGATGAGGTTCCCTCAACCGGCGAACCCGATCCATACATGCACCTGTTTCTGGACGCCGGAAACGGCAATGTGTTGGCATTTTTTGAACTTCCAAACCAACAAGAGATGGACAGGGACCAGAACACGCCTGAATGGGTTCAGCACATTGCTTTTGAGGTTGAGGATATGGTTGCGCTTCTGGCTGCAAAGCAGCGTCTGGAGGCGGCGGGGATTGAGGTACTTGGCCCGACCGAGCATACAATTTTCAAGTCGATCTATTTCTTCGATCCGAACGGGCACCGGCTGGAGTTGGCGACAAATACAGCTAAACCCGGCATGCTTGAGGAATTAAAGCGCGTTGCACCCGCGATGCTGGAGGAATGGTCACAGACCAAAAAGGCACCCAAACATGCGGCATGGTTGCACGGTGCGGGCGACTTTCCGCCTAAAGCCAAGGCCTAGCCATTTTGCACAGATATTGAGCGCTAGAATATATAACTGATTGAGATATAGGGTATTTATGAAACTTGCTTCTTTGAAAAATGGCCGAGACGGCAAACTTGTTGTGGTCTCCCGCGACCTGACCAGAATGACCGAAGCGTTAGCTATTGCACCGACACTTCAGGCTGCGCTTGATGACTGGAACGGTGCGCTGCCGCGTTTGCGCGGTTTGTACGAATCGCTCAATTCCGGCGCCGTTGCAGGCAGTCCGTTTGTTGAGGCTGACTGTGCATCGCCGCTACCGCGGGCGTTTCAATGGGCGGATGGATCGGCCTATGTCAATCATGTGGAGCTGGTGCGCCGGGCGCGCGGCGCTGAAATGCCAGCGTCGTTCTGGACTGATCCGTTGATGTACCAGGGCGGGTCTGATACATTTTTGGACCCCCACGGTGATATTGTAATGGTGCAAACCGAAGGTTGGGGCGTTGATTTCGAGGCGGAAGTTGCTGTGATCACTGACGATGTGCCAATGGCGGTATCAGCGGCAGACGCAGGCGGCCATATCAAATTGGTGATGTTGGTTAACGATGTGTCGTTGCGCGGATTGATCCCTGGCGAATTGGGCAAGGGTTTTGGCTTCTTTCAGTCCAAGCCATCCAGCGCTTTCAGCCCAGTGTGCGTAACCCCAGACGAATTGGGCGGCGCGTGGCGGGATAATAAATTGCATCATCCGCTTGTATCGCACCTGAACGGTAGCATGTTCGGCAAGCCCGATGCGGGTGTTGATATGACCTTTGATTTTGGTCAGTTGATTGCCCATGCAGCCAAGTCCCGCCCAATGGGGGCTGGCGCAGTGATCGGCTCCGGTACAGTGTCCAACAAACTGGATGACGGGCCTGGTAAACCCGTTGTAGAAGGCGGCGTAGGCTACAGCTGCATAGCGGAAATTCGTATGATTGAGACAATCGAGAGCGGCACACCAGCAACACCCTTTATGGACTTCGGTGACCGGGTTCGTATCGAAATGTTCGACGATGAGGGCGTGTCCATATTCGGCTCAATCGATCAAACACTGGTTAAAGGCTAGGCTGTGGAATTATATGGATATTTCCGGTCTTCTGCGGCGTACCGTGTGCGTATTGCACTGGCACTGAAAGGGCTGGACTGCGATAATATCCCGATCAATCTTGTGCCCGGTGTCAGCCAGCAGCGCAGCGCCGATTATCTCGCAATAAATCCGCAGGGCAGGGTGCCGTTTTTCAGCGATGGTAATACCGCGATCAGTCAGTCACCGGCCATTTTGGAATATCTGGAGGAAGTTTATCCGCAGGTTCCACTTTTGCCTTCCGATGCAACCGGCAGGGCAACCGTGCGCCAGCTGGCAAGTCTTGTAGCCTGTGATATTCACCCGCTCAATAACCTGTCGGTATTACAAGCGCTTAAGGCGGGCTTTGGTGCCGACGAGGCTGCCGTGCAACAATGGTATCACCGTTGGATCATCGATGGCTTTACCGCGTTTGAGACGCTCATCAAAGGCACAGCCGGGCAGTTTTGCTATGGTGACATGCCAACATTTGCAGACATATATCTTGTTCCGCAGCTTTGGAATGCCCGGCGTTTCAATACGCCGCTTGACGCCTTCCCGGAAATCGGGCGCATCGACGACAATTGCAACGCGCTTGACGCTTTTCAATCAGCTGCACCTGAAAATCAACCGGACGCACCCGTCAGCCAATAGTGGGTAAAATAGATAGGTCTATTTATGTTGGCTATGGCTGCTCCGGGTAAGGTCCGGGGCTTGAGTTTCCCATGTCCAAAATGGCTTTCCATTCGCCGTCCCGTTTTTCCCATATGGTGGTGTATTTGCCGTAGCTGACACGGGTGTCATCGCCTGAAACGCGGGTCAGCACATAGGTACCCCATGTAAAGCCCAACTCACCGGATGAGGTGATTTTTCCGTCTCGCGGGGTCCAGACCAGACTCACATTCGGCGATAATTCACCAAGTGTGGGAAGAATGGCACTGTGGCCGTGTCGCGGATGGAAGCCATCATCCAGCTTTACGGCGTCGACCGCTAGATAATGGGCAAAAGCCGCGCGGTTTCCCACCTGTGCAGCCATGTCGCTGAAGGTCTGATCGACAGCCATAATGTCCTCTTTGCCGCCTGCAATGGCATTGCCGTCCCACATGGTTATCAAAGCCAAACAGGCTATTAATCTTCTCATAAATGCCTCCATGTCGCGAGTGACTATTATAGGATTTTATGCGCCCCATGATACCCGCGGCGGCGGTATAAAAGAAATATCATTGATCCCAATCCGGTCATATTTGCGGTTTATAGCAATTTTTCTAAAGTCTGTAGCGTCAATTGTTTTCGCTAATTACAGATTCTGCGCTATTACCAGCGCGGATGTTTCTAATTGGTCGATGCGCCAAGAATAGATTGATTTCACCTCGAAAAATACGTCATTATTACTGACGTATTTTTAGTGCCACAGCTGGGGGACGACTATCGTTATGTCAGACTATGCACCGCTTAAGTTCTTTGTGCCGGAACCAACTGGCAGGCCCGGTGATGAACCGGATTTTACCGATATTGAAATCCCGGCCGCAGGCACGGTTCGACGCCCCGACATAGACGTGGACCCTGCCGAGATGAAAGATCTGGCCCGAACCATGATTCGGGTGATGAATACCAACGGCGATGCCGTTGGACCCTGGGCGGATGATATTCCAGACGATATTTTGATGCAGGGTCTCAAGTCGATGGTGCGCACCCGTGCCTTTGATGACCGTATGATGACGTTGCAGCGTCAGGGAAAAACTTCCTTTTATATGAAGTGTACCGGCGAGGAAGCGATTGCGATTGGTTTCCAGGCCGCGCTTTCAAAAGGCGACATGCATTTCCCCACCTACCGCCAGCAAGGCATTCTATTGTCGCAGGACTATCCCATCGTCGATCTGGTTTGCCAGATACTGTCGAATGCGAAAGACCCGCTTAAAGGTCGCCAACTGCCGATCTTATATTCAGCCCGCGACTATGGCTTTTTCACTGTTTCCGGCAACTTGGGCACACAGTTTTTGCAGGCAGTGGGTTGGGCGATGGCATCGGCGATCAAGGGCGACACCAAGGTGGCTTCTGCCTGGATTGGTGACGGCTCCACTGCGGAAAATGACTTTCACGCCGCACTCGTAAATGCCTCGGTTTACAAACCGCCGGTGGTTTTGAATGTGGTCAACAACCAGTGGGCAATCTCAAGTTTTCGCGGTATGGCGGGTGGTAATAACGCCACTTTTGCCGAACGCGCACACGGCTATGACATCCCGGCTTTGCGGGTAGACGGTAACGACTATCTGGCGGTATATGCAGCGTCCCGGTGGGCGATTGAGCGGGCACGGCGCGGCCACGGTGCGACCCTGATCGAATGGGTAACCTACCGCGTCGCCCCCCATTCCACCTCAGATGACCCATCAAAATATCGCCCCAAGGAGGCGTCAGAAGCTTGGCCACTCGGCGACCCGATCCTGCGCTTGAAGAACCATATGGTTAATCGCGGTATCTGGAGTGAGGAACGCCACAAGCAGGCCGAAACAGAATATGACGATGAAATTCGCCTGGCAACCAAGGAAGCCGAAAGTTACGGCACCATGGGCTCAGGGTCCAGCCCGCGTGAGATGTTTGAGTGCGTGTTTAAAGACATGCCGCGCCACCTGCGCGAGCAACGCCAGAAAATGGGAGTTTGACCGATGCCGCAAATGACCATGATTGAAGCGATCCGCGACGCAATGGACGTTAAAATGACCATGGACGACAATGTGGTCGTTTACGGCGAAGACGTGGGCTATTTTGGCGGCGTTTTTCGGTGTACCCACGGTTTGCAGGAAAAATTCGGCACTTCGCGGGTGTTCGATGCACCGATCAGCGAATCTGGCATCGTTGGTACCGCTATTGGCATGGGTGCATACGGCCTGCGCCCCTGCGTGGAAATTCAGTTTGCCGACTATATATATCCGGCTTACGACCAGATCGTGTCAGAAGCCGCGCGCCTGCGCTATCGGTCTGCCGCCGAGTTCACCTCGCCGATCACTATTCGCACACCGTGCGGTGGTGGCATTTTTGGCGGGCAAACCCATAGCCAAAGCCCCGAAGCTCTGTTTACCCATATTTCGGGTGTTAAGACGGTTATTGTATCCAACCCGTATGATGCCAAGGGCTTGTTGATTTCCGCCATTGAAGACGATGACCCGGTTATCTTCTTCGAGCCCAAGCGTTTGTATAACGGTCCGTTTGATGGTCATCATGACCGCCCAGCGAAAAACTGGTCCAAGCATCCTTTGGGCGATGTGCCGGAAGGCCATTATACGGTTCCAATCGGCAAGGCTTCTATCTTCAGCGAAGGTTCAGACGTTACCATTTTGACTTATGGGACAATGGTTTATGTTGCTGAGGCCGCCAAGGAAGAAACCGGCATTGACGCGGAGATCATTGATCTGCGCAGCCTGTTGCCGCTCGATGTGGATGCGATTGTAAAATCGGTCGAGAAAACTGGCCGCTGTATGGTGCTCCATGAAGCAACCTTGACATCGGGCTTTGGCGCTGAACTCGCCGCGCAGGTTCAGGAGCGCTGTTTCTACCACCTTGAGGTGCCGGTTGAGCGCGTAACCGGGTATGACACGCCGTACCCGCACGCGCAGGAGTGGGATTATTTCCCCGGTCCGGCCCGTGTTGGCAAGGCACTTAAAAGCATGATGGAGACGGTGTGATGGGCCTGTATAAAATTCAAATGCCTGACGTGGGTGAGGGGATCACCGAAGCCGAAATCGTCGAGTGGAATGTGAAAGCGGGCGATGTTGTGCGCGAGGACGATGTGCTCGCCGCGGTCATGACCGACAAGGCAACGGTTGAAATTCCATCTCCTGCAGACGGTACGGTTCAATCTGTTAGCGGTGAAATCGGCGAAATGACAGCAGTTGGCACTGTTATCATCACGCTTGAGGTGGACGGCGAAGGTAACGAGGCGAGCATTTCCGCTGAAGCGTCGGCTTCGGCTGAAAAGCCAGCCGCAGAGGTTGAGGCCGCACCAGCGCCAGCGCCAAAACCTGAGCCTAAACCCGAACCCGCCGCACCTGCGCCCAGGCCTGCACCGGTTCCCGTTAGCAAGCCGGTTTCAACGGCAGCTGCTTCTGGTGCACCGCGAGCGGAAGGTGAAGCACCGCTTGCCTCTCCCGCAGTGCGTAAACGCGCAATGGATGCAGGTATTAAGCTGGTTTATGTGCACGGCACTGGCCCGGCGGGTCGCATTAGTCACGAAGACCTGGACGCCTATATCTCCGGTGCCTCCGCCCCCGCTGGGCGGGCTGGCAGTGCGCCCAATACTTCAGTTGAGGAAATCAAGGTTATTGGTCTGCGGCGCAAGATCGCCCAGCGCATGCAAGATGCCAAACAGCGTATTCCCCACATCACCTATGTGGAAGAGATTGATGTTACCGAACTGGAAAAATTGCGCACGCATTTGAATGGCACCAAGCGCGATGATCAGCCAAAACTCACCATTCTGCCTTTCATTATGAAGGCAATGGTTATTGCAATTAAAGACCATCCAAAACTTAGCGCGCACTATGATGACAGTGCAGACGTTGTGTATCAATACGGCGCAGCGCACATCGGCATGGCGGCGCAAACGCCCGGTGGGTTAATGGTGCCGGTGCTAAAGCACGCAGAAACCTATGACGTATGGGGTTTGGCGACCGAATCCAAGCGCCTTGCTGATGCGGCGCGCGAGGGGTCAATCTCGCGTGAGGAGCTAACCGGCTCGACCATTACGCTTACCAGCCTGGGCAAGCTCGGGGGTGTTGTCTCAACGCCGGTTATCAACAGCCCGGAAGTGGCGATTGTTGGTGTTAACAAAATAAGGGTTCGCCCGGAATATGTTGACGGTGGTCTTGTACCGCGCAAGATGATGAACCTGTCATCGGGGTTTGATCACCGCATTGTCGACGGTTATGACGCCGCTGAATTTATCCAGCGTATCCGGGGTTTGCTCGAGAATCCCGCCATGCTTTTTATGGAGGGTTAAATGGAAACCCTTTCTTGTAACCTATTGGTGTTGGGCGCTGGCCCTGGTGGCTATGTGGCCGCCATTCGCGCTGGTCAATTAGGGTTGGACACAATTATCGTTGAGGGCGTGGCCCACGGTGGCACTTGCCTGAATGTTGGCTGTATCCCGTCCAAAGCGATCATTCATGCGGCGGACGAGTTTGAAAAAGCCATGCATTTCGCCGGTGACAATGCGTTTGGAATTTCTGCAAGCGCGCCGAAGCTGGACCTGTCAAAAACAATTGCGTGGAAAGATGCCATCGTCGGGCGGTTAACTGGCGGTATCAGCGGTTTGTTGAAGAAAAACAAGGTACGGTCTGTTACCGGCTGGGGCCAGATGGTTGATGGTAAAACCTGTGAGGTGAAAACCTCGGACGGCACCACCAAAATCACGGCGAAGCATGTCATTCTCGCCACAGGGTCAGAACCGATCGAAATTTCGGCGCTGCCCTACGGCGGCAACATCATCTCGTCGACCGAGGCATTGGCGCTGGACAGCGTACCGGAAAAATTGGTCGTCATCGGTGGCGGCTACATCGGCCTCGAGTTGGGCATCGCATACGCGAAAATGGGCAGCAAGGTAACAGTTGTTGAGGCAGCGGAGCGGATTTTGCCGCAATATGATGCAGCCCTGTCCAAGCCGGTAGCTGACAGCCTGAAAAACCTGGGTATCAAGGTTCTGCTGAACACAAAAGCCAAATCAGCCAACAAAGCCGGTACTTCACTGGTTGTGGAGGGCGCTGACGGCGACGGGAAGCTGCCCGCCAACAAGATACTAGTGACGGTAGGGCGCAAGGCAAAAACCGAAGGCTGGGGTCTCGCAGGGCTTGATCTGACCATGAATGGCCGGGTGATTGCCATCGACGACCAGTGCAGAACCTCGATGACCGATGTTTTTGCTATCGGCGATGTCACCGGCGAACCCATGTTGGCGCACCGCGCCATGGCACAGGGCGAAATGGTCGCTGAAATTATTGCGGGTGAAAACCGGCGTTTTGACAAGGTATCCATCCCGGCGGTTTGTTTTACCGACCCCGAGATTGTCACCGCGGGCCTGTCGCCTGATGAAGCCAAGGCGGCGGGCTATAAAACCAGGATTGGTATGTTCCCGTTTGCAGCCAATGGCCGCGCCATGACCCAGGATTCTGGAAATGGGGAAGCAGAGACCGGTTTCGTGCGGATCGTCGCGCGCGACGACAATGATCTGGTGTTGGGCATTCAGGCTGTCGGCAAGGGTGTTGCCGAACTGTCAGCGGCCTTTTCGTTGGCGCTCGAGATGGGGGCATGCCTGCAGGATATCGCTGGCACCATCCACGCACACCCGACGCAAAGCGAAGGTTTCCAGGAAGCCGCGCTGAAGGCTCTGGGTCACGCCCTGCATATCTAGCCGCTTCTGGTCGCTGTTGGGGTAAAAGCGTCCGCTTTTTGGAGCGAATGCCATTGATTGGGCTTTGGATGGGTTTACCTGGTGCGTTGGGGGCCTTATCATTGGTCCACCTGAATTATTGCCGTAAACCAGAACCGTATACCATAGCCGTAAAGACTTCCTGATCATGCCCCACGACACCATGCTTCTCGAAATTTTGGCCCTAATGGCTGTCGCAGTTGTTGCCGCGACTATTTTTGGTCGGCTTGGTATGGGTGCCATTCTCGGCTATCTGGTCGGCGGTGTTTTGATCGGGCCGTGGGGATTAGGGCTTATCACCAACCCGGAGCAGATCGCGCATTTGGGCGAATTCGGTGTTGTTTTCCTGCTGTTCCTGATTGGTATCGAACTGAAGCCCGCGCGACTGTGGGTAATGCGCAGGCAGGTGTTTGGGCTTGGTACGGCCCAAGTTCTGGTTACTGGTCTTTTGTTAGCGGTGCTTGCCAACGTGGTTCTTGGATTGGAATTGGGCCAAGCGTCGCTTGTGGGCCTGGGCATGGCGCTGTCGAGCACGGCCTTTGGCATTCAGTTGCTGGCAACAAAAAAACAGCTCGCGGTGCAGTGGGGGCGATTGGGATTATCGATTTTGTTGCTGCAGGATATTGCGGTTGTGCCGCTTTTGGCACTTGTACCGCTTTTGGCGGCGGGCGAAGCAACCGTGGGTGCTTCGTTTGGATATGCATTTCTTGAAACTATCGTTATTTTTGTCGGTGCTGTGGTGGTGGGGCGGATGGCGATCAATCCAGTGTTCAGGCTTGTCGCGTCTAATAATACGCCGGAGGTGTTTACAGGTTTTGCGCTCCTACTGGTGCTTGGTTTTGGCTGGTTGATGGACAGTATTGGTTTGTCCATGGCAATGGGCGCTTTTATCGCTGGGTTACTGATGGCCGAATCCGAGTTTCGCCATCAGGTAGAGGTAGATATTCAACCCTTTCGCGGACTTCTGTTGGGGTTGTTTTTCATGTCGGTCGGCATGGGCATCAATATTGGGACCCTTTCTGCACAAACAAATATGATTTTGATGATTCTCGCCGTGCTTGTTGTGCTCAAGGCGACTGTCATTGTCGGGCTGGTTCGGGTGATGAAACATACTCTGCCAGAAGCGATCAAGGTTGGTTCCCTGTTGGCTCAATCCGGCGAGTTTGGTTTTGTGCTTTTTGCTTACGCCCGCAGTGAAGGCGTTCTCGACGGCCCGGTTGTTGAAATGCTGACGGCTGTGATTGCGCTGTCGATGGCGATAACGCCGCTACTCTATGCGGTTGGTATGTGGTTGGCGCGGCGGATGACCAATGAAACTGCGGCCAGACCGGAACCATCTGAGAATAATGCCGCGGGCGTAAAACAGGTTATTATTGCGGGTTTTGGCCGCGTCGGTGAGGCCGTGGCCCGTATTTTGTCTGATTTGGGCATTCCATTCACGGTTATTGATCTAGATCCGGCGCATATCAAAAAAGCACGGGACGCCGGGTTTGAAGCCGCATACGGTGATGCTGCCCGTGTTGAAATTCTGCGTGCGGTTGGTGCTGTTGAGGCGGCTTTGTTGGTGATAACAATAGACGACCCGCGTGCGGCAGAACGGATGATCCGGAGCGCGAAGCTTGTTTGCGCTGATTTGCCGACTTACGTGCGTGTGCATGACAATAGTGTGGCAGGCAAGTTACGCGCGCTGGGTGCGACACATACGGTGCCGGAAACACTGGAGGCCAGCATCAGTTTGGGGGCCGAAGTAGCCCGGGCACTTGATGCTGACGAAGATGATATCCGCACAGTGGTAAAGATACTGCGCTCAGACGATTATCGTGCGCTGGCCAATGACCCCAATTAGCGGGAAAGTGTATGACGCTCGGCGATCAGATGTTCCAGGTTTCTGGTCGGGCTAACTATTCCGCCGCAAGATTTTTACGCTTTCCTGCTTTTCGAATAATATCTTCCGCCATCTTGTTGGCTACTTCGCCAGTAGGCTTGCCCTGCCTGTCGCTGGCGGCAAAAACAGTGGCCAGTGTGTCACCAATGCGCAGCACTTTGGCTTCGCGCTCGGCATTGCTTACCTTTTCACGGTGAACCTCAGCCTCAACCGAAATAATGCCGCCCGCGTTTACCACATAGTCGGGTGCATAAAGGATACCGCGCTGGCGCAGGTCTTCGTCCTGCACGCCTTCATGCTCGAGTTGGTTGTTGGCAGCACCGGCAATCACCGTTGCTTTGATGTCGGGTATGGTTTTGGGGTTCAGCCCGCCCCCCAGCGCACAGGGTGCAAATACGTCGCAGTCAACGCCGTGAATGGCGATCGGTTCAACAACCGTTACATCGCCCAGTGCCTTCGCGGCTTCGATGTTACTGTCCACAATATCGGTGATCGTGACGCGTGCGCCAGCTTTGATCAAATGGTCGACCAGATAAAGTCCCACATGGCCAACACCCTGAACCGCCACATGAACGCCGGAAAGATCGGTTTTGCCAAGCCGGTGCTTCACCGCCGCTTGAATGCTGACAAACACACCGAGCGCTGTGTGCGGCGAGGGGTCGCCAGTAGCAAACTCGCCGCTGTCCAGACCGGACACATAGTTGGTTGATTTGGCGACAGAAGCCAGCATCGCCGGGCTGGTGCCCACATCTTCCGCCGCATAGTATGAGCCGCCCAAGCGCTGGATATAGCGTCCGAAAGCCTCCATCAGTGCGGGTGTGCCCAGTTGGCGCGGGTTGCCGATGATAACGGATTTACCGCCGCCAAGCCGCAGGCCAGCCAATGCGTTTTTGTAGGACATGCCGCGCGACAGCCTGAGAACATCATAAATTGCATCTTCTTCGCCGCGTGTTTCCGCAATATCGCCGGGTGCAACATGGCGGTGCGCTGCCGCATAGTCCCAAAAGCGAATGCCGCCGCCGGAAGGCCCCAGCGCCGTTGAATGCACCGCAATAATCGCCTTCAGGCCGGTTTCTTTATCAGCGCAAAAAACAATCTGTTCATGATCTCTATAACTACGTGAATCAAACACCGGCATCGGCCGTTTCCTTTTTTTCCGCGCCGGTTTAGATCATCCGGAACGCGGCATACCCCAAAAACTGGCGGCAGTATGGCACTAAAAAATTGAAATGAACTTACTAAGATTGTCTTTTTAAGTAATCTTTGACGCCTAAATCGATGTTTTTTGAAATATGCTTTCGCGGGGCGATGTCGTCAGACAGCATTGATCAACAAAAAAAGCGGGCCGAAGCCCGCGTTATCTTAATGCTATAATAGTGCGCGTTACCGGGTTTCGTTGAACAGCTCGCGCCCGATCAGCATGCGGCGAATCTCCGATGTGCCGGCGCCAATTTCATAAAGCTTGGCATCGCGCCATAAGCGGCCAGCCGGATATTCATTGATATAGCCATTGCCGCCAAGCGCCTGAATGGTTTCGCCTGCCATCCAGGTGGCTTTTTCTGCGGCATATAATATACAGGCTGCGGCGTCCTTGCGGGTGGTCTCGCCGCGGTCGCAGGCTTGCGCCACCGCATAAACATAAGCGCGGGCAGAGCCCCATGTGGCATACATGTCGGCGATTTTGCCCTGCATCAGCTGGAAGGTGCCGATGGGCTGGCCGAATTGCTGGCGCTCGTGCACGTAAGGGATCACTGTATCCAGGCAGGCGCGCATAATACCCAACGACCCGCCGGACAGAACAACACGCTCGTAGTCGAGGCCCGACATCAGCACGCGCACGCCGCT
>JAJFIT010000255.1 GCA_021774775.1 Alphaproteobacteria bacterium | reverse complement strand
GATCAGGATCGGCATACCCAAATCAACGGCCATAATTTTACCTCAAACTTTTAGTTGCACCTGTATCAGTCGGAAAAGGTAATTTTGCTTTCCAGCCACCTGTCCCTATATCGGACACTAGCCCCGATCTAATGAAGAATTGGTTAACCTATCCATCGCCAATATTCAATTAATTGTCTGGCCCCTATATCTGGCGCATCACAAACCTTTTACCGGGTCATTGTGTCGATTAGTGGTTGTTTGATACCGGCCTGTTGGTGTATCCAGCGCTGGAATCGATGGTTTCATAGCGAAACATATAATAAGGGCCTGATTGCCGTGCGCGTTTTTCGCCATCTCGAAGAATATACCAGAAAAGATCGCGGCGCCGTTGTTGCGCTGGGGAACTTCGACGGTTTCCACCGCGGTCATCAGGTTGTTATCGGCGAAGCTGGTCGTCTGGCACGCAGTATGGGTGTTAACTTGACAGTAGTGGTTACCGAACCCCATCCGGTCAGCTTTTTCGCCCCGCATATACCGCCGTTCAGACTTACCCCTTTCAGGGAACGGGCTCAATTGCTCGAATCGTTCGGGGTTGATCATCTTCTGGTTTTACCCTTCGACAAGGACCTTGCCGGGCTGGCAGCCCAGGATTTTGTTAAAAATATTCTGCTGGACGCCATCGGCGCACTGCATGTTTTTGTTGGGTATGATTACCGATTCGGCAAAGGACGTGGCGGCGGCACCGATGTACTGAACTGGATGGGCTATATGGAAGGCTTTGGCCTTTCGGTAATCCAGCCGGTTACCGTTGGCCTGGAGGGGTATGCGGGGGATGTCTATTCATCAACGCTGATACGCAAAGCGCTGCAAAACGGCGAGGCGCGCAAAGCCGCGGCACTGCTCGGTCACTGGTGGAGCATAAACGGGCGTGTGACCAAGGGTGACCAGCGCGGCAGAACCATTGGCTTCCCCACGGCAAACGTTGAAATGGGCGAGAGCCTCCAGCCCAAACTGGGCGTGTATGCGGTGCGGGTTATGGTCGAAGGTGAAGGCAAAATTCTCAACGGCGTTGCCAATATTGGCAAACGACCAACCTTCGACAAGCGCGACATTCTACTGGAAGTGCATCTGTTTGATTTTGAGGGCGACCTTTATAACAGCCACTTGCGCGTGCAGTTGATAGCCTTCCTGCGCAGCGAACAAAAATTTGATGGCATTGACGCCCTGAAGAAGCAAATTACCACCGACGGTAAAGTCGCCCGCATCGTGTTGGCGGAACCGGAAAATAACGCAGGCAGGCTGGAAGCACCGTCCCTGGATCGTTATCTGGAACTGTTCCCAAAACCACACGTAAGAGCGCGCTAGTCCGAACTTCAGATTGTTAACTTTTTTCTGCAACACTATAAAAATCTACTGCCGCAATAACAGCATACACAGCCGCCAACCATATGAAAGCCAATCTTTGAACCGTTTTTTGTATAAAAGCTTGATCTTATTGGCCACCTTACTCGGGGCTTTCAACTCTTCGCTCGCGGCCGACCGTGCTGATGCCAGTTTGAAGGTGGTTACCTCTATGGACTTTCCGCCCTTCATTGCCGATACTGAGCCTGAAGGCGGTGTCCTCAGCGCGATTGTCAAGGAAAGCTTTGCAGCAGCCGGAATAGAAATTGAAGTTCAGTTAATCCCGTGGCGACGGGCATATCGCTCAATATTACGCGGTGATTATATAGCGTCATATTCATGGGTTTACAGCGAACAACGCGCCACAGAGCTTCACCTTTCGGTGCCAATTTTTGCTATTTCCAATCAGATAATTACCACATACGGCGACATCACAGACTGGCACCAATTCAGGAAGCCACGCCCCGACGGCCATATCCCCATTTTGTGTACCCCGATAGGATGGAGGATCAGTCCCGAGAGCACCGTCCTAATTGACAAGGGAATGCTGCAGAAAGTATCGCCGGGACATCCGCGATTCTGTGTCGACCTGCTCCGCGCCAACCGCACAAATATTCTGTATATGCCGCGAATGACCGCCGCTTACCACATGGCAACGCTTCAAGCCGAAGATACTGGCCCAGGCCAACGCCCGTGGCCGGCACTCTATAATCTGGATATCCCTGGCGGCCAAGCCAGCATTCAACATGTTATATTTACTCGCAGCGCCGAGGGACTGGCCTACAAGCAGAAGTTCGATTCTGGCTTTAAAGCCCTGCTGGAAAGCGGGCGCTATACAGAAATCTTGGACCGTCACTTGAGCCGTTATTCACCGGAAGACCGCGAATCGGTTTACCGCGACCAAAAAAATGCTGGCATTCTTCCTTAGGCATGATATTTCGCTAGGAGTTGTCCTAATAATCCAGCAGCCGGAAATTTCATGGAATTCCTTACCGACTACAACATATGGGTCAGCTTTCTAACCCTGACGTCGCTTGAGATAATTCTCGGCATCGACAATGTTGTTTTTGTCGCATTGATGGTGCAAAATCTGCCCGATGAACAACGGGAAAAAGCCCGTGTTACCGGGCTGGTTCTGGCGCTGGCCATGCGTATTCTGCTGTTATTTGGTGTCGCCTGGATCATCAGCCTGCAAGAGCCGTGGGTATCGATTTTGGGTCAGAACCTTTCCGGCAAAGACATCCTGATGCTGGTTGGCGGCGGCTTCCTTTTATACAAGGGAACCAACAGCATTCATGATGAAGTAACCGGCGACCACAAAGACAACCTTCAATCTTACACCGGCACATTTACTGCGGTTGTCATACAGGTTGTCTTTATTGATCTCATCTTTTCGTTCGATTCGGTGATGACCGCCATCGGCCTCACCCAGGTTATCGGCGTTATCGTTGCGGCAATGACTATTGCCATGCTGGTGATGATTTTCTCCAGCGGCTACATTGCGCGTATTCTTGAGCGGTTTCCAACTCTCAAAATACTCGCGCTTTCCTTCATTATGCTGATCGGCGTTTTCCTGGTGGCAGAGGGCCTTGGCTTCCATGTGCCAAAAGGATATATCTATTTCGCCATGTCCTTCTCGCTTGGTGTCGAGATGCTCAATCTCACCTCGCGGCGGCGGCGCAAATCCAAAGCGCATAAAACCCGCGCAGACACCGACGCGGGTTAAATATATTATACCAATCGGTCACACACGGCCGAAAGGAACCACGTGATAAAATTTATGCAAAATATTGCTGGTGCGGCATTGTTGGTGCTGGCAAATTCGTCGCTGATATTGGCGACCACAGAAGCCGCCGAACAAACGGCTGTCCGCAGCCTGATGAAACAATGGCTGACAGCCTACAATACCAAAGACATAAACCGCCTGCTGTCGCTTTACAGTGACAAAATATATTTTGCCAACAACGGCAACAGCGTCAAGCAAGGCCCCGCCGCTGTCCGGCACCATTTTGCACCACAATTCCACGCCACTCCAAAGACAACCATCGATTTTTCCGAAGAAGTTGTCACCGTGGGCAAAACACTTGCCCATATTGGCGGGAAATACAGAGTTAACATTCCACAGGCGGGCGGCGAAACTGCGTATGCATATGGCCGGGTGTTGCTTATTTTTGAAAAAGAAAACGGTCAGTGGAAGTTGATTGTGGATTTCGATAATACAGCCAGCGACATTTCGGCCAGCGATTTCGACCAAGATTAGCCAAAGGCCCGAGCCTGACCAACTGAATTAAGCTTGCCTGCCTTTCCTTAGTTAACTGTTAATTATTTGCCGATAATCTGCCGGACTGGTCTATAATAGGCCAATCATCAAAATGGTACCAAGCAACCAAGGGGGTCGCGCCAATACTATGTCTGATGACGAGTTTGCAAAACTATCGATTCTGTTGGCTTTGTCCAACAGTCAAGCCGCAGAGGCGTTTAAGCCGATTTTACGGTCACATGGTGTTGGGCGGACTGTAGCGGTCAGCAGCAACATTGATGCATTGGCGACGCTCAAGGAATTGAATTTCAATATGCTTGTAGTCGACGACCGGTTTCCCAACCTGGGCGGTTTCGATTTTTGCCGCTTCATTCGCCTGACAAACGTTAATGTCTCCGTTGCCCCAATCATTCTTGGTATCCACGGGCCTGACCAGCAATCTGTACTGAAGGCCCGCGATGTTGGTGCCTCCAAAATTGTCGCCATGCCGCTTACGGGACAAAGCTTGATCAGGGTGGTCTCCGGTGCCCTTGCAGAAATGAAGCCAATTGTTCAGACCAGCGCCTATAACGGGCCTGACAGACGTAGACCAGCGACCAAGCCCTGGACCAAGGCAGAGCGCCGCAAAAACCAGAGCAAATTGGTCACGCTGGAAAAGCAGCGGCGGGCGATGTTCGGGAGCAAAGGATAAGCATCGCCGTGGCAGGGTATAAGGCGAACAATAGCTAACTGTTTCCACTCGACACCGCTTGGCTTCACTGATAAAAGTCGCCCCTATGTTTATTGGCCTCAAATCATTGGTAGCTGCGACTATTGTCGGATACGGCATATCTATACCAATTACTTCTATACGAATTACTGGCCCGGCGCTTGTGTAGCGGCCGGGACCCTATTTATTTCATTTTATAATTCTAATTGAGCGGCGAGCCAAAGTTTGCCCCGAATATAGCGAGACGACACCTCATGTCTGCCGACACTCAAGACAAGCGCGATTACCGCGACACCGTATTCCTTCCGCAAACTGATTTTCCCATGCGCGCCGGACTGCCAAAGCGCGAGCCGGAATTTCTGGCGAAATGGGAAAAAGACAATATTTACCAGACACTGCGTGCAGACAGTGTTGGCCGCGAGAAATTCATCTTCCATGACGGCCCGCCCTATGCCAACGGTGACATTCACTTTGGCCACGCCATGCAAAAAACCCTCAAGGATATCATTGTCAAGTCGCAGCAGATGCAGGGCAAGGACGCGCCCTTCGTTCCGGGCTGGGATTGTCACGGCCTGCCGATTGAATGGAAAATTGAGGAAAAATACCGCAAGAAAAAGAAAAACAAAGACGATGTTGACCCCATCGAGTTTCGCCGTGAGTGCCGCGAGTTTGCCGATGGCTGGATCAACGTGCAGCGCGAGCAATTCAAACGGCTGGGCATCATCGGCGACTGGGACAACCCCTATACAACAATGGCCTTCGATTCCGAGGCTCAGATTGTTGAGGAATTGCTGAAATTCGCCGAAGACGGTTCGCTTTACCGCGGCTCCAAGCCTGTCATGTGGTCCCCGGTTGAAAAAACTGCGCTCGCTGAAGCTGAAGTTGAATACCACGACCATACGTCCACTCAAATTGATGTGGCCTTCGAGGTTGTTTCAACTGACTGCGCTGACCTTTCAGGCGCGCGGATTGTTATCTGGACCACGACGCCCTGGACCATTCCAGCCAACCGGGCAGTGTGTTTTGGGCCTGACATCAGCTATGTGCGCATTAAAGTCACTGGCGTTAGTGAAGACGCCCTTGTAAAGGCGGGCGACGAACTGGTTATCGCCGAGACCTTGCTTGGCGAATTTGCGGCGCGTGCGGGTATAACCGCACATACCGTTACAGCGCACATTAAAGGCGGGGCGCTGGAAGGCACCATCCTGGCGCACCCATGGCGCGGCCATGCAGACGCAAGCGGTTTTTATGACTTTGACGTGCCCATGCTGCCCGGCGACCATGTCACGGTTGAAGCAGGAACCGGCTTTGTACACACAGCACCAGGCCACGGGGACGACGACTATCAGGTCGGCCATGTAAAATTTGGCCTTCCGGTGCCCTACACCGTTAACGAATCCGGCTGTTACTACGAAGACATTGCGCTGGTTGCAGGCCACCATGTTTACAAGGTTGCCGACACAGTATGCGAGCTGTTGACCGGCACAGGCGCATTGATGGCCTCGGGAAAGCTGACCCACAGCTATCCACACAGCTGGCGCTCAAAAGCACCGCTTATTTTCCGCAACACGCCGCAGTGGTTTATCTCCATGGAGAAAACCGGCCTGCGCGAAAAGGCAGTTAAGGCGATTGAGGCAACCAATTGGTACCCTGCGGTTAGTAAAAACCGCATCAGCGCCATGGTTTCTGACCGCCCCGACTGGGTGATTTCGCGCCAGCGCGCCTGGGGCGTGCCGATCACTGTTTTCGTTAACAAGGAAAGCGGCGACTATCTGGTGGACTCGGGCGTGAACGCGCGCATTGTCGCTGCTGTTAGAAAAGGCGGCGCAGACGCCTGGCTT
>JAJFIT010000254.1 GCA_021774775.1 Alphaproteobacteria bacterium | reverse complement strand
GATGTAGGAACCGATAGACACATCATCGATGTCGAGAACTTCAACTTCATCGGCACCGGCAGAGGTCAGAACTTCAACAATCTCTTCGGTCAGTTCCTGACCGGCTTCCACATAAATGGCACCGGTTTTCTCATTGATCACATCTTTGGCGGCAAAGCGGCCAAGAATTTGATCGTCGGGCACCAAAATGGCTTCTACGCCGCCAGTTTCCAGCTTCTTGCCAAGGCGCGGGGTAATTTTCTTACCGGCTTCAACAACAACTTCACCTGAATCCGCATCAACCAGATCAAACACAGGCTTCTGGCCGCGCCAGCTGTCTGCGCGGAATGGCATGCGCCATCCGTCTTTCGCGCGGCGGAAAGCAACAGTGTTATAGAAGTAAGACAGAATATCTTCAGCGGTCATGCCCAGCGCATACAACAGGGTTGTGGCAGGCAGTTTCCGGCGACGATCAATACGAACATTGACGATATCCTTGGCGTCAAACTCCAGATCAAGCCACGAACCACGGTACGGGATTACCCGCGCGGCAAAAAGAAACTTGCCCGAGCTGTGGGTTTTACCGCGGTCATGGTCGAAGAACACACCGGGCGAACGGTGCATCTGGCTTACGATAACCCGTTCGGTGCCGTTAATCACGAAGGTACCGTTGTTGGTCATCATTGGCAGGTCGCCCATATAGACGTCTTGCTCTTTAATATCGAGAACCGACCGGGCTTCTGTTTCCGGGTCAACCTCAAAAACAATCAGGCGCAAGGTAACACGCAGCGGTGCAGCATAGGTCATATCGCGCTGCTGGCACTCTTCCACGTCATACTTTGGGTCTTCAAGCTCATACTTTACGTATTCCAGCGAGGCCGTATTGGAAAAGTCCTGAATTGGAAAAACAGATTTCAATACTTTCTCTAGACCAGATTTTAAACGCTCTTCCTCAGTGGCACCTGCCCTGAAAAACTGATCGTAGGATTGACGCTGAACCTCAATAAGATTCGGCATTTGGCTCACTTCTGTGATGTGACCAAAATCCTTACGTACGCGCTTACGACCGGTAAATGAAGTCGCCATGCTTCGCCCTCGTTTCTTAAAATTCACCATTCCAGTCACATATCGCCTGACCGGTTTGGTTTTAAATCAAAATTCAGGGAGAGTAATTCACCCTAAACCTATGAAAACAATATACTTTACGCTTTACCGATAACTCGGTGAACGATCATCAGGCCAGCAATTTAATGTCCGCAAGCCCAAGGACGCCGAAAGGCCGGGTGCGCAAACGCACCCGACCTACGGTTCGTATGGCTCAAGAAATTACTTGAGCTCAACAGAAGCGCCAGCAGCTTCAAGCTTGGCTTTAATTTCTTCAGCTTCAGCTTTCGGTGCGGCTTCCTTAACTGTCTTAGGCGCGCCTTCAACCATGTCTTTGGCTTCTTTGAGGCCCAGGCCAGTGATGGCACGTACTTCTTTAATGACGTTAATTTTCTTTTCGCCCATGGCGGTCAGAACAACATCAAATTCGTTTTTCTCTTCTACAGCTTCAGCAGCAGCGCCAGGTGCGGCAGCAGCAGCAACAGGTGCAGCAGCAGATACGCCCCACTTCTCTTCGAGAAGCTTAGAAAGTTCAGCAGCTTCCATAACAGTCAGGGCAGACAGATCTTCAACTAACTTTGCGAGGTCAGCCATTTTATTTACTCCAAATAGAACGGTCCCGTTCGGGGTTCCGCGTTTCACATTGCATTTACCTCTCGGGCGGTCACTATGACTTCCCGAGATTTAGTTAAGCTGCGTCTTGGCTTCCGTAAGCACCAAAGACCCGGGCCAATTGACCCGCCGGAGCTTGTGTAACGGACGCGATCTTCTGAGCAGGTGCTTGCAGGAGACCCACAAGTTTGCCGCGAAGTTCGTCGAGTGATGGCAGTTCAGCCAATGCCTTGACACCTGATTGATCCAGGACAGTTGAACCCATTCCACCACCAAGAAGACGAAGTTTTTCGTTTCCTTTGGCGAATTTAGAAAGGGTTTTCGCTGCTGAAACAGGGTCGTCGGCGTAGCCTATTGCCGTCGGTCCGGTAAACAGTTCCGATATGCCTTCGTAGTCGGTGCCTTTAAGCGCAAGACGAGTCAGCCGGTTTTTGGTTACCTTAAGGTTTGCACCTTGTTCACGCATCTGCGAACGCAGGTCGGTAATCTCTGACACAGTCAAACCGTCATAGTGCACTACGACAATTGAAGCTGCAGCCGAGAAAACCTCGTGCAAGGACGTAACCAGTTCCTGCTTTTCGGCTCTTTCCACTTTTTTCGTCTCCGACTTTGAAAACCTTCCACCAGGAAATAATCCTCATGGCATCCAGTTCTCGTTCATTTGAGCCGTGCCCCTACCAGCAAGCCGGTATGAACACTCCCCTGTCCAGGGTGCAGGACGGATACATCCGTTCCCGTTGGAACCGCGTCTATTACCGGAAGGCCATCAGGCCACTTTGGCAATAATTCCGTTACCCCATCTCATGCAGGCCATAGCGTCGCGACGGCCAATTTTTTTAAACCAAGGTAGTCAACTACTAGCAACACACACCCTGGCACCTGCAATCTCGGACAGTACTGACATCCGGGCAAAACAACCGCCCGAATGATCGCGCCGGCGGGTAGCCGGCACAAATTCTTTAACTGGCTTCCATTGAAGCGATGTCAATCTTGAGCCCAGGGCCCATTGTCGACGTAATACCAATACGCTTGACGTAAGTGCCCTTGGCACCTGTCGGCTTGGCCTTGATCACCGCATTGATGAAAGCAGACGCATTTTCAGCAATCTGATCTTCACCGAAGCTGACTTTGCCAACACCGCCGTGGATAATGCCCGCTTTTTCAACGCGGTACTCAACCTGACCGGCTTTGGCTGCTTCAACTGCGCCCTTAACATCCATGGTAACGGTGCCAAGCTTCGGGTTAGGCATCAGGCCTTTGGGGCCAAGAACTTTACCCAGACGACCAACAACACCCATCATGTCAGGGGTTGCGATCACACGGTCAAAATCCATTTCGCCTTTTTGAACGGCTTCCATCAGGTCTTCAGCGCCGACGATATCCGCACCGGCTTTTGTTGCTTCTTCAGCCTTTGGGCCGCGCGCAAACACTGCAACCCGCAGAGTTTTACCGGTACCATGAGGCAAGGAAACAACGCCGCGAACCATCTGGTCAGCGTGACGCGGGTCAACACCCAGATTCATGGATACTTCGATGGTTTCGTCGAACTTAACGGTAGAGCGTGTCTTCAGTTCTTTAACAGCATCGGCAACAGTATAAAGCTTGTTCAGATCCAGGCCGTCAGCGACTTTTTTCAAACGTTTTGTAATTTTTGTCATCTGATTAGCCCTTCACTTCAAGACCAATAGAGCGCGCAGACCCTTCGATGATCAGCATAGCTGCATCGATGTCATTGGCACTCAGATCAACCATTTTCGCTTCCGCAATTTCCTTAACCTGCGCGCGGGTTACTGAACCCGCCGTCGCACGGCCAGGCTCTGCACCGCCTGATTTAAGACCAGCGGCCTTTTTCAGGAAGTAGCTTGCCGGAGGCGTTTTAATTTCAAATGTAAAAGACTTGTCAGCAAAGATGGTCAGAATGGTGGGGCAAGGCTGACCTGGCTCCATTTTCTGGGTCTTTGCGTTAAAGGCCTTACAGAATTCCATGATATTGACACCGCGCTGACCCAGCGCAGGACCAATAGGAGGTGACGGGTTGGCTTGGCCAGCCGGCACCTGAAGC
>JAJFIT010000253.1 GCA_021774775.1 Alphaproteobacteria bacterium | reverse complement strand
CCCGTGGCGGCGAAAATAACGTCGCCAGACGCCAGTTCCATCATATTGTATTTCCTGTGCAGGTCTTCGATGCCCCATTTGTGGGCGCGGGCGCGCTCATCGTCATTGCGGTACAACAGCCGCCCTTCCATCTGGCCGCCGATACAGCGCAGTGCCGCTGCCGCCAGCACACCTTCGGGCGCGCCGCCGGAGCCGATATACATATCAATGCCGGTTTTCACGTCTGTGGTCGCAATAACGCCAGCGATATCACCGTCGCCGATGAGCGAAACACCGCAGCCAAGGCCGCGCAGTTCCTTGATCAGCTTGGCATGGCGAGGCCGGTCCAGCACACAAATCATCATCGCACCCACATCCTTGCCTTTGGCCGCTGCCACCGACTGCACGTTTTCGGTCGCTGACTTGTCCAGATCAATCACGCCGTCTGGCAAACCACCGCCCACAGCGATTTTGTCCATATATACGTCGGGCGCGTTCAGGAGCCCGCCGCGCTCGGATATGGCAACAACCGCAAGGGCGTTGGGCATGGCCTTGGCGCAAATGGTGGTGCCCTCAAGCGGGTCCAGTGCGATATCAACCTCAACCCCGCCAGCGCCCACTTCCTCACCGATAAACAACATGGGGGCTTCGTCGCGCTCGCCCTCACCGATCACCACCCGGCCATCAATAGGCAGGCTATTGAAAGCGATGCGCATGGCTTCAACAGCGGCTGCGTCGGCTGCTTTTTCGTCACCGCGACCATTGAGTTCGCTGGCGGCGATAGCACCGGCTTCAGTGACACGGACAACTTCTAAAACAAGTGTTCGATTAAGTGCGCTGGATGACATGGACATTCCCCTGTTTATGCCGTCTCAATTCTCAACATTGCCGGGCTCTCTAACACACAATCCAGCGCGTTGAAATGGCTGAGTGCAGCAATAGCAGACTGTTCTGTGGTTTCGTGCGTGGTCAGCACGATATAGACACCGCCGCCGTCGGCGTGACCCCGTTGTAACATACTTTCGATCGATACGGTTTCCGCCGCCAAAGATTGGGTGATTTCTGCCATAACACCGGGCACATCGGTAACGCGAAGACGAATATAATAGGTGCCTACATGGCTCTCCGAGCCCAAATAAGGCAATGTTTTCAAATTACTAACTGGAACACCCAGCGGCGGATAGCATATGCCGCGGGCAATATCGACCACGTCAGCGATCACGGAAGAGGCGGTTGGCCCCTGCCCGGCCCCCGGGCCTTCATAACCGGTTTGGCCGACTTGGTCTCCGGTTATCAGCACCGCGTTGGTGGCATCCATTATATTAGCGAGAGGCGACGACAGTGGCACCATCGCCGGGTGCACCCGCACTTCAACGCCGTCTTCAGTTTGCCGTGCCACGCCGAGCAGCTTGATTCGGAAACCAAGCTCGCGGGCATAGTCAATATCAACCGGTGCAATGTTTCGAATACCCTCGGTGGGCAAATTATCCAGATCAGGTGCAATACCAAAAGCAATTGCAGCCAAAATTGCAGTTTTGTGCGCGGTATCGATGCCGTCGATGTCGAAGGTAGGGTCTGCCTCTGCGTAGCCAATTTTTTGAGCTTCGGCCAGCACATCATCAAAAGCGAGTTTTTCGCGTTCCATCCGGGTCAGGATATAGTTACATGTTCCATTAAGAATGCCGTATAATTCATTGATTTTATTAGCAGTTAACCCTTCCATTAATGCCTTCACCACTGGTATGCCACCGGCAACAGCCGCTTCAAACCTAAGCGCCGTGTTGCTGCCTTCTGCCAGCTCGGCAAGCTCTTTGCCGTGGGTGGCAATCAGGGCCTTGTTGGCAGTCACAAATGGCTTTCCAGCCGCAAGACACGCCTTTGCCAGCGCATAAGCCGGGCCGTCGCTGCCACCCATCAATTCCACCACCAGGTCAACGCTATCGTCGCCAGCCAGGTCAACCGCATTGTCGTGCCAGCCGTAAGCCGACAAATCGATGCCCCGGTCGCGGCCCCGGTCGCGCGCAGACACGGCGCTGACAATAATGTCCTGCCCTGCCCGGACTGAAAGCATGCTGCCGCTATTTTCCACGATATTGACGACCCCGACACCGACAGTGCCAAGCCCGGCTATACCAAGCCGCAATGGTTTGCGTTTCATCTCACTCATTAACTGTTACTTTCTAATCTCACTGCCTAACCGGCAGCATCGTCAGTGATATTATCTTTTTGCCAAGCCGCCAGATGTTTGTCGCTATTGGCCATGAATTTCTTGATGTTGCGCACTGCTTGCCTGATGCGATGCTCATTTTCAACCAGCCCAATACGCACGTAACCTTCGCCGTACTCGCCGAAGCCAACGCCGGGTGCCACCGCCACTTTGGCCTGCTGCAACAACATTTTGGTGAATGCCATCGATCCCACCTCGCGGAAGGCTTCGGGCAACGGTGCCCAGGCGAACATCGACGCCTTGGGGCTGGGCACGTCCCACCCTGCGGCCTTTAGGCCTTCAATGAGCACATCGCGGCGTTTCTTGTATGTTTGTCTGTGCAGATCGATACAGTCCTGCGGACCGTTGAAAGCTGCAGTTGCTGCCACTTGTATCGGCGTGAAAGCGCCGTAGTCGAGATAGCTTTTCACTCGCGTCAGCGCACCGACCAAATCCTTGTTGCCAACACCGAAACCAACGCGCCAGCCGGCCATGGAGTATGTTTTTGACATGGATGTAAACTCGATCGCGATGTCGCGCGCACCGGGCACCTGCAGGATGGAGGGCGGCGGGTTATCGTCAAAATAAATCTCGGCGTAGGCAATATCAGACAGAATCCAGATGCCTTTCTTGCGGCAAAAATCAACCACTTCGCGGTAAAATTCCAGATCAACCACTTCCGCCGTTGGGTTTCCGGGGTAACACAGAATAACGGCGCTGGGGCTGGGCACACTGTGCTGCACCGCCCGCGATAACTCGGTCATGAAATCATGGCCCGGCCCCATTGGCATATGGCGCACCGATGCGCCAGCGATCATAAAACCATAGGGGTGGATCGGGAAACTGGGGTTGGGCACCAGAATAACATCACCGGGCGCGGTTATCGCCTGCGCCAGATTGGCCAGCCCCTCCTTGGAGCCCAGGGTCACAACCGCCTCACTCTCTGGGTCAATGGTAACACCGAACCGGCGGTCGTAGTAACCCGCAAGCGCCTTCCTGAGACCCGGGATACCGCGCGATGTGGAATAGCCATGGGCACGCTTATTGTCAGCGGTTTCCTTCAGTTTATCAACGATGTGCTGCGGGGTTGGCAGGTCGGGGTTTCCCATACCAAAATCGATAATGTCTTCACCGCGTGCGCGCGCCGCCGCTTTCATCTCGTTTACTTCAGCAAACAAGTAGGGCGGCAGCCTTCGAATACGGTAAAAATCATTCTGTGACATGGGAAAACCTAATCTTTGAACCTTGGATTTATTAAACCGGGACCGTCAATGATAAATTATTTCATAGAAATTACTGAGTAGACCTTATCGTATAATGTTTCAAAGCCATATGAGCAGCAAGGTCAAGGCTGTTTACTGATGATTTGGGCGGATTGACGATAAAACACAAAAAAGGCGGGAACCATCCCGCCGCATCGTCGTTTACATACCATTTGTTTTGGGATCAGGGTTGATTTTCCAGCGCCGCCTCCGCCGCGCGCAAGGCTGCTCCTACAGCCGCTGCAACCATCTCTCCGTCTTTTGACACCGACAGACGTCGCTGTTCTTCCATTTCGGCAATTGCCGCCTTAATACCGGCACGCGCTGCGGCAGCACTGGCCTGCGTTTCCAGAACAAGTGCTTTTTGCTGCTGGCGCGTCATTTCCATTTCGCGGGTACGCTGCATTATAATCTGGGTTTCCAGCTTGGCAATTTCCGACAGGTCAATACGTTCCACCCGGGTTTTAAGCCGCGCATAAACGTTATCTATCCGTGCATTAACGTCCGCGGTCTGGCAGGAATGATCAGTTTTATCAGCAGCCGCTGGCAAACCAGCGTACCGTTCCATAACGTTCAGCGATTGCTCGCGGTCCATATCCTGCAACATGGAACCAACACTGTCGAAGGTCATAGGCGGCATATCATCGGAATTATCACTTTGAACCGGCATGGTAACAACAGCGACCGCCATTGCCAGCGGCGCAAGCATTGCTGCAATTTCAAGTTTGCCTGGTTTTACCGTGAAACGGCTCATGATATTCCTCGTATGCTGTCTGTTTGACCTTCAGATCAAATCATTTTTTTATTGAACTTAGAGTGCCCTATTTCGCCTCAAATAACAAGGTCAGATTATGAGCTCTCCAAACCCTTTAGCCTGCCCGTAAAAAAAATGGCGGTGCCCCTGAAGGAGACACCGCCTGAAATCGAATATAAGCCTGCTGCGACGCGCGCGGCATCAGGTCATTTTTTATCCTGTTTTTTCTTCTCTTCTTTTGCGGCTTTTTTGACCTCCGCGGCTTTTTCTGCTTTCTTTTCTTTAAGCTTTTTTTCCAACCGTTCGCGCGCCCGCTTCAATTCAGCCTCGGCCTCTTTGATCGCAGCCAAATGATGTTCTTCCATATCAGATATGGCAAGTTCTGCGTCCCTGAGCGCACGCAAGCGTACAATATGCAAGTCGTCGCCGTCACCGATCTCAATTTGCAGGTCAGCAATCTCATCGGCCAATTCCTCACGAACCTCCGCCAGCTCTTTCAAGGTCTCAGCGCGGGTTTCCAGCAGCTCTTTGGCATGTTCGTCCAGGCCTTCAAGCGCCTCTTGCACGGCCTCGCGCTCAATTTCGATAATTCGGTGCATTTCCTTACCGCCAACTTGAACCATCGCCATGCGCTCGCCGCGCATTTCCTTTTGTTCTTCAAGGGCTTCAATCGCTTTTTCCAGACTGCCCTTTGCGGCAGTCAGCGCCTTTTTATCGCTGCGCTTTTTGGTCGCTTTCAGGCGTTTTTGAACATCCTTTAACGAATCCCGCACTTCATCCAGCGCGTCTTCGATAGCCGCCACCCGCTTTACATGAACATGCTTGTCAAAGTCGATATCGACGTCGATATCGGTAACAATCCGGTGTGGTTTGCCGTCGCGCACAATTGTAACGGTGCGGCGCTTGCCGTCTTTGCTAACCTTAACTTTGTTGTCTACTTTAACTTTCTTCTCAATCTTCTTGATAACGACTTCGTCGTGGTCTTTGTTGTCGCCGTCCTGATGCGGGTGGGCACCGGCGGACAGGCTTGCAACTGCTGCAACAGCCATTGCAGAAAGGGTTGATTTGATTGCGCCGGTCGCAAATTTTAACGCTGTCATTGTCTCGGTGTCCTATCACTTGTTGCCTGATACTGCCCGCCGATTGGTTTGCATTTTTTTTTGCCGAACGAGCTTGCTCACTTTTTTGTGATTTCACCCTGACACCGCCGCCACCAAAAGAAACGCCCTAATCGGCAAGCCGTGCAACAAACGGGATAAATCGGCAAAACATCCACAAATAACCTGCTTTACGGCACTTGCAGCAAAATGGCAGCCACGTTGCGACCTTCAATGGTCAGCACGTTATAGGTGCGTGCCGCCGCGCCGGTGCTCATCACATCGTAACCAATGTTATTCTGGTCGAGATGAAGGCGCAGCGCCTTTGGCAGCAGTGCCATGTCGGCCCCGGTGCCAATAACCAATATCTCGGGCACGCCATGCTCGGCCAAAATCTCGTCGATATGCGCAGCCGTTAGCGCCGCGAGCGCATTAGCCGCAAAGGGGAAAAAGCCACTTTCCCGCACAAAAACACTACCTTCAACCCGCCGCCCCATAAGGCGAAAGCCACCGTCGCCGTATGCTTCAACCAGCAACGTATCATCCGGGCTTTCCAGCTTTACTGATATACCTGATGACTGGATATGCTCTGCCAATTGTCGATCCGTAATTTCAGGGGTTAAGGGTCCTGACCCTAAATATCGCTGAATTGACCCGGACGGGACTTGTCCACAGTTGGGTCTTTGTCATCGTCGTCCAATACCATCGCTTCGCGCCTGATTTTGAAAAACATCAACAACGGCGACGCCACAAAAATCGAACTGTATGTCCCAATAACCACGCCCCAGATCATCGCAGCAGTAAAGCCGCGGATCACTTCGCCGCCGAGGAAAAACAACGAAAACAAAGCGAGCAAAGTGGTGACCGAGGTCATAACCGTGCGGCTAAGGGTCTGGTTCAGCGACAGGTTCAGCACATCTTCCATCGCCATTTTGCGGTATTTGCGGATATTTTCGCGCACCCGGTCATAAACCACCACTGTATCATTAAGGCTATAGCCAACAATGGTCAGCAACGCGGCGATAATCGACAGATTAAAGTCCAATCGTGTTATCGCAAAGAAACCGATTGTCAGCACAAGGTCATGCACCAGCGCGATAACCGCGCCTACGCCAAACTGCCACTCGAAACGAAACCAGATGTATATCAGAACCGCGAGCACGGCGAATGTTACCGCCAGCGCACCGTCACGTTTCAGTTCCCCGGAAACCACCGGGCCAATAATATTGCCCTGCCGGTACTCAATATCCGGCATAGCGGCTGTGAAAGCTTCCCGAACCCGTGCCGTTGCGTCGCTTTGTTCCTGATCGCCACCAGGCTGGCGCTCAATGCGAATAAGGGCGCTGTTGCCGTCATCAACACTTTTAACCGATACGTCACCCATATTCAGCGGCGCAACAACCGCCCGAATTTCGGCGATATCAACCGCCTTGCCCTCATAACCAAACTCAACCTCGATGCCGCCCTGGAAATCGATGCCGTAGTTCAGGCTGTTAACAGCGAACAACGCAATCGATACGATACCAAGCAGAATGGAAAAGACAGCAGCGATCTTGCGCATGCCAATGAAGTTAATCTTTGTTTCTTGTGGTAGAAGCTTTAATAACATGACCCCTACTCCTTATATGGGCAACGTGGTTGGGCGCGCACGCTTCAACCAGGATGACAGAACATAGCGGGTTAAAACCACCGCAGTAAACATCGATGTCAGAATGCCAATACCAAGTGTCACGGCGAAACCTTGAACCGGGCCAGAGCCCAGAAAATACAGGATCGCCGCAGCAATGAAGGTGGTGATATTGGCGTCCATAATGGTGGAAAAGGCCTGGCCGTAGCCGCGTTCCATCGCCTGAAACGGTTTGGCACCACCCCGTTGTTCCTCGCGGATACGCTCGAAAATAAGCACGTTGGCATCAACCGCCATGCCGATAGTCAACACAACGCCTGCGATGCCCGGTAGCGTCAACGTCGCCTGAAACAGGCTCAGGACTCCGGTAATCAGCACCAGATTGGTGATCAATGCCACATTGGCTGCAAGCCCGAACCTGCCGTAGCTGGCAATCATATAGAGGATCACCGCAACAAAGCCAATGATCGCTGCCATGCTGCCGGATTCGATGTTATCTGCTCCCACGCCCGGGCCGATGGTGCGACGAGACAATACTGTCAGGTCTACCGGCAGCGCGCCTGATTTCAGCAGTGTTGACAGCTGATTAACTTCCGCAATATCACCCACACCGGTAATAATACCGCTGCCGCCCAAAATCGGTCCGTTGATAACCGGCGCACTGATAACAACACCGTCCAGCACAATGGCGAACGGGCGGCCCACATTGTTGGCAGTATGGGTACCAAAGCGTTTGGAACCTGCAAGATTGAAGGTAAACCCGACAACAGGCTGGCCGCCCTGATCGAACGAAGGCTTGGCATCTGTCAGGTCATCGCCGGAGACAATCACCCGGTCATTAATAACAATCATACCGCCCTCGCTCATGGGCAGGGCCGTTTGGCGTGGTCGTAGCCGACCATTGGCAATGTCGTCAGGCGACAAGCCGGTAACCACATCGTGAAAGGTCAGCTTCGCGGTTTTTCCTACAATTTCAATGATTTCATCCGGGTTGCTTGCACCCGGCACTTCCAGCGTAATGCGGTCGCTGCCTTGCGGCTGAAGAGTGATTTCCTTGGTGCCTGCCGGGTCAACCCGGCGGCGGATTACTTCCATGGCGCGGGAAATGGCGTCGCGCTTTTGAAACTCAATCCCCTGTTCGGTAAGGGTCAGGGTGAAGATTGCACCGTCGCGGTCCATGGTCACTTCCTGAATGCCACCGCCCAGC
>JAJFIT010000252.1 GCA_021774775.1 Alphaproteobacteria bacterium | reverse complement strand
GCATGCGCCGCCTCATGGGCGCGCACTTCGCTGTCTATTGACTTCAACTCCCTGACATAAGCCTGCTCATCATCGCTTAAACCTGCTGCGCCTGCTGCGCCGCTATCGGTAGTCTGGTCATCGTTCGCTGCGGGGTTTTGGCTGACCGACTGCGCAACCACTGAATCGTCACCACCCTCTTGCTCTTGCGCCGAAATCAATGCCTGCGCAGCTACCGATACCGGCCTGCCGCTTTTCACAGGCTGATCTGCGACGGTATCGCTTGGGTCGCCGGGGCTGGTCTGCGCCGCAGGTGATTGGGCCAAATATCCGTTCGGCACAATGGTTTCGGGTGCGGGTTGTTGCGGTATGGGCTGGAACCCCCGCGCCTTGTCGGGTTGCAGGTCGCGCGGCATTGGTGCGCGCCTGATATCAGGCGGCGCGGCACCAAAGGTCGGCAATATAGATCCGCTGGTCATAACCGCTGTTTAGCACATTTATGCCGGTTCAGGCGAAACTATGTGGTTGAAACCACCGTCGCCGCTGTATTTCAGGGACAGCAGCGGTCCGATGCTCAAACCCTCAATTGCTGGAAAGCAGCCTGAAAACCAAAGCGAAATCAAAAGTCATCCGGGGGAGGAGGGCGATCACCACTTCCTGGGCCGTTGCGGCGGCGGGGCCGCCTGTCACCCCCATTTTGCGGTGGTCGTGAGCGCGGTTTAAACAGGTCTTCCGCCACTGCGCGGCGCGTTTCAACATCCAGAGTTGCAACAAACTCCAGAACAAGCCGTCGGGTGGCCAAATGCGTTTCTGATAACAGTTTTTCATGGCGGTCCAACGCCCCGGACAATTCCTGCCGATCAACGCTGTCGGCCAGCAACAATCTCCGAATCGCCCGCTCTGACCTGCGTATTGAGCCTGCTTTGTCACGCAAGTTTAGCCGATTGTCCTTCAAGAGTTCACTGGCGGATTTCTTTTCTGCTGGCGATAAATACTGACCGAGGGCGCGCACATTGAGACCACCATATGCCCCGGTGGGGGGCGCTTGTCCCGACCCGGGGCCAATCACGCGTTTGCCGATTGCAAAACCAACAAAAAAAACATTGATTGCCAACGACAGCGCAAGCCCCGTAACAATCCATTTCATAGATTTACTCATGGGCTTTGTCCTTCCCCAACCTGCTTAATCTATCCAGCGCGTCAACCATCTATGGAATAATCCTGATCACTGTTTTCAAACAAACCCGCGCTAATATCATAGTCGTCAAAACTTTCTGTGCCAGCGGCATTAACGCCGACCAACAAACCGGCAACCAGAAGCGCCGAGGCAAAAACACCCTGAGAGACCAGACCCACAGGTGACCAAAGGCGCACCGGATCAAAAATCCGGTCTATGAAAGCGCCGAACGTCCAGCCAGTTGAGCCGGTTGCAGCGATAACCGCCTGCTGCTGGCTGAATTCCTCTGGAATTGCCGTTAGCTGCGCCAAAAACATGTCGGCATCGCCGAGCTGCTGCTCTTGCTTCGCTTGTATCATCATCTTGTCCAGCACCTGCCTTTCGGCGCAGGCAGATTTGCCCGCATCGGTTTCCGCAAACATCGCTGCGTCCGCGCGCAGCCTCTCAGGCCATTTGGCCATGTCAGTGCCGTGGGTAACGATTGCATTTTCAAGCTCTTCTTCGGTCATGTCCCGCTCTTCTTCTCTCAATTTAGCACCGCTTCCTGCTTCCGTTGTTCAGGCTACCGCTGCCCATCAGGCAAACGCCGACAATAGATCGGTTTTTTCTCTGCCAAGCAGCGCACGCATTTTCGCCCGCGCGCGCGCAAGAAGGCTTTCATAGGCCTTGATGTTCAATTCCATAATATCGGCGGCCTCGCTATTGGAGTAGCCATCCATATAACTAAGCGTCAGTGCGTTTCGCTGGCGCTCGGAAAGCCGCGCCAAAGCAGCCGCCAAATGCTTTGAGCTGCCTTCCTGACCAATTAACGTGTCAGCGCCGGGCCTTGTATCGGCGGCGTCATAGCCTTCCGGCAGGGCCGTCGGCCGCCTGCGGCGTAATTCATCCAGACAACGGTTAACAACAACACGGTGGAACCAGGTGGTAAATTTCGCTTTTCCCTGATCAAACCTGTCGGAACGTGTCCACAGCTTTACAAAAGCTTCCTGTACCATCTCTTCGGCCATCATTTGGTCGCCGCAGGTGCGCATGGCTATGGCCCGGAACCGGAGGCCGTGGCGATTGACAAGACAGGCAAAAGCCTGTCGGTCGCCGCCGCATACCTGTCCAACCAACGCTTCGTCGCTTATTTCCTCTAGGCTGTCCTGCACCGGTTATTCGACCTTTTATTCTCGCTATTTCACGCAGCGCTAGCAATAATACGGTATATCCTGCACTTTCCTTCGAAAAATTCATTATCCGGTAAAATAATTCGTGTCGAAGCGGCATTGTTTTTTTGTATCTTCAGGCACCAACTCTGGTTTATCACAAGAACGCAACAGGTCATATGTTACAGAGCGGAAGTCGGCGTTGGTGGGGCAAGGCTGGAAATAAAAGGGTATAGCGATGAAAATTGCCGTGATTGGTACAGGTTATGTTGGGTTGGTGTCAGGAACATGTTTTTCTGAATATGGTCACCGGGTAACCTGTGTTGACAAAGATGCAGCAAAAATTGAAGCGCTGAAAAAGGGCATCATTCCCATATTTGAGCCGGGCCTCGATACCATGGTTGCCCGCAACCAATCATCCGGTTTGCTTAGTTTCACCACAGACCTGAGCGAGGCAATGGACGGGGCCGAAGCTGTTTTTATTGCCGTTGGCACACCCAGCCGCCGCGGCGACGGCCACGCTGACCTGCAATATGTATTCGCGGCGGTGAACGAGCTGGCTGGTCACATAAAGTCTTTTACAGTTGTGATCACCAAATCAACAGTGCCTGTGGGCACCGGTGCTGAAATCAAGAAACTGTTATCCAATAAGCTGGATGCGGACCTGTTCAGCGTTGCGTCAAACCCGGAGTTTTTGCGCGAAGGGGCCGCAATTGAAGACTTCATGCGCCCTGACCGGGTTGTTGTCGGCGTGGACGATGACCGTGCCCAAGCAGTAATGCAGGAGCTATACAGGCCGCTGAACCTGAACGAATCGCCGCTTTTATTCACTGGCAGAGAAACCGCGGAAATTATTAAATATGCTGCCAACGCCTTCCTCGCGACTAAAATCAGCTTCATCAACGAAATGGCAGACCTGTGCGAAGTTGTCGGCGCGGACGTGCAAGCAGTGGCAAAGGGCATCGGGCTGGACAAGCGCATCGGCGGTAAGTTCCTGCACGCAGGCCCCGGCTTTGGCGGCAGCTGTTTCCCAAAGGACACGCGCGCCCTGATGCATTCGGCAGACGATTACGGCATTCCCATGCAAATCGTGCGCTCGGTTATTGACGTGAACGAGACCCGCAAGCTGGCGATGGCCGACCGGGTTATCAAAGCATCTGGCGGCAGTTTAGAGGGCAAGCGGGTCGCTGTATTAGGGCTGACATTCAAACCCAACACCGATGACATGCGCGAAAGCCCCTCGCTGGATATCATTCCGGCGCTGCAAAAGGCAGGCGGCATCGTTCATGCCTACGACCCAAAAGGCATGCCGGAAGCCCGCGAGATACTACCCGGCGTCCAGTTTTACGATGATGCATATGGCCCCATGCAAGACGCGGATGTTTTGGTAATTATCACCGAATGGAATCAGTTTCGCGCGCTGGATATGACCAAAGTAAAATCGCTGATGAAAACACCGTTGATGGTTGACCTGCGCAACATATACAACCAGGCCGACATGGAAGAAAAAGGCTTTACCCATATTGGTATTGGCCGTCCGTCATGAGTATCCGCTTTGCCCAGCTCGCCACAGCCTAACGATCACGCAACCACCGCACTGAGTAAAAACCGGCAGGTATGGGCCATCGCCGGGCCTGCAATCATTGCAAATTCCTCCGCGCCGCTGGTAGGCCTTGTCGACACCTGGGCCATCGGTCACCTGCCCGGTGCTGTTTATCTGGCGGCCGTCGGCGTAGGCGCAACCGTTTTCAGCTACATGTTCTGGGCATTTGG
>JAJFIT010000251.1 GCA_021774775.1 Alphaproteobacteria bacterium | reverse complement strand
CCGCGGCGACGCTGCAACTACAGCCGGCGCTTTCAGCATCTTGTCGCTCGTGTTAGGGGCGGCGGCCATTGCCCTTGGCGGCGGTGACGCAGGCATTGGGATTCTCGCAGCCGGACAAACGGTGGCCCAGCGACAGTTTTTGGCCTATACGCGCGGACAAGAAAGCGAGGCTGACCTTGCTGGTGCCCGCTACCTGGAGACGGTCGGCGTGTCCCCCTCCGGAATGATCCGTTTTTTCGACAAATTGCGTGACCAGGAAATACTCGCCCAGATCCGCCAGGACCCATACGTGCGGAGCCACCCACTCAATCGCACCCGCATTTTGCAGCTGCAGCAAACCGCGTCAGGAAGTCCGTTTTTCAACACACCGCCAGACAAATTTATCGATGAACGCTTCAAGCGCCTTCAAGCCAAACTTGGCGGATATCTGGACCAACCACGCCAAACACTGCGTAAATATCCGGTCAGTGACACCAGCATTGCCGCCCGTTACGCCAGGGTCTATGCCTATAACAAAGCGCTGGAGTGGGATTTGGCACTGGCCGAGGCCGATGCTCTGATAAATGCCGAACCCAACAACCCTTATTTCCATGAGATCAAAGGCCAAATACTATTCGAAAACGGCCGGGTTACGGATTCAATTCCAGTTTTCGAGGAGGCGGTTCGGTTAGCCCCGCGCGAGCCACTAATTGCTACAGCATTAGGCCAGGCGCTGGTTTCATTCGAAGATTCCGAGCGTATGCAGCAGGCGCTGCCAATCCTTAAAGCCGCGACCCGCCAAGACCGGACCAATACGTTCGCGTGGTTTAACCTTGCCAAAGCATACAGCTGGCTTGACCAACAGCCAGAGGCCAATCTGGCGACCGCTGAACGATTTTATTCGGGCGGTGCAGCCGCGCAGGCCCTAACCCACGCACGCAGGGCCATGGACGGATTTAATGTAGGCACACCGGACTGGATTCGGGCTCAGGATATTTTCATTGCTGCAGAAGAAGCAGCCAGCAAACAACAGCGCCGACGTGGGCGCCACAGAATTACAACCAGTTTCGGCGTAGAGCCGACCAGTAACGAGTAAAATTTATGACGAAATTCGGGACACAATTAATTCAGGCTGTTACTGCAATTGCTTTTTCGGTTGCGTTTTTTACTGGACCAGCATCAGCACAAGATAAGAAAGTTGACCCGGCCGAGCGCGAAAAAATTGAACAGATAGTTCAAGATTATCTCCTTAAAAACCCTGAGATAATTGCCCTCGCCTTCCGCGAACTTCAACGACGCCAAACCATGGCGCGTATGGGCCCAGCAATAAATAGCTACCGCGATTATCTGGAAAAAGACCCGGCAACGCCCGTGATCGGCAACCCCAACGGCGACGTCACTATGGTCGAATTTTTCGATTATCGCTGCAGCTTCTGCCGTCGGCATTTTCCAGAAGTTATGAAACTTGTGCGCGAAGACGGCAATATCCGTTATGTTCCACGGCAATTCCCGATACTGGATCGTCAGGGTGAAACGCCGGTTTCCTATCTGGCCGCCCTCGCTGCGCTCGCGGCCCATAAGCAAGGCAAGTTCGAGGAGTTTCATATTGCGACCATGACGTCTAAAGGATCGCTAACTGAAAGCCAGCTATACCAAATTGCAGCCACGCTGGGTCTTAACGTAGAACGATTGAAGGCAGATATGAATGACAAGCTGGTGATAAAGTCAGTGCAAAACACGCTTGCTATCGGCAAAGACATCGGCTTTGAGGGCACGCCAGGTTATATCATCGGAGACGATGTTGTAACCGGCGCAGCAGGCTATGGCCGCCTGGTGCAGGCTGTTTCCCGCGCCCGCCGCGAGGCAAATGCCGCCCAACTAGCGGAGTAATGGAAGCGTTAAATTAATCCGGCTAGTGGAGAGCTGGGGTCTGCATATTTCTTTTTGGGCATGCGTCCGGCAAGATACGCCAACCGCCCGCTTTCCACGCCCAATTTCATCGCGCTAGCCATCTTCACCGGATCTTTTGCGTCTGCAATCGCTGTATTCATCAACACACCGTCGCAGCCTAATTCCATTGCAACAGATGCGTCGGACGCCGTTCCAACGCCAGCATCGACCAATAATGGTACCTTAACTTGCTCCAGCATCAACCTGATTTGCACCGGATTTTGAATTCCCAGACCGGAGCCAATCGGCGCACCAAGCGGCATTATCGCGACACATCCCATGTCTTCCAGTTTGGCTGCAGCGATTGGATCATCGCTGCAATAAACCATCACTTTGAAACCGTCTTTGATCAACACTTCGGCGGCCTCAAATGTTTCTAACATATTGGGGTACAGGGTTTTTTGGTCTCCGAGAACTTCAAGTTTGACCAAATCCCAACCACCCGCTTCGCGCGCCAACCGAAGGGTACGCACTGCGGATGCAGCGTCAAAACAACCGGCGGTGTTGGGCAGATAGGTAATTTTCTCAGGGTCCAGATAATCCACCAGCATCGGCTGGTTCGGATCAGAAACATTAACCCGGCGTACTGCGACCGTGACAATTTCAGCGCCAGATGCCTCAACCGCCGCTGCCGTCTGCTCAAAATCCTTGTATTTTCCGGTGCCTACAATCAGCCGCGAGCTATAGATTTTGCCTGCAAGCTTCCACGTGTCATTTGCTGACTGGTCTGAATTATTTGATGGTGCCACGGGTGTCATCCTCCGCCGATGAAATGAACAATTTCTAACTGATCGCCGTTTTCAAGCATCACGTCTTTGAACAAAGATTTGGATACAATTTCAAGATTTCGCTCAACTGCGACCTTTTTGGGATCCAGTTGAAGCCCTTCAAGGAAAGCCCAAACCGTTTGCTGGGCTTCTATGGATTTGGCTTCACCGTTGACTGTGATTGATAGGCTCATAATTACTTTTCTAATCTTGTATTCTAGTCTTGCGTTCTGGCTGTTGCATTTTGAACTAATTGGCTTTAGGCAGCAGCAATAAAATTACTGTTCCTGCTTTGCACGCCATCATTATGGCATTATACAGATGGCTTCAAGCGATCTGTGGAGAGAGTGACCGCTGATGCAGAAAAAAATTATTGTTCTGAACGGGCCCAACCTGAATTTACTGGGTACACGTGAGCCAGATACATACGGAACCACTACACTGGACGAAATCAGTGCCTTGGTTGCCACCCATGCCACCGGCCACGGTTTAGCGTCAGACTTTCGCCAAACCAACATAGAAGGCACGCTCGTGGACTGGGTCCAGGAAGCCGGGAAATCTGCTGACGGAATCATTTTAAATGCAGCTGCCTATACCCATACATCCATCGCCTTGCATGATGCGGTTAGCGCGATTGAAACACCGGTTATTGAAGTCCATCTGTCCAACGTGTTTGCACGCGAGGAATACCGGCACCACAGTTTCATTTCTGATGTGGCGGCTGGGGTAATTTGTGGTTTCGGCGCAACCAGTTATATTCTTGCGGTTGACGCGTTAGCAGCTATGCTGCGCAACAATTGATTTGCACGGTTAAAGACATCGATAGACGAAGGGGAAGACTGAATGTCCAAAATTAAAGAGTATAAGGAATTGATCCGTGAATTGGCGGAACTGCTCGATAAATCGACATTATCAGAAATCGAAGTAGCCGAGGATGACTTCAGCATTCGCGTCGCACGCCAGGCACCAAGTGCGGTGAATTATGCTGTACCCGCAGCGCCTGCAGCACCAGCACCTGTCGCGGCCCCAACGAGCGCGGCTCCGGCTGCAGCGCCTGCAGCCAGCGCTGCTGACCACCCTGGAATGGTACCCTCGCCCATGGTCGGAACAGCCTACGCCGCTTCTGGTCCGGATGCCAACGTCTTCATTAAGGTCGGCGACACGGTCAAGGAAGGCGACACATTGCTAATCATTGAAGCAATGAAAGTCATGAACCAGATTGCATCCCCAAAATCTGGCACGGTGAAAGAAATTTTGTTCACGGATTCCCAGCCGGTGGAATTCGGCGAACCTCTCTGTATCATTGAGTAGGAACGCTGCCGATGATTAAAAAGGTTCTGATTGCTAACCGAGGCGAGATTGCGCTTCGCATCCACCGCGCCTGCCATGAAATGGGCATCAAAACGGTGGCTGTGCATTCAACCGCCGACGAAGACGCCATGCATGTCCGGCTTGCAGACGAAAGCGTGTGTATTGGCCCGCCTGCGTCAGTTGACAGCTATCTGAATATTCCCGCAATTTTGACCGCAGCCGAAATTACCGGCGCGGACGCGATCCATCCAGGTTATGGTTTTCTGTCTGAAAATGCAAAATTTGCCGATATCGTCGAAGAGCACGACATCGTATTCATCGGTCCTTCAGGCGACCATATCCGCGTGATGGGCGATAAAATTACAGCTAAGAAAACTGTCAAAAAACTAGGCATTCCAGTTGTTCCCGGGTCGGACGGCGGCATTACTGACGATGAGACAGCGCGCAAGGTTTGCGAGGACATTGGTTTTCCGGTCATCATCAAAGCATCTGCGGGCGGCGGTGGTCGCGGCATGCAAATTGTCCGCAGCGCAGAAAACCTGAGCCAGCAGCTCAACACCTGTCGAACCGAAGCAAAAGCATCCTTCGGTGACGATGCGGTGTATATAGAGAAATTCCTGACCAAACCACGTCATATTGAGTTTCAATTGATCGGCGACAAACACGGCAATTGTATCCATTTGGGCGAGCGCGATTGCTCTCTGCAGCGACGCCACCAGAAGGTACTGGAAGAAGCCCCCTCGCCGGTTATCGACAGCGAGACACGCGAACGCATGGGGGGCATTATTTCAAAAGCCATGTCTGATCTTGGTTATTGCGGCGCTGGTACTATCGAGTTTTTGTATGAAGACGGTGAATTTTACTTCATCGAAATGAATACCCGCGTGCAGGTTGAACATCCAGTTACCGAAATGATCACCGGTATAGATATTGTACGCGAACAGATCCGAGTGGCTTCCGGCAAAAAACTGTCCTACACGCAGGATATGGTCCGTTTCTTCGGCCATGCCATCGAGTGTCGCATTAACGCCGAGCACCCGTTTAGTTTTGTGCCCAATCCCGGACTTGTTACTCAGTATCATGTCCCTGGCGGGTTAAATGTCCGCTGTGACAGCGCCGTCTACGCGGGATACACAATTCCACCCTATTACGACAGTATGATCGCAAAATTAATTGTATCCGGCTATTCGCGCGACGGGTGTTTGCTGCGGTTGAAAAGATCGCTGGAGGAATATGTAATTGACGGTGTGATCACCACGATTCCACTGCACCAGGCATTGATGGCTAACGAAGATTTTCAAGCAGGTGACTATGATATCCACTGGCTCGAAAAATTTCTCGAAGAACGATCAGAATAGCCTGAGCTGTATATGAAAAGACGTGGGGCATGACTAACAGCAAAGTTACCCCCGAATTTTTGCTAAATGCCTATGCCAATGGCATTTTTCCGATGGCCGACAGTCGCGACGACGCAGAAATATTCTGGGTTGACCCGAAACAACGGGGTATCCTGCCATTGGATGAATTTCACATCCCGCGCTCCCTTGGAAAACTGGTCAGGCAGGAAAAGTTTGACGTCAGAATTGATACAGCATTCCGCCAAGTAGTACGCGAATGTGCTGCCACATCAGATGACCGCGACGGAACCTGGATTAGCCAGGAAATCGAAGATCTATACTGTGACCTTCACTCCCACGGTTTTACCCATTCGGTAGAATGCTGGCGCGCAGGCGAGCTGGTTGGTGGCCTGTATGGTGTTTCGCTGGCCGGCGGCTTTTTTGGCGAGAGCATGTTTCACACCGAAACCGGTGCCAGCAAAGTTGCTCTGGTGCATCTGGTCGCCCGACTGAGAGCTGGTGGCTTCACACTACTGGATACCCAGTTTGGTACTGACCACTTGGCACAATTCGGCGTAGTTGAAATAAGCCGCGATGCCTACCATACCCTGCTAGATCAAGCATTAAAGCATGAAGCAAATTTTCAGAAATTGGCGCGTGGCCTGTCCGGTTCAACCATTTTACAGTTGATCACCCATACATCATAAACTGCATGTTCCAGTGCGTTCAGCGCAGGGCTGGACGCCACCATCCAGCCTTCAAAAACCCGCTCGGCGGCTCCCGACCTTTTAAGGTCATCAATTTCCAAATAGGCAAAAGTTTCGGGCGTTTCAATCGGCGGTCGTGTTCGGCAATATTTAGCGCGAATGGCCAGCGTGCCAAAGCGGACTTCATCGCCGATTCTCAACTCCAGTTCGGTGATCCGGGCGGTGATTTTATCCAGGGCGCGCAACACCACAATATCGTGGGCTTCGCTTTCTAAATCAGTGGGGCCAACATCCTGAGCGTTAGCTAAAAACGGAGAAACGAACGCCAGCAAGGCGAATAGCCCAAAAACCCAGGTAGAAAAACCAGCGGTGTTATTAGTTTGTCGCAGCACTGTCGTCGCCGTATATAAACTTCCCGATCAAGCCCAACAGGTCTACAGCGTCTTGGGTTTCGCTGATTTCATCACCGTCCGCCAGGGTTTCGTCCATTCCGCCCGGCAACAAATTCATATAGGTACCACCGAGTAAGCCTTCAGCAGTTATTGCAACAGCAGTATCTGTGGGTAATTGAACTTCGTTATCCAGCGACAGCGTAACGATTGCTTGAAAGGAAACAGGGTCCAATCTGCTGTCGACCACTGTACCAACCTTAATGCCGGCCATGCGAACATCGCTGCCGACACCGATACCGTCGATACGGTCAAACCGGGCAGTTAGCTCATAGCCGTTACCCGCACCTGCGTCGGTGCGCTCGTAGGCAAAAACCAGAAACCAGCCCGCAACCAACAGGACCAATGCACCAATCAACGATTCTACCAGATTGCTAGACATAGATATTTCCGTTTCCAGTAAAAATCAGGCCTCTGCCCGAACCAGACTATGGACGCCAGGCTTCATAATCTGAAGCAGTTGCTGCGCGTTTGCCGTCGGCTTGCTCACTTCCGCTTGGGAAATAGGCTGCCGTCGAACCCGTAAGATTAGGCTGGTGATCTTTTTCCCAGTCTTTCACTTTAAGCGGTGTCTCTGACGGCAGTTCATCACTGGTGTAATGCAACCAACCATGCCATTCTGCTGGAACTCGAGAAGCCTCCACCGGGCCGTTTTTATAGATAACCCAACGGCGATGACCGTCTTTTTGCTGATAATAAATATTACCCTGATCGTCTTCGCCCACTTTTTTACCCTTACGGCTGGTAAAAAGAAGCGTGCCGAATGAGGCACTGTTCCACCAAGTGAACAAAGGAGAAGAAAAAACTTTAGATACTAAACCGGCCATATCAAATATCCGCACTTGTCAATTAACTGTTGGCACCGAGAGTAACCTGGTTCCGTAAACCCTGTAACCAAAACCCTGTTCGACGCCGTTTATCATGTTTGTTTAGCAAGGGAAAGTAACTGCTCATATCTTTATTATTTATAAATGCTTGCGAATCTCATTAGTACCCACAAAATTTGGTTTTTACGCCGCTCGAAAGCATAACGGTTGTTTCTCCACTGACTACCCACACAATATGCGCACAATAAGGCAATTTAATGCGACTCATTGGCCGCTGCCGATTCGACCTGCGCCGCCTTGTGCCCGCAACACTGTCAATCGCAACATATTGAAAAAATGCCTTGTAACCCGCAGAATTTAGGCTCTAAACTTGTGCCAACAAAGACCAGCACCCCAACATATAGTGGGTGATGCAGGTCAGGCTGGGGTCGTCCCCAAAGCAAGTATCGGGCGGATATTAGGGCTTATCTGCACAGTAAATAATCGGCAGACAGTGTAGAAAACACGCTGCTCAACAACAGTTATGTGTCTTTCAAGGGGGAAAGAATGCGTCTAGAGCGTCGGTTTACCAAAGAACATCCGTGTCCATATGCCGCTATTAAATGGCACACTGCTGTAAGCGAAATCCGCAATCCTGACGGATCGATTGTTTTTCATATGGATGCTGTTGAAGTTCCCGCAAGCTGGAGCCAGGTTGCAACCGACATTATTGCGCAGAAATATTTCCGCAAGGCTGGCGTGCCGCAGGCCCTTAAGCCAGTAAAAGAAAAAGATGTGCCCAGTTGGTTATGGCGCCAGGAAATCGATAAAAAAGCGCTAGCTGGCGTTCCCAGGGAAAATCATTTCGGTAGTGAGAAAAGCAGCAAACAGGTTTTTGACCGACTAGCCGGTACCTGGACATATTGGGGCTGGAAAGGCGGCTATTTCGATAGCGAAGAAGACGCCCGCACATTTTACGACGAAATGCGTTTCATGCTGGCCACACAAATGGCTGCTCCAAACAGCCCACAGTGGTTCAACACTGGCCTTCATTGGGCATACGGCATTGATGGTCCGGCTCAGGGACACCACTATGTTGACTTTAAATCCGGGAAATTGACCCGGTCCAAAAGCAGTTACGAGCACCCACAGCCTCACGCCTGTTTTATTCAGTCCGTGTCCGATGATCTCGTGAATGAGGGCGGCATCATGGACCTGTGGACCCGCGAGGCACGCTTGTTCAAATATGGTTCAGGCACCGGCACAAATTTTTCCAATGTGCGCGGCTCAGGTGAAAGTTTATCCGGAGGCGGTCAGTCGTCTGGCTTGATGAGTTTCCTGAAAATCGGCGACCGTGCTGCCGGAGCGATAAAATCTGGTGGCACCACACGCCGTGCGGCAAAAATGGTCGTAGTAGACATCGACCATCCCGACATTGAAGAATTTATCAATTGGAAAGTTATCGAGGAGCAGAAAGTGTCTGCCCTTGTCTCAGGATCCAAGCTCAATGAAATCCACCTCAACCGAATTATGAAGGCCTGTCATGACGCCAAAGAAGACCTCGCCGAATCTGCCTTTGAGCCTAAAGCCAACAAAGAGCTGAAGAAACAGGTCATTGCTGCCAGAAAGGTGATGATTTCCGAGAATTATATCCAGCGTGTGATCCAGTTTGCCAAGCAGGGCTACGCGTCAATTGACTTCAAAACATACAATACTGACTGGGATTCGGACGCGTATTTGACGGTTTCCGGCCAAAACTCCAACAATTCAATTCGCGTGTCCGACGATTTTATGCGTGCGATTAAAGGTGACGGCAATTGGTCGCTCAAGAGCCGCACAGATGGTTCCATCGCCCGCGAAATTAGTGCCAAAGACCTGTGGCGCGATGTCGGACAAGCCGCGTGGGCCTGCGCCGACCCTGGTATTCAATTTCACACCACTATTAATGACTGGCACACCTGCCCGGCGGCAGGCGAAATCAAGGCGTCCAACCCTTGTTCGGAATATATGTTCCTTGATGATACTGCCTGCAATTTAGCGTCGCTGAACCTGATGACATTTCGCAACCAGGACGGCACCTTTGCGGTAGAAAACTTCAAGCACGGCGTTCGGCTTTGGACGATGGTGCTGGAAATATCTGTTTTGATGGCACAGTTTCCATCGAAGGAAATTGCCCAGCTTTCCTACGAATACCGCACACTTGGCATTGGCTATGCCAACATTGGCGGACTGTTGATGAGCAACGGCATCGCCTACGATAGCGACGAAGGCCGCGCACTTTGCGGTGCCATCACGGCACTTATGACCGGCGAATCGTACGCTACAAGTGCCGAAATGGCGTCTGAACTGGGCGCTTTCCCAGGTTACAGTAAAAACAAAGGCCACATGTTGCGGGTTATTCGCAATCACCGCCGCGCCGCCTACGGCCAGAAGGATGGCTACGAAAAACTAAACACAAACCCGGTTGCCCTGGACATTTCCAATTGCCCGGACCAGCTGATTACAATTGCAGCGGCAGATGCATGGGACCGCGCGCTGGAAGTTGGTGAAAAGCACGGCTACCGCAACGCACAGTCCTCAGTTATCGCACCAACCGGTACTATCGGCCTGGTCATGGACTGCGATACAACCGGTATTGAGCCTGACTTTGCGCTGGTAAAATTCAAGAAACTTGCGGGTGGTGGCTACTTCAAAATCATCAACCGCGTTGTACCCCAAGCGCTTAAGGTCCTTGGCTATAGTGCCAAGCAAATTAACGAGATCGAAAAATACGCTGTTGGAAATTCTACACTTAGAGATGCTCCCGGCATCAACCACGCCAGCCTAAAGGAAAAAGGATTTACGGACCGCGAAATCGATTTGATCGAAGGGCAGTTGGAAAATGCTTTCGACATTAAATTTGTTTTTAACCATTTCACGCTCGGTACTGACTTCTGTAAAAATACCCTCGGCGTAACTGACGAACAGATGAGCGACTATAGCTTCAACCTGTTGGAAGCCATTGGTTTTGCCAAAGCAGACGTAGACGCTGCCAATGTATATTGCTGCGGTGCCATGACCTTGGAGATGGCCCCATACCTGAGCGAAGCCCATTACAATGTATTTGACTGCGCTAACCCATGCGGAAAAATTGGCAAGCGTTCGTTGTCGTGGGAAAGCCATATCCGCATGATGGCAGCCGCACAGCCGTTTATTTCCGGCGCGATTTCCAAAACAATCAACATGCCAAACTCGGCTGAAGTTGATGAGTGCATGACCGCTTACGAATTGAGTTGGTCGCTGGCGCTGAAAGCCAATGCGCTTTATCGGGACGGCTCCAAGCTCAGTCAGCCGCTGAATGCATCACTGCTCGATGCGGACGATCTGGAAGACGAACTTGAAGCCAAGAGCCTGCCAGAAAAAACCGAAATTGTCGCGGAACGCATTGTAGAGCGTATTGTCGAGATTGAACGCGACGCAACAAAACGCAATCGGCTGCCCGAACGCCGCAAAGGTTATACGCAAAAGGCCATTGTGGGCGGCCACAAAGTATATTTGCGCACCGGCGAGTATGACGATGGTTCTGTCGGAGAAATATTCATCGACATGCACAAGGAAGGCGCAGCCTTCCGTTCCCTGATGAATAATTTTGCCATTGCCATTTCCATCGGCCTGCAATACGGCGTGCCATTGGAAGAGTTTGTCGACGCCTTTACTTTTACACGTTTCGAACCGTTTGGACGTGTTGAAGGCAATGACACCATCAAAATGGCAACATCGCTGTTGGATTATATTTTCCGCGAATTGGCCATTTCCTACCTTGGCCGTGAAGACCTTGCTCACGCAACGCCAGCCGATTTGATGCCCGACACTACGGGGCGCGGCGACAAAAACGATGGACTGCCGCCTTTAAGTGATGATGTGTCTGAAGCCCTTGAAAGGGTTCAGAAGTTTGCCTCAGCTGGATATGTCAGAGGTAGCAATCTTGTTGTGCTCAACACTGCGCGCAACACAGACAAAGACACCAAATTAGAAACGGTTTCAGTGGCAGCAGTAAGCGCATCGGCGGCAACGATGACTATGGGATCAGCCATAACAAACGGTGCCACTGACGCAACGCCAGATGCCAGAACAACGGCACGGATGAAGGGTTATGAAGGTGACGCATGCGGAGAATGCGGCAATTTTACATTGGTGCGTAATGGTACATGTATGAAATGCAACACCTGTGGCTCCACTAGCGGTTGCAGCTAGCCCGCACGTCGGCGCAGATATGAAATTTGAAGTTACCACCCACTAACCCGTCCCTGTGGGTGGTCATCTCGGGGGAGGCTTGCCTTCCCCAATTTTTTTCACTCAGCAAGAAAGTTGCCTGCTAAATTTTTGCAGGTAAAAAAGCTGTTTCTGGATTTGTTAATAAATTTATCGCTTTTTTTACCAAATATTTACCAGCCACAACCCATGATGAATAATGCGGATCAAAGCTTGCGCCGTGGTTTAAGGAAATGGATGTGCTAGTGGGACATAAAGTGGTAGACAGCACAGCATCAATGTTGCCAACAACATCCAGTTCCTCGATTGGTACGCGCCATGATTCAGCGCCGGATTATACCACGGCCATTATTAATGCCCTTCCCTACGGCGTAGTCTGTTTTGGTCTGGCTTCAAATAACACCATCATTGTTCATTCCGCGAACCCCCATGCTCAGTCTCTATTTGGCTTTTCCAACATTGATGCCTTACCTGCGTCGCTTAGTTCAATCTGGGCATCAACACAAAAGGACAGTTTGGCGGATAAAATTCGGGAAACACTGGAAAAAAAACAACCGATTACCTACGAGTGGACAGCTCACAACAAAGACGGTGACCATTATCTTTCAAGTCAGCTTCAACCGATTGTCAATGCCGCGGGCGACCGCAGGTTAGTTCTCTGTACCATCGAAGATCAGACCGCTGAGAAACTGGCAGAAAAAAATATTATGCATCATGCTTTCCATGATGCCCTGACCGGCCAACCCAATCGTGTACTGTTCCGTAACAAACTTGAAGAAACAGTAATCAAAGGCGAAAACAGCGATGAACCATTTGGCTGCGCAGTATTGATTGTTAATATCGATCGTTTTCAATTGATCAACGAGAGTTTTGGACATAGCGCAGGCGACAGATTTTTGATTTCCATGGCATCCACCTTGCGGCGCTGTATTGGCAGTCAAGATATTCTTGCCAGGCTTTCAGGCGACGAGTTTGCCATTTTAGTACCTAACATGCGCGGAATCCAACCGGTCATTGATGTCTGTGAGCGTATTCACACCGCAATGAAACAGCCGTATGACCTTGATGGTAATGAGGTTTTCACTTCTGTTTCCATCGGCGTTGCCAGCACAATTTCCAGCGCAACCCATCCGGAAGACCTGATTCGTGATGCAGATTTCGCCATGCACCGTGCCAAAATAGCCGGTAAAGCCTGCACCGAAGTTTATCGCCGCGAGTCGCATCAGGAAGCCCGGTCACTGTTTCACCTTGAAACCGAACTAAGGCGCGCCGTGGAACGGCAGGAACTGCAATTATATTACCAGCCAATAATCGATCTGCGTACCTCAGAGTTACACGGATTCGAGGCCCTTACCCGCTGGCAGCACAAAGAACATGGTTTCGTATCACCTGTGGAATTTATTCAACTCGCTGAAGAAACCGGCATTATTGTTCCGCTTGGCCGCTGGGCCATCGAGGCTTGCTGCACCTGCTTAAAACATTGGATCATGGAAGTGGGCGAGGACAAAGTCGTCCCGATTAACGTGAATGTGTCTGGTGTCCAGTTCGCCCGCGATGACGTGGCCAGTGTGGTTGAAAACGCTTTGAAGAAATATAACCTTCCCGGTCGACTCCTACGCATTGAGCTGACCGAAAGCTCAATCATGGCCAACCCTGAACATATTTCCCTTTCGCTAGACCGAATAAGGGCGCTGGGAGTTAAAGTTGCGCTCGATGATTTCGGTACTGGCTATTCATCGTTGAACTATCTGCACCAATTTCCGATCGACATTATCAAAATCGACCGCGCCTTCATTAATCAGTTGAAACGCGGGAACGCCCAGTTCAAAATACTTGAAATGATTGGTATGCTGGCGACAAATCTGGGGCACCAGATCGTAGCAGAAGGCCTTGAAGACACCGAACATATCGACATGGTAACCGAAATGGGTTTTGCTTTTGCCCAAGGTTTTTATTACTCGCGGCCTGTTGCTGGCGTTGACGCCGCGAAAATGGTCCATGGTCAATTACCCTGGACCTAAAGCCACCGATCAGCGCCAAATATCTACATATCTAACAATCAGTATTTTCCGTTCCGCCCTTGACGGCAGGGCTACGACTCCCCAGATATTATCCATAAAATAAATAAACATTGAGGACACCATGACTGAGGAAAATTCAGCGCCCCAAAAAGGCACCGCCACGCCAGCAAAGAAGTCGGCTGTCAAGCGCAAGCCTGCCGGAGCCAAAGCAACTTCAAAGGCTGCTTCTGCCAGGAAGCCTGCGACGCGTAAAACGACCGCGCCTAAAAAGAATTCGACGCAAGACAGCGCAGCGGCCACAGAGCAACCTGCGGTCGGCACCAAGCCGCCAGCAGACGAGCAACCGCAGACGTCGGAGAAAACCGACGCACAGCCCAGCGGACAAGACTATAATGCGTCCAATTTAGTCGACGACCTCAAGGGTCGTGACTGGCCGAAAATTATTCAGCGTGCGCTGTTGATGGTGTTTTTTGGTTTCCTGGCTTGGGTAACCATCTCGGTTGCATTTTTCCTGGCATCTGCGCAAGTGGTGATCAGCATCTTCGTCGGCGAACCGAATGCGGCGCTGACCCGGTTGATCAAGCAAGGAGCGAATTATATCCATGACGTTCTGGATTATTTAAGCTTCGCCTCAGACGAATGCCCTTTTCCTTTCGGTCGCAAACTGCCAGAAGCCGACTAATCAGGCACGGATCAAAAAAACCAATCGACAACTAATCATGCCGGTCAGCAATTTATATATTGCTGGCCGCAAATAACATTTCTGCACCGACCTTAATTATGATGAGAGCAATCAAGGCTGTAATGACTGCTCTGGCATAGTCAAACATGACAAACTCTAGTCCTTCTGCGATGCTGCATATTGGTTTCGGACGGCAACACCTTTACCGGGAAAATCGGTAAAAAATCCATCGACCCCAGTCTCCAGCAACAGTGTAAGCTCTTGTTCCATGGTTTGAAAGCCCTTTGGCAAAGCATCGGCGCGCACGGTCCATACATGAACAATTTTGCCAGCGGTATGTAATTTTTCAACAATGCCACTTGGCTTCATTTCAGAGGTGAACAACAACGCCTTGTTGAGACCGAAGCCATCTGCCGTCGCGTAATAATTTTCCAACGTCACGTCCAAATCAACCCATTGGCTCTGCGGGTTGACTTTCCCGCCAACCAGCAGAACGATTGGCACCTCGGTTAACGGCGCTATTTCGCGGACAAATTCGCCGTCAAAGCATTGAAAGTACAAAGGTATTTCCAACTGTTGCAGTGTTGTCATCTTGGCGGCAAGAAGCGAAGCCAATTGCGCATTGAGCGAAGCTTTAAATAGCGCCGGGCGTTTCATCTCTATATGCAGCCCAACAGTTCTTCCCTTAGCTTTGTGAGCCATTACCAATTCGATAATTTCGTCCAAAGTAGCAATTTCCAATTGGTCATCAAAAGACTTGTCGCGGCCTCCAAATGCCTGGCGCACCCGTAGAGTTTTAAGTTCAGCGAGCGTGAAATCCATGACAAACCAATCGGTATGATCACCGATTGTCCGTTTACGGTCAGCAAACTCGGGGCGGCTAGCGACATTGGTCGTAGTCGACAGATAAATGTCATGCCGAGCAACCAAAACACCGTCTTTGGTCATCACAAGGTCGGGTTCAATGAAGTCAGCGCCCTGTTCGATGCCCAACTTGTAGGCTTCCAGCGAATGTTCCGGTAAATAACCACTGGCACCGCGATGCGCTATCACAATCGGATTATCGGCAACGGCGGCAAATTCGAGCCCACACAACAGGCCCAAACCCAGTGCTGCTGTCATTGAAATTCGTGTCAACATTCTACCCCAATCCCTAGGTTAACTATGCAAACTGCTTCATCATAAGCTACCATTAGAATATGTCACTGCAATTTCAGTCCTTGACCTCGTGAAAATCATGTTATCTTCTTGCCGAGGGAGACGAAAATGTCGTTCATGCAATTCATAGGGTCATTGATTGCTGTCATAATTGTGGCACTGATCGCTGCGAGGCTGTTCCCCACCAAAAGCAAACTCACGAAGGAACGAGTGATCAACAATGTGATACGCTATTGCCCGCATGTTGATTTTACGTCGGCATCACCGCTGGTTTATCTTTCAGAAAACCACGCCACCGCTGTGGCCCTTTTCCCTGATCACGGCGATGGCTATGCTATTGCTTCCGCCTTGGGTGACAGAGTGGTTGTCCGCGAAATTCCAGATACCAACATGGTTACAGTCACCGAAACCGAGAACGGTCTGTCATTCGACCTGGGTGATTTCACCCAACCAACGATAGAGATGCTGTTGTCAGCGGACCAGCGCCGGTCATTGATTTCGCAACTGACAAGCCTACAAAGTAAAAAACCGGAGCCCGTTCATGCTTGATTTGCCTGCACCAACCCAGCTTGCGGTGCCCGCTTTTACTATTTTAATTCTCGCTGAGATGATCATTGGCTGGAAATCCGGCCGGGCGCGCTATGAAGGCAAAGACACCATGACTTCCATGCTGATGGGCCTGGGCAGCACGGTTGCCGGTGCTTTGTCAGCCGCCTTTTTCATTGGAACTTCTTACTGGGTTTGGCAAAATTTCGGCATTTTTGACATAGGCACTGCCCTTTGGGTATTTGTGCTGGCGTTTGTGCTTGATGACTTGGCCTATTATTGGATTCACCGAATGGGCCACCGCATGCGTTGGATGTGGGCCGCCCATGTAATTCACCATTCAAGCCAACATTATAACCTGTCGACAGCCCTACGCCAAACCTGGACTGGTGCCTTCACGCCCGGCATCTTGTTTAAAATGCCAATCTTCCTTCTTGGTATCGAACCAGCAATCGTGTTTTTTGTCGCAGGTATAAATTTGGTCTACCAATTTTGGATTCACACAGAGGCCATCGACAAGATGCCGCGCTGGTTTGAATATATATTCAATACACCCAGCCACCACCGGGTGCATCATGCTAACAATCCGCGCTATCTTGACGCCAATTATGCCGGTGTTTTCATGGCGTGGGACCGTATGTTCGGATCGTTCATCCCGGAGCAAAAAGAAGAAGCCTGCAGGTATGGTTTGGTCACTGACTTGGGAACCTTCAACCCACTTAGGGTCGCGGTTCATGAGTGGCTTGGAATTTTCAAGGACATTTGGTCGGCGAAACGCTGGAAACACAAGGCCATGTTCTTGCTCGCCCCACCCGGCTGGACCCCCGATGGTAGCCGAATGACCAGCGATATGATCCGGGCGGCTTGGCAAAAGCGCGAGGCGGTCCAAAAAACCTCCAAGTCTAACGGCAGCAAAGATACAGTCGCTGCAGAGTAAGTTCCCCATTTGCGATGAAATACTAGCTTTTCCGGTCGCTTGCTTTATCAATTACAAAGCCAACAATGCCGCCGAGAACGCCGCCTGCAAGGGCCTCCAGGCTTGGAATATAGGGAAGCCATAAACCGCCAATAACACCGCCGAGCAACCCAATAAACACCATCACACCAGTGACCGTTGGTTTTTTATTCATGATCAACCTCTCAATTGCGCCTTTTATAGCTGCCATGCATATTTGGTCAATCAAATAACACTTGCGAAATCGCGGTATTTTGGCCATTGTCCCGGCAAAATCTGACGCTCTTTTGAGAGCCTAACAATTGCAGCGTGCCTCCCCGCGCCGCACACAAGTTGGAGCACACAAATGTCTCAAGAAAAAATCGTAATCGTTGGTATGGCCCGCACCCCAATGGGTGGGTTGCTCGGTGACTTGTCGTCTGTTCCAGCGTCTGACCTGGGCGCAACTGCAATCGCTGCCGCGCTGAAAAACGCTGGCGTTGAGGGTGAAACGGTCGATGAAACTATAATGGGCTGTGTATTACCCGCAGGACAGGGTCAGGCCCCTGCCCGCCAGGCCAGCATCAAAGCTGGCATTCCCAATTCAACTGGTGCTGTAACGGTCAACAAAATGTGCGGCTCGGGCATGAAAGCGATGATGCAGGCCCATGACAGCATTCTCGCTGGCACCAATGACGTGGTTGTCGCAGGTGGCATGGAAAGCATGTCGCTCGCCCCGCACATGATGCCCAATGCCCGCACCGGTATCAAATACGGCAACGCTCAAATCATTGATCACATGGCCCTGGACGGCCTGACCGACGCCTATGCTGGCGGTCCTATGGGCGTGTTCGCTGAACTGTGTGCCGAGCATTATCAGTTCACCCGAGAAGCGCAGGACGCCTATGCAATCGAATCACTCAAGCGCGCACAGAAGGCCATTGAAGATGGCTCTTTTGACGGCGAAGTAACGCCTGTTACGGTCAAAAGCCGCCGCGGCGACATTGAGGTCGCCGAGGACGAACAGCCGATGAAAGCACGGTTTGACAAAATCCCTACGCTGCGGCCCGCATTCAAAAAAGACGGCACCGTAACTGCCGCCAACGCAAGCTCTATCTCAGACGGGGCTGCGGCCCTGGTAATGATGAGCGCCAGCGAGGCCGAGGCACGCGGCCTGACACCGCTGGCAACGGTTATAGCCCACGCGAATTTCGCCCACGAGCCAGAATGGTTCACCACGGCGCCAGTTACAGCCGTGAAAAGCGTGATGGAGAAAGCGGGTTGGACCGCCGACGATGTGGACTTGTTTGAAATCAACGAAGCCTTCGCGGTTGTACCGATGGCTGCAATGCAGGAACTTGGCCTTGATCACGCCAAAGTCAACGTTAATGGCGGTGCCTGTGCGCTTGGACACCCAATCGGTGCCTCCGGTGCCCGTATCTGTGTTACACTCATTAACGCCCTCAGGAAACGCGGACTGAAAACCGGCGTTGCAAGCTTGTGCATTGGTGGCGGCGAAGCAACAGCGATCGCGCTTGAACTGGCCTAACGGACGCAACAATCAAACTGGTGGTACCAAGTCATGATGCTTTCTGAAGAACAACGCATGGTGCAAGACATGGCACGTGCCTTTGCGCGCGACGAGATAGCGCCGAGAGCCGGTGAATGGGAAAAATCCGGCGAAATTCCCGCCGATTTTCTGCGCGAAATGGGTGCGCTTGGCCTTATGGGCATGACAGTACCAGAAGAATGGGACGGCGCCGAAACTGACTATACTTCTTATGCGCTTGCGCTCATTGAAATTGCTGCCGGTGACGGCGGGCTATCGACGCTAATGAGCGTCAATAACGCACCGGTATGCGCCGCTATTCTGGCAAACGGCAGCAACGAACAGAAAGAGCGCTTTCTCAAGCCCCTCGCCCGCGGCGACATGATCGGCGCATTCTGCCTGACCGAACCACAAGCTGGGTCTGACGCTTCACAGTTAAAAACAAAAGCTGAACGGACTAACAGCGGTTGGAAATTGAATGGTACCAAGCAATTTATCACGTCGGGCAAAATCGCCGGTGTGGCTATTGTATTTGCCGTTACCGACACGTCTGCGGGAAAACGCGGTTTGTCTGCCTTTTTGGTACCGACTAACACGCCGGGATACCGAGTTGCCAGCGTTGAACATAAGCTGGGCCAAAAATCGTCAGACACCTGCCAGATTGTCTTCGATGACATGGAAGTGCCGACCGATTGTCTGATGGGCGCAGAAGGTGATGGCTACAAGATAGCACTTTCCAATCTGGAAACCGGGCGCATCGGCATCGCGGCCCAGTCTGTGGGTATGGCAAAAGCGGCTTATGACTATGCCCTCGGCTACGCTAAAGAACGCGAAACTTTCGGCAAACCAATCGTCGACCACCAAGCGGTTGGTTTTCGCCTGGCCGACATGGCCACAGAACTGCAAGCGGCAGAACTAATGGTTTTGAATGCTGCATCCAAAAAAGATGCTGGCCAGCCCTGTCTCAAGGAAGCCTGTATGGCCAAATTATTTGCCAGCGAAGCCGCAGAAAAAATTTGTTCCGCAGCGATCCAGACCCTTGGCGGCTACGGCTATCTGTCTGAATATCCGGTTGAACGCATCTACCGCGATGTAAAAGTGTGCCAGATTTATGAAGGCACATCAGACATTCAGCGCATGGTTATCAACCGTGAAATCAAAAAATAACTGACATAGTTTAGACTTTTTATTGCCTCGCCAGCATGCTCTCAACTTCGGTGAGCATGTCATAGGCTGCTTTTTTACCCAGTGCGATCAGCTCATCCGCCTTGGTAAAGTCTGCCATGTCGATATGACCAATGCGCGGCGAAATCAAAACATCCGGTCTGTCAATTTTCAGGTTGGCCTGACTAAGGGCGCGCAGTGCAAGCGACCAACCTGCCCGCGCTGACTTCATCGCTGCCAACGCAGGTTTATCACCGTCTGGGTCAAACCCCAGCCGACGCGAACGGCCCGGATAATCACCTTGCAGGTCTACGGCAATGATTTTACTCGCGCCCAAGTCCCGGGCGGCTTGCACCGGAATGGGGTCGGCGACGCCGCCGTCCACCAGCAATAGGCGAGCTGTTTGTATCGGGGGTAACATGCCGGGTATGGCAGACGATGCTCTAAGCGCGGTAACCACATCGCCCTGATCCAGCACAACTTTTTCGCCAGAATAAAGGTCTGCAGCAACGGCAGCGAATGGTTTGGCTAATTCTTCGATGGTTCGGTGGCCGAAATGGCCGCGCAGACGCTGTTCGATTTTTCCAGCCCCAAGCAAACTGCCTTTGTTGAATCCAAGCTCGCCCATGGATAGCATGTCTCGCAATGAAATTTCGCGGGCCACATCTTCCAGTTCGTCAACAATATCAGCAGCGATGCAGGCACCCACTATGGCACCAATGCTGGTTCCGGCCACCACGTCAATGGGCACACCCTCGGCTTCCAGAACCCGCACTACACCTATGTGCGCCCAACCAAGACCTGCGCCGCCGCCAAGTGCCAATCCTATTGTCACGGCCTTACTCCATTTTTCTTTTAGAAATGGGTACCGACAGCAATGGTTGCAAGCTATTCCTTATAGAATGCCTTGTTACAGAATGCCGGGGTTCTGCTGCGCATTCATCATCGCCACAATGGATGGATCCTTGTAGCGCAATGGAGACAACATAGCTGCATAATCTGGCAAGTCTCGGTTCAGCAAATGCCTGGCCAGCAAATCGCCGCTGGCGCAGGCCGCCATGGTGCCAAAGCCAGACAACGCGCCTGCGAGATAAAATCCGTCCACATCGGTTGGGCCAAGCAGCGGCCAGTTTTCTTCCGTCAGCGTATAATAGCCACCGTAATGAACCGTGCTGCGCGGCAATTGGCCGTAGTAAGCCCGCAGTGCGGGGTTCAACCGAGCAGCGCCGCGCAGCACAATTTCAGGAAACTGATCATCAAACTCCGGCGCAAAGGAAACCGCTGCCGCGGCTGAGTTATAGGCCCAGCCGAGTTTAACCCAGGCCCCTCGGTCTCCGCCCTCAGGTCGGCAATGGATCGCACCAGGTAGTTCACGGGCGAGCCACGCAAAATCCGGATCCTCTGCCAGCAACTGCCGCTCGTCCTCGTCCCAGTCCAAATACTGCGGGTCCAGATCAATGGAAAAGGGCATAGTACGCGCAATCGCTTTCTTGGTGTCTTCAAATGCGATTTTTTGCTGAACCCAATTATCAACTGGCAGGTCAATGCCTAGCATGCCCGCAATGTCGCCGACAAAAGGCCCAGCAGCGTTAACGATGCGCGCTGCCTGAACGATGGTAGCACCGTTATCAAGCTGCACCGAAAAAGTATCCGCGCTATCAATGTGATCAACCTTACCGGTCAATCGTTTGCCACCCACTTCCCTATATGCCTGCAGCATATATTGCCCCATTTGCTGGCCGCTGATCATTCCGGCTCGCCGAATATGGATCACCGACCGTATCTCCTGGTCAAAATATGGAAAAGCCTTTTCTATCATTGCTTTATCGGTTAGCACATCCACGCCGTTCGGCGCGCTTTTCCAATCTTCCTCCACCGCAGGCTGATAACCGCCGTTGGCCCCGCCAGTGTGCATCCGTATCTGATTTTCCGGGCTATCGACATATCCAGCCTCAAGCTCTGCAAGATGAACATCGATATCGGTTTGACGCGTCGCCAGCACATAGCCCCGCCGCGTCATTTGAAGGACGTTGTCGCTTTCAAGCGCGATTTCCTCCATCAGGTCGACACTTCTGTCGGTGAAGGCACGCATCATCGGGTTAGGCCACCAGTTGCGGTAATTTTCACCTGACTGTGCAGACGTGAAGGCCATCGGTTGCCCGCAATCCGCCAAAGTTACATCCAGTGACGGGTCGTGTTTTTTCAAATAATAGGCAACGGCAATGCCGACGCTGCCAGCACCGATGACCAATACATTGGTATCAATCCTATTCAAGGTCTTTCGTCCTTAATAAAATTTGCCGCGCTTTTTCAATATCTACGGTCGTGTTGATATTAAAAAACTGTTCATTGCCAATTGCTTCGAATGCGACCTCTTGCACCTGCAACAAGTCCAGCATTCGGTTTACAGTGCGTATATTTCCATCTGTATAGGCAATAGTAAATGCTGGTAGACAAACCACCGGCCACAAGGCACACAAACCGTGCCGTCTTCCGCCTTCAACCGCACATACCGGCTCTTGCTCCTTACTGTGCGTCAATAATTGTGCGACAATATCATGCGGGGAAAATGGCACATCGACCGGCATAGTAACCAGCGTATCTGCTCCAACAGATTGTGCCCATTCAAGGCCAAGCAACACGCCCGCCAACGGACCCTCTCGTTTGCCCTCTGGCTCGTGCAGCACGGTAATTTTTTCGTGCGTACAATCTGGCGGCAAATTCACCGCCATCGCACCAACTTGCGGTGCCAAGCCCGCAGCAACATGGTCCAGCAAAGGCCGATCACCCAAAAGCGTTTGAAACTTATGCGCACCCAACCGGCGGGATTGTCCGCCCGCTAAAATCAACCCTGCGATTTTCATTTTTGAAGCTGTGTCATTTGTGATGTATAAAAACTGTCGGTAACGACATTCTATTTTGCCTAGCAAACCAGTATTGAGGATCACTATATGACCATCGGCACCAAAACCAAGCCACTTGTTGTCGGTGGCGGCATAAAAAAGGTGCTTTATACCCTCAACACTGTACGCAAGATGGGGGTAAAAAAAGCTGCCAAGGCGCTAAATTCCCATAACACCTGCAAGGCCTGCGCACTTGGCATGGGCGGACAACTTGGCGGCATGACCAACGAATCCGGGGAATTTCCTTCGGTTTGCAATAAAAGCGTGCAAGCCCAGTCCAGCGATGTGCAGCCTGCAATACCCGTTGAAATATTTGAACACACACTTGATGAACTGCAGGAACTTGATGGCCGCGAAATGGAGCAGTTGGGTCGCCTGAACACGCCGCTGCACAAGAGCAGGGGCGCTGATCGGTTCACCCCTGTGAGCTGGGACCGCGCGATGGAGATTGCCGTCGACAGATTCAGAAAAACAGCCCCGAACCGTAGTTTTTTCTATTCCTCAGGCCGTTCCTCCAACGAAGCTGCCTTTGTTTTCCAGCTTTTTGCCCGCCTATACGGCACCAACAATGTCAACAATTGCAGTTATTATTGCCATCAGGCCACTAGTGTGGCGCTTGGTTCAACCGTTGGAACCGCTACTTCAACCATTGAGCTGGAAGATTTGGATGGCTGCGACCTGATTTTCGTGGTCGGCGCTAATCCTTCGTCCAACCATCCACGTTTTATTCACAAGCTGAAAGCCTGCCGCGAACGAGGTGGCACCGTTGTGATGATAAACCCGGCAAAAGAACCTGGCTTGGTGAAATTCGCCGTGCCCAAAAGTCCCAAATCAATGCTTGCTGGCGGCAGCGAAATCGCTTCTGACTATCTGCAGCCCAATATTGGCAGCGATGTCGCGGTTTTCACCGGACTGGCAAAAGCGGTGATTGAACAAGGCGGTACAAACACCGGTTTCGTTGAGCAATTTGTTGATGACTATGATGCCTTTCTATCATCGATCAAAAATGCCGATTGGAAAACGTTGTGTACCACTACAGGGTTGTCCAAAGACGACTTTGATCGGGTTGCGGCGCTCTACGTTCAATCGGAAAAAACCATCTTCGCCTGGGGCATGGGTCTCACACATCATATCAACGGTGTGGCCAACATTGAAAGCCTGGTTAATTTGGCGTTGCTGCGCGGCATGATTGGCACCCGACACGCGGGCCTGTTGCCACTGCGCGGACACTCAAACGTACAGGGCATCGGCACCATCGGGGTAAAGCCGCTATTGCAGGAAGATGTTATGGCCCGAATGGAAGCAGCCTTTGACATCACCCTACCCCGCACCAACGGAATGGACACGATGGCATGCATGAATGCAGCACACCGCGGTGACATTGACGCCGCATTGATCATGGGAGGTAATCTTCTAGCAGCCAATCCCAACACTCCGTGGGCGACCAAAGCCCTTGATAACATTGACTTTAAAATGTTTTTGACCACCACACTCAACAAAGGTCATGTAAGTGGTGTAGAGGCGGGGGAAAGCCTGATTTTGCCAGTGACAGCCCGCGATGAAGAATGGAGTCCAACCACCCAGGAAAGCATGTTTAATTTTGTTCGCCTAAGTGACGGCGGCATCGCCCGCCATGACTGTGTGCGCCCTGAAACTGTTATTTTGTGCGACATGGCTGACAGCTTGCTTCCCGGTTTGCCGTTCAGGTTTAACGACTTTAAAAACCATCAAAACACTCGCCAGGCAATTGCGGGGATTGTCCCGGGACTGAAGGCCCTCGCGGACATCGACGTTGCCCGACGAGAATTCCACATCAGCGGCCGCCTGATCCATACGCCAGAATTTAAAACCCCTACGGGTAAAGCACGGTTCCAGTCATGTGCCCTCCCGCTTCCAACTGTTGGCAAAGCCGAGTATCCTTTCGTGCTTGCCACGCTACGCAGCGAAGGCCAATTCAATTCGATTATCTATGAAAACCATGACAGTTACCGGCAAACCGATGATCGCTGGTGCGTAATGATGAACCAAGACGATATCAGTGAGTTGGGGGTAAGCCACGGCGATAAAATTTCTTTAAAGTCGGCCTTTGGCGAAATGCTGGCGGTGAAAGTTTTTCCGTTCGATGTGCCGCGAGGCAATCTACTTTGTTATTACCCGGAGGCAAATGCCCTGACCAGCACAATGGTTGATGAACGCAGCAAAACGCCCTCGTTCAAAAACACGGCGGTCGCCGTCAATGTGGCCGGTTAGGATCAATCCGGCGCTGTCAGCTTTTCCACCGTGTCCCGCAGCACCGCAATATCGATGGGCTTCCCAACGACAGCATCGAACCCGGCTTGCCTATATTCCAGTGTATCTTCCGACAAAGTATTCGCCGTTAGTGCAATTATCGGGGGAGGAGCTGCAATTTCGGTTTTTATAATTTTGAGTGCCGACATTCCGTCGAGCACCGGCATTTGAATATCCATCAAAACAATATCAAAACCCTTTGCATTTGCCTTCAGGGTATCAACTGCTTCCTGACCATTAATCACCGCCGTACCGTACCAGCCCTCGCGCCGGATGAAACGACGTATCAATTCGCGGTTAATGTGATTGTCTTCAGCAAATAAGATCCGAATGCTGGAGACCGCACCATTTTCAGGGGGCAGCAGCGGTGTTTCGGGGTCAAGCGAATCAGTATATTCTGACGGTTTGACCTGCCGGTAGCGCATATCGAGCGCGGAGGTAGAATCAGACGGTAAGTCGTGTTCACCGACGGTGGGCAACTGAAGTTCAAACCAAAATTCGGAACCCTCTCCGACCACACTATTTACACCGACCTCGCCGTCCATTAGCTCGACCAAATCGTAGACAATTGCCAAACCAAGCCCGGTACCGGAGGCAGCGCGCGTTCTACTGGAATCGACCTGTTCGAAACGATCGAACAACTTAGGCAAACGATCTTTTTCTATGCCTGAACCCGTGTCGCGAACCCGCCAAATCAGCTTCGTACCAGTCGCTGTTACGTTTGCCTCCAGCACTATACCAATTGTACCCTCGGTGGTAAACTTGAGCGCGTTTTCCAGCAAGTTGAGCAGTATTTGACTGATTCGTATACTATCACCCAGTACCGGCAGACATTGATCGTCCGGCAATCGCAGGACCAGCTTCAATCCCTTTTGCCTGGCGCGCATGTCAAATAATGAAGCAATATCACCAGAAAGGGTAACCGCATCCATTGGCACGTCGTTGATAACCAGTTTGCCCGCCTCCAGTTTCGCCATATCCAGTATATCATTGATTACAGTCAGTAAATAGCGACTGCTTTTGCGGGTGGTGGACAAGTAATATTGTTGCAGATCGGTAAGGTCAGTGTCTGCCATCAAGTCAATCATACCGATTACACCGGTTAACGGTGTGCGCAGTTCATGGGTCATGTTAGCAAGAAACTGATCTTTGGCCTGATTGGAAAGCTCCAGCTTTTCAACAGTAGACGATTGAATAACTTCCAGTTCTAGAAGTTTGCGGATTGCAGGCATGCGGACAAAATACGCAACCGCAGAAAGTGTACAACCACCAATAAGTGCTGCCACATAGGGTGTTGGGATGGCGATATCTACAACAAACAGCGACCCCAGGTAAGTGATGACAAATGGCACAACGAAAACCAGCCATGTGGTAAAGGTTGGCGCAACTAACCCCAAAGCAGCAAGCAATAAAGTTGCAAAGAAAAATTGGTTCAAATTACCAGTAGTATGCAAAATGAAAAACACATTAAATGTGACAAGTGTGACAAGCATCATTGTGAGGGGCCGTACGGTTGCGAATTTCAGCCGACCAACTTTATCAGCCAGCACAATACCAAACGACAGTAAAATACTGGCACCGAGCGGCATTGCAACAACCACTGCATCTTCGATAGGAATAACAAAAAAAGACGCAACTACCCGTATAGTAAAAAGAATACCGACGGCCATAGCGACAATCCGCAACGTTGACTTTTCAAAGGCTGCCAGCTTATTGCGAATTTGGTTTTGTATCGCCGCGTTATCCACCCCGGTCGGCAATTCATTTTGCACACTTGCCACTTATCTAACCCCAACTTAGTGCAGCATTGCCTACCACCATGCCGTATCTTTTTGATGGCACAAAGAAAATTCTGCCCGTCTTTGGTGTCGAGCTCCCCAATATTCCATCGGCGCACTGGAACAAGGGTGCGATTATAGCCTGCCAAAACAGTTGATATTGACTAAGAAATGCTGCCCGTCGTAACCCTGAAGTGAATTGATTTCATAAAACGTCCGTGCCACCTTCGCTTTTCATTAAAAGGTAGTTTTATGACACCGAAAAATTTAAGTACCCTGACCAGCGAAATCCGACGTTGCACACTTTGCGCAGAGTCGCTGCCGTGTGACCCCAGGCCCATTGTGCAAGTCAGCGCAGCCGCCAAAATTCTAATCGTTGGCCAAGCGCCGGGGCGGCGGGTTCAGGAAAGCGGAATTCCATTTGATGATCCCAGCGGGAACCGCTTGCGCCAATGGATGGGTATTGATCGCAGCACATTTTACGACGCGGAGAAAATTGCCATCGTACCAATGGGCTTCTGTTACCCCGGCACAGGTAAATCTGGTGACCTACCGCCGCGCCCGGAATGCGCCGAAACGTGGCGTGAACCCTTGATGGCGTTGTTGCCGCAGGTGGAACTGACCCTTGTGATTGGCCAATATGCCATTGCGTGGCACCTGCCTGATGAGCGCAAAAACACGCTCACCAAAACCGTGCAAAACTGGCGTCACCACTGGCCTTCAAAATTGGTTCTGCCGCACCCAAGCCCGCGCAACAATATCTGGCTGAAGAAAAACCCCTGGTTCGAGGGCGATCTGCTACCCCCGCTGAAAGAACGGGTTAAGGCGTTGATTTAAAAGTTAGGCTGCCATCGTCCGCCTTACGGCGATACAGGCAAGCAAAAGGCGCAGCCAAAGCCACACCTCTATTATTTTTCGAATATAATTTAGTTAAGGTTAAAACGGAATTTCGTCATCCAGATCGGCTGCTCCGCCAGCAGGTGCGTTTCCACCTTGGGATTGACCGCCACCCTGTTGTCCATCTTGAGACTGGCCGCCGCCGTAGCTTGACTGGTTGTCGCTAAAGCCACCACCTGCCCCGTCGTTACGACTATCCAGCATGGTCAGTTCGCCGCGGAAGCGCTGCAAAACCACTTCGGTTGAATATTTCTCGGTGCCAGACTGGTCGGTCCACTTGCGGGTTTGAAGCTGGCCTTCAACATAAACTTTGGAGCCCTTCTTCAGATAACTCTGCGCAACCTTAGCCAGGTTTTCATTAAAAATGACAACACGGTGCCACTCGGTTTTTTCGCGGCGTTCACCGGTGTTTTTGTCGCGCCAGTTTTCAGACGTCGCGACCGACAGGTTTACCACTGGGGAACCGTCCTGCATCGAACGCACTTCAGGGTCACGGCCCAGATTACCAACCAAAATTACTTTATTTACACTTCCAGCCATCAGGGCCCCCTTGTTGAAATATTCTGAGGGTACAGCGTGAAACGAACCGCTCCGCTGCCTCCATACCGGAGGGAACATAGACCACAAACCCCCACCCTTGCAAAAGGTTATTGAGGAATTTTGTTCTATTTTTGTTCTTTCACGGTCAACCATTGATTTTTTGTTCAATTCGCCGATGGTTTCAGGCGGTTCATCGCGTCAACATAGCCAAACTTAAACATGCCGTTAGGCTCTATTGGGGAATTTCAGTTGAACGAGGGGAAAGTCATGAAATCTATTAAAGCAACTTTTGCTGTCATTGCACTTGCTGGCATGTTCGCGGCGTCAGCGAACGCCAGACAAGCTGCCACGCCTACAGCCCCGGCAACACCTCCACCCCCGCCTTGCACACTTGATGACAATTTTCGGGCGTTCGATTTTTGGGTCGGTGATTGGGAGGTGTCTACCTGGCCGGGCGGCGGCGCCATTGGCGGGCACAATAAAATTTCGGCGGTTGAAGGCGGATGCGCGCTGGAAGAACGCTGGACCAATTCATCGGGCGGAACTGGCCGCAGCCTTAATTATTACAATCCCAACACCGGCAAATGGCGGCAACTTTGGGTCGCTGGTGGCTATTCAATTGATATTGTCGGCGGCCTGAAAAACGGCGCAATGGTGCTTGAAGGAACCATCTATTATTACGCCCAGAAAAACTCGGTTCCGTTCAAAGGCACCTGGACACCTCAGCCGGATGGCAGCGTGCGTCAGTTTTTTGAACAATATAATGCAGAAACAAAAGAGTGGGCCGTGTGGTTCGACGGCAAATATGTTCGTTATACGCCAGAATAGCCAAAATTACGCATAACCCAATATACACAAGAACAGCGCAGTCTACCAAAGACTGTGCTGCCCCTGCGGTCGACGGAGTCCGGACCATCGAAAGCGCATTTGCCTCTTGTAAATAATCGTTATTGAGTGGCCCGCAAAATTTGCACTGTGTACGAGTCTGGGAAGCCCAATTTCAATGCCAACGCCAACAACAGTTGGGCATACTCTTTATTTTCACCTACAATTTTTTCTTGCGGTAAATTATAGCAGACCGCCTCAATTTTAGTGCCATCCTGGGTATTTACCATCAATGTTTCAGGAACATAATCTGCAACACTGTCTTCGGCATATAAGGCCTCCAACTCACTGGAAGAAATATCCATTAATACACCATAAGCCTGATCTCCAGCTTTACGCATCAATGTGGCCCGCTTGCTAATACGCAAGGCAAAATCATTGACCCACCCTGTGCTAATACTTTCAGAAACAACCCCTTGTTTTGCAAGCAAATCAACATCCATAAAAAGACCGTAAAAAAAAACTTTCATCAGATGTCTCCATTTTTGTCAGTAGTGATCGGATTGTTCTTTATTTGTTCTTTTCTCAAGGTTATTGTCAAGCCGCTTGACACCAGCAACATTACGGCCCAATTCATATCATGAAAATTGGTCACAAACCTTGCTACGATACTGGCCCTAACGAGACATATGTATGCTTACAGAAATTTCAGTGCGCGGCGCGCGTGAACATAACCTAAAATCGGTCAATGTTGATATTCCGCGCGACAAGCTGGTTGTTATCACCGGGCTGTCCGGTTCGGGCAAGTCTTCGCTTGCGTTTGATACCATATATGCCGAGGGTCAGCGCCGCTATGTGGAAAGCCTGAGCGCATACGCCCGGCAGTTTCTGGAAATGATGCAAAAGCCCGATGTGGACCATATTGAAGGTCTGTCACCGGCCATTTCCATCGAGCAGAAGACCACCAGCAAGAACCCCCGCTCAACCGTGGGTACTGTTACCGAAATTTATGACTATATGCGCCTGCTGTGGGCGCGTGTGGGTGTGCCCTACTCTCCGGCAACCGGTTTGCCGATCGAGAGCCAAACAGTTAGCCAAATGGTCGACCGCATCATGACACTGGAAGAAGGCGCACGCATATACCTGCTGGCACCGATTGTGCGCGGCCGCAAAGGCGAATACCGCAAGGAATTCGTCGAGCTGCAAAAACGTGGTTTTCAGCGCGTGAAAGTAGACGGCGAATTTTACCTGATTGAAGACGTGCCAGCCCTCGACAAAAAATACAAGCATGACATTGAAGTGGTAGTTGACCGGTTGGTGGTCAAAAACGGGCTGGAACAGCGGCTGGCAGACAGCGTGGAAACCGCGCTGGAGCTTACCGAAGGCCTTGTCGCCTACGAGCTTGCTTCCAAAGACGAAACCGCGCAGGAGCGGCACCTGATGTCGGCCAAATTTGCCTGTCCGGTATCGGGCTTTACCATCGAAGAAATCGAACCGCGGCTGTTTTCATTCAATAACCCTTTTGGTGCGTGCCCTGAATGCGACGGATTGGGCAACAAACTATATTTTGATCCGAATCTGGCGGTACCGGACAAAAGCAAAACCGTACGCGCTGGTGCTTTGGCTCCTTGGGCGAACCGGGCCAATAACCCTTCGCCCTTTTACTTTCAGGCACTGGATGCAGTTGCAGGTCATTTTGGTGTATCGCTTGATATCCCATGGAGCGAACTGCCCGAACAGGCCCAACAGGCGTTCCTGTATGGAACAGGCAAAACATCGGTCACCATCGTCTATGCAGACGGCAAGCGTCGGTTTGAGGTCAATAAACCGTTTGAAGGTGTGCTTAACAATATCGAGCGCCGCTGGCGCGAAACCGACAGCAACTGGATGCGCGACGAACTGTCCAAATACCAATCGTCCACCACATGCACCAAATGCAAGGGCGCACGCCTAAAGCCCGAGGCACTTGCAGTGAAGATCGATGCGACTCACATCAGTGACGTGACCGCTATGTCAGTTTCTGCAGCGCACGAGTGGTTTTCAACCCTTCCCGAGCGTCTGACTGAAAAACAACAGCAAATTGCTGAAAAAGTGCTGAAGGAAATTCAGGATCGGTTGGGTTTCCTTAATAATGTAGGTTTGCAATATCTAACACTCAGCCGGTCTTCAGGCACGCTGTCCGGCGGCGAAAGCCAACGCATCCGTCTAGCCTCGCAAATTGGCTCTGGCCTTACAGGCGTTTTGTATGTGCTGGACGAGCCTTCCATAGGCCTGCATCAACGCGACAATGAGCGATTGCTGGAAACCCTGAAAAACCTACGAGATATCGGCAACACCGTACTGGTGGTCGAGCACGATGAAGACGCCATCCGTAGCGCAGACTATGTCATCGACATGGGCCCCGGCGCTGGCGAGCACGGCGGCAAGATTGTCGCTGAGGGCAAACCCGAAAAGGTGTTGCGCAACCCCAAAAGCTTGACCGGTCAATATATGACCGGGGTTCGGTCTGTACCAACTCCCGATAGCCGTAGGCCCGGAAAAGGTACGTTCCTGACCGTTAAGGGCGCCACTGCCAATAATCTGCGCGGTGTGGACGGCAGCATCCCGCTGGGCACGCTTACCTGCATTACCGGGGTATCGGGGTCTGGCAAGTCCACCTTCACCATCGAGACGCTTTATAAGGCTGTTGCCAAACACCTGAACAAAAACCGAATGGTGCCTGGACCGCACACATCCATCGAAGGGCTGGAACACCTCGATAAGATTGTCGACATCGACCAAAGTCCCATAGGCCGCACGCCGCGCTCTAATCCAGCCACCTACACTGATGCCTTCACCCCGATCCGTGATTGGTTCGCGGGCCTGCCCGAAGCGCAGGCGCGTGGTTATAAGCCCGGTCGTTTTTCCTTTAATGTGAAAGGCGGACGCTGCGAGGCTTGTCGCGGCGATGGCATGATCAAAATCGAGATGCATTTCCTGCCCGACGTTTATGTGCAATGCGACCAGTGCAGGGGTAGGCGCTATAACAGAGAAACATTGGAAATATTATTTAAAAACAAATCAATATCTGATGTTCTTGATATGACAGTTGAAGAGGGAGTTGGCTTTTTTAAAGCCGTCCCCGCCATTCGCAACAAACTGGAAATGCTGGAGAAAGTGGGCCTCGGTTATATCCGGGTCGGACAGCAAGCCACCACGCTTTCAGGCGGCGAAGCCCAGCGGGTGAAGTTGGCCAAGGAACTGTCCAAACGGTCTACCGGAAAAACCCTCTATATACTGGACGAACCCACCACCGGCCTGCATTTTGAAGACATCCGCAAACTGATGGAAGTGCTGCAGGCGCTGGTGGAGCAAGGCAACACCGTTGTCGTGATCGAGCATAATCTGGAAGTGATTAAAACCGCTGACTGGATACTCGACCTTGGTCCCGAAGGCGGCGACGGCGGCGGTGAGATTATCGCAGTGGGCACACCGGAAGATGTCGCCCAGTGCGCAGCCAGCTATACTGGACAGTATCTGGCACCGGTATTGGCCCG
>JAJFIT010000026.1 GCA_021774775.1 Alphaproteobacteria bacterium | reverse complement strand
TGAACGCCTATTTGGGGGCAAAACCCATTGCCGAAGCGCTGGCTGCCGGGGCAGATGTTGTGGTAACGGGCCGGGTGGTTGACAGCGCGGTTGTGCTGGGGCCGCTAATCCATGAATTTGGCTGGTCGATGACCGATTATGACCGGCTGGCGCAAGGGGCACTGGCGGGTCATGTGTTGGAATGTGGTGCCCAGTGCACGGGGGGCAATTTCACCGACTGGCATCAGGTGCCGGATTATTCCAACATCAGTTACCCGGTTGCGGAGGTTTCTGCAGACGGTGACTTTACTGTTGAAATTCCACCCGGCACTGGTGGCATGGTCACTCGTGGTACGGTCGGCGAACAAATACTCTATGAGATCGGCGACCCGGCCAATTATCTGCTGCCTGATGTGGCCTGTGACTTTTCTGGCGTGACTCTCTCAGAGATTGGCACAAACCGGGTGCAGATTAGTGGTGCCAAGGGCCGCGCGCCCGGACCCGGTTATAAGGTGTGCGCCACATATATCGACGGCTACCGGCTTATGGGCAGTTATTTCATCGCCGGCCCGCGCGCAGCCGACAAGGCGAGAATTGGCGCAGAGGCTTGGGTTAAGCGCGTTCGCAATGTATTTAAGCAAAAGGGTATTGCCGATTTCCGTGACGTCTCGATCGAGATTATCGGGTCCGAGAGTGTTTACGGCCCAAACGCCCGCGACCTGGAAGCCCGAGAGGTTATGTGCAAATTCGGCCTGCATCATGATGACAAGCGCGCCCTTGCTTTCGCTTCGGCTGAACTGGCTTATCTGGGTACATCTGGCACGCCGGGGATGTCGGGTCTGGGCGGCGGACGCGTGCGCCCGCAACCTCTGATGCGGATACATTCGGGCTTGATGCCCAAATCAGATATTCTGGTGAAGGTTCAGGTGGGTGATAATGTTATCACCGAGGCCGTTTATGATGCAGGCGGAAATTCCGAGCCCGCCATCTGCCCGGACATGACGCTGGATGTGATGCCATCTGTTGACTCCTGGATTGAGGTGCCGCTGGAAAAACTGGCCTATGCCCGTAGCGGGGACAAGGGCAACAAAGCCAATATCGGCCTAATGGCGCGTGAGGCGCATTTTTTGTCCATTCTTGAAAGCCAGGTAACCGCCGAGGTGGTTGCGGCGTATTTTGCCCATGCTATGACAGGCACCGTCACCCGTTTCGCGTTACCGGGTTTCGGCGCCTATAATTTTTTGCTGACCGAGGCATTGGGTGGCGGCGCAACCGCGTCAGTACGTATGGATACGCAGGGCAAGGCTTACGGGCAAATGCTTTTGTCGCTGCCGGTTAAAGTTCCCGCAGATTGGGGTTTAGTCTAACCTTCTGACAACCCGCCAGCTTTATGCGCCGCGTTTGCCGAAAAGGCGTAACCGGCTGACACCGCCGTCCGGGAAAATATTCATCCGAACATGGGTAATCGTGCCAATTGCCGAAGTGGGTGCAAATCTGTGCTCTGCGTCTGCAGTAAGTGGGTGTTTGGCCAATAACTCGCTCCATTCGGCGCTTTTCGCCGCCAATCCATCATCATTAGCTATGTCAATATTAGCTGCCTGAAGGGACACAAATGCCGGGTAGTTGCCTTTGAAATAGGCGGTATCAACCAAAATTTCCTCAATTGTGCCCGCGTGGCCAAGGGCCACTACGGCCCAGTCGTTGCCGGGTTCACGCCTTCGGCGAGTTTCCCAGCCGTCGCCCATGTTGATGCCCTTGCCCGGTGCCATCAGGTTGCCGACAATACCGAAATGTTCATTGTTGGCATATATGGGCCTGCCGCCGTTTTCCAGCGCCAATAAATCGATGGTCTCATCTGTGTTGGTCTCTGACCAATCTTTATAAACCTGACCGTAGACCCGCAGACGCGCGACGCCGCCATCCGGGAATATATGAAGCCGCAAGTGGGTCCAGGGTGTCGGGCTGTCGACCGCAATTAAGTGCTGACTGTCGCCTGCGAGGTCAGTGCGCGTGACAATCTCGGTCCACACGGTGTCGTCGCCGGGCACGTCGCCCTCAAACACGCAAGCTTCCAGCGATGCAGCGGGCGGGTAATTGCCTGTGAAATGCCGGGTGTCAATATTGACACCGTGGATAATGCCAGCGTGGCCTAACTTTACGATACAATGGTCGTGGCCGGGTGTGCGCTTGCGCCTTGATTCCCATCCGTCCATCCATTTGCCGTTATCATCATATTTGCCCTCAATGAAAACCGGCTCGTTCGGGTCGATCAGTCGTTCCTTGGCGGCAAAAAAATCGTCAGTGGTATAGACAACCTGAGCACCCAGGCGCGGCGCTGCCAAATTAACGTATCGGTTGGTAAAGTCTTGGGTTGTCACGGAAAATTCCAGTAAAATTATATAAGTGCCGCAAGCCGAAAACTGGCAATACGATGAATTTGTTCAAGTGCAGTGTGAAATTCCTGCTCGCGGTCGTGGCTGGTTCGTGCCCGAAAAGCGGCAAGAATGCTGTGTCTGTCGTGGCCTTTAACCGCAATGATAAAGGGGAAACCAAATTTGAGCTTGTAGGCGGCGTTTAAGGTTTGAAAGTCTTCAAACTCTTCTACTGTGCATTGATCCAGCCCCGCGCCCTGTTGTTCAGACCGCGATTCTGTGGTCAGTTCGTCTTGGACGGCGGCTTTGCCTGCCAAATCCGGGTGGGCGCAAATCAAGGCCATTTTCCGTGCCTCGTCGGCGCTATCGACAATGCCTCGCATTGCTGCTGTCAAGCCTTCCAAACTATCGAGCTCGGTGCCGGTGTGCCGGTCCCACGCCGTCTCTGCGACCCAGGGCGAGTGTTCATAAATACTGCTGTATGCAGCAATGAATGCGGCGCGGTCATGTTGGCTGGCTTTGACGGGCAGGAGGGTCACGTGGCAGATCCTTTGTAAGGATGGTGCTTGTGCCAATGGCGGGCGATATCAATCCTTCGCGCGAACCACACGTCTTTGTGGCCGCGAGTGTAGTCCAGAAAACGCCGCAGGGACTGGATGCGTCCGGGCCTGCCGATAATGCGACAATGCAGGCCGACGGACATCATTTTCGGGGTGTCGGCCCCTTCAGCGTACAGTGCGTCAAACGAATCTTTCAGGTAGTTGAAAAACTGGTCACCTGAATTAAACCCTTGTGGGCTGGCAAAGCGCATGTCGTTGGTATCAAGCGTATAGGGCACCGTGAGCTGGGGGTGTCCGCCGTGTGTTTTCCAAAAGGGCAAATCGTCTGAATAGTCATCGGCATCATAAAGAAAACCACCATATTCTGCGACCAAACGACTGGTATTGGGTCCGGTTCGGCCGGTGTACCATCCCTGCGGACGTTCACCGGTTATCTCGGTGAGTATCTCAACTGCTTTTCGGATATGCTCGCGCTCGATGTCTTCGGGCACGTTCTGGTAATTGATCCATTTATAGCCGTGGCTACAAATTTCGTGCCCGGCTTCGGTAAAGGCGTTGGCGATTTCAGGGTAGCGTTGCAGTGCGGTTGCAACCGCAAATACAGTGATTGGAATGTCGAACTCCCTGAATAGCCGCAGTAGCCGCCATACCCCCGCGCGGCTGCCATATTCGTAGATCGATTCCATACTCATGTGGCGTGCACCGGTTATTGTTGGTGCATTGATAATTTCTGATAGAAATGTTTCCGCGCCATCGTCGCCGTGTAGCACGCAATTTTCGCCGCCTTCCTCATAGTTCAGCACCAATTGCACAGCGATGCGTGCGCCGCCGGGCCAACTCGCATGCGGTGGCTGGTCGCCGTAGCCAATGAGGTCGCGGGGATAGTCAGCAGTCATCATTCGCCTCTTTTGTCATGCTGCCTGGTTTTGTCATGCGGTTTTTGCCTCGCCGAAGATTGATTGCAGGTCACCAAACGGTTGTTGCGGTGCGAAATCCAATTGGGCTTCAATTTCCTGCAGATGTTGCACCAGCAAATCATTTGCATGGCTGTGGTTGCCCGCAGCCAGTGCGTCGACCAGTTGCCGGTGGTCATCGCCGCTGCAATTTGGCCCGGTCTCGCCCGGGCCGTACAGCGCAACAATCAGGGAGGTCTGGAACACCAGTTGTTCCAGAAAGGCATCCAGCAGCTCATTGCCTGCAAGTTTTGCCAACAACAGATGAAACTCTCCGGTTAGTCGTATCCAGCGCGCGATATCAGCGCTTTCCAGCGCGGCTTTTTCCGCCAGCAGGTGATCGCGAAGCCGCTCAATATCAGTCAGTGTAACCGCCCTGATTGTGGTTTTTAGCAGGCCGGTTTCCACCAGTATCCGGCTTTCAAAAACCTGGCGCGCTTCCTCGGGGCTGGGAGATGCCACCACCGCACCGCGGTTTTTTTGAAGCTCGATAATATTGTCGCGCTTCAACAGCAAGAAAGCTCGGCGCACAGTTGTTCGCCCAACGCTGAAAACCGCGCATAGCGATTCTTCGGTCAGTTTGGTGCCGGGTGCAAGGCGCTGCTCGAGCACGCTGTCGCGTACGCGGGTACATACATCCTCTTCGGTCAGGGCGGCACGGTTTGCCATGCAAATTACATCCGGTCTATGGGGCGCTACAGCGTTATCCGCCGTGAATTTAGGTAAATAGTCGCCTATTTTCTCTGATTGTCAACAATATTAGGGTAAAAATGTCGACGATCTTCTTTACAATTCTCGTTTGCTGCTTCAGGTTCTATGCTAATAAACTACAACCAAATTTATGAGGCGATTGATGGGCCGTTTAACCACCCATGTTCTGGACACCGCAAATGGGTGCCCGGGCGAAGCAATTCACATTAAACTGTTTCGTATTTCAGGCGACGCGGCTGAGTTGATTGCGGAAGCGACAACTAACGCTGACGGTCGGGTAGACGGGCCAATACTCGAAGGCGACGACTTTGCAGCTGGCAACTATATGCTCGAGTTTGCTGCGGGGGACTATTACCGCGCACGCGGCACGACCCTACCGGACCCTGCCTTTCTCGATATCGTTCCCATTCGCTTTGGTATCGCAGATGCAGGTGCCCATTACCACGTGCCTTTGTTGATTTCGCCGTTTGGCTACAGCACCTATCGGGGCAACTGAAATGGCGGCTTCCAATACAATTCGGTTTCTGCTCGACGGCAATTTGCACGAGATTGAAAACCCCGACCCGACCGAAACAATATTGAACCACCTGCGTTATACTATGGCGCGCACCGGAACCAAGGAAGGCTGTGCTGAAGGCGACTGCGGCGCGTGTACAGTTGTGATCGGCGAGCTTGACGACGACAGTATCCGCTACCGCGCAGTCAACGCCTGTATTCTGTTTATGCCAGTGCTGGACGGCAAGGAGCTGATCACGGTTGAAAGCCTGCGAGCAAGCGATGGCGCATTGCACCCGGTTCAGCAAGCCATGGTTGACACGCATGGTTCCCAGTGCGGTTTTTGCACTCCGGGCATCGTGATGTCTTTGTTTGCGCTGGACAAAAAAAACAAAAACGCCGATGGAAATGCAATCGAGGATGCGCTTGCCGGTAATTTGTGCCGCTGCACCGGCTACGGCCCTATCATAGATGCTGCAAAGCAAATACTGGGCAGCGCCGCCACCGAAAATTCGGGTGGTTTAAAAGCGCGCGTCGATGCATTAAAGAAGTTCGCCCGGCATCAGACACTTGAGCTGGTTGGCAGGAATGCACTCACTGGCACGACAAAAAAATATTACGCCCCCGTATCAATTGATGGCTTGGCCGAGGTGGTGGAACAGCACCCGAACGCCACAATTCTGGCGGGCGGTACAGACGTGGGGCTGTGGGTCACCAAGCAGCACCGCGAACTGGAAACTGTTATTTATATCGGCGGTGTGTCTGAGCTGCAGGAAATTGAAGACCATGGTGACGCTATTGATATAGGCGCCGGTGTTTCTTATACCGATGCGATGGACAAGCTTGGCGCGCTGTACCCGGATATGGGTGAACTTATCCGGCGCATTGGCTCAGTTCAAATCAGAAACAGCGGCACCATCGGCGGTAATATCGCCAATGGCTCTCCGATCGGCGACAGCCCGCCCGCGCTTATCGCGGTCGGGGCCACCCTAGTGCTGCGTAAGGGCAGCAGCGAGCGCACCATCTCGCTGGAAGATTATTTCATTGATTACGGTAAGCAAGACCTTCGGACCGGCGAATTTGTCGCCCGGGTGAGCGTGCCAAAGCCTAAGGCCAATCAACATTTTCGGGCTTACAAGCTGTCCAAGCGTTTCGACCAGGATATCTCTGCCGTGTGCGGTTGTTTTGGCCTGACCATTGAGGGCGGAATCGTTACCGATGCCCGCATCTGTTACGGCGGCATGGCGGCGACACCCAAGCGTGCCAGCCACGCGGAGGCCGCGATTACCGGCAAGCCGTGGAGTGAGGAAACCGCACGCGCGGGCATGAAAGCGATGGAGCAGGACTATATACCGCTTTCTGACATGCGCGCCTCGGCTGACTATCGGTTAATGTCCGCCAAAAACTTGCTGATGAAAGCTTTTGTGGAAACCACCAGCAGCGCGCAAACAAGGGTTTTGGCACGAGGGGAAGCAGGCAATGCCGGGTAAGCTTTCAGAAATTAAAGGCGCAGTGCACGCCGACCTGCGCCACGACAGCGCCCACAAACATGTTGCTGGCAATGCGGTCTATATCGACGACCTGCCAGAGCCCAAAGACATGCTGCATCTGTATGTAGCCATGAGCGAAAAGGCCCATGCAACTATTGAAAAAGTGGATTTGGATGCGGTTCGTTCGGCCAAGGGTGTGGCGCTCGTGCTCACCGCCGGCGACATCCCGGGCCACAATGATGTTAGCCCGTTCGCCGGGGACGACCCGCTGTTGGCTGAAAAGCTAGTGGAATATATCGGCCAGCCGATTTTCGCGGTAGCAGCGACAGGTATAGAGGCCGCTCGGGCGGCAGCTGAAAAGGCGGACATCACCTACAGGGAACACCCGGCTTTTACCACCATCGATCAGGCCATGGAGGCAGGCAGTGCCATTGAGCCCATGCAAACCATGGGGCAGGGCGACCCGGACGCAGGCCTCGCGGGCGCGCCGAACCGCTTGCAGGGCAGCTTCCGCATTGGCGGCCAGGATCATTTTTATCTGGAGGGGCAGATAGCGTTTGCTACGCCGCAAGAAGACGGCGACGTGCATGTTTACAGCTCCACCCAACATCCAAGCGAAGTGCAGCACCTGGTGGCGCACGTGCTGGGGCGGCCAACAAATGCAGTGACTGTAGAAGTGCGTCGCATGGGTGGTGGTTTCGGCGGCAAGGAAACCCACCCGGCTATTTTTGCGGCGCTGTCTGCGCTGGCGGCGGTGAAAACGGGCAGGCCTGTAAAACTGCGGTTGGACCGCGACGACGACATGGCGATGACCGGCAAGCGCCATGATTTTCGCTATGACTATGACGTAGGTTTCGACAATGACGGCAATATCCTGGGCATTGAGATTGAAATGGCGGCGCGTTGTGGGCGTTCAACTGACTTGTCGCCTGCAATTAATGATCGCGCCATGTTCCATGCCGACAATTGCTATTTCCTCGGCCATAGCCGGATAAAATCACATCGTTGCAAAACTCATACGGTGTCCAACACGGCGTTTCGGGGTTTTGGTGGGCCGCAGGGCATGCTGGGTATCGAGTATGTTATCGATGATATGGCGCGTGTGCTGGGCAAGGACCCGCTCGCCCTGCGCATGGCGAACCTATACGGTGAGCCCGGGCGCGATGTCACGCCCTACGGCATGACAGTTAAAGACAATGTAGCGGGCGAACTGATGGAAACGTTGGCGCGGGATGCAGACTATGCTGCCCGCCGCGAGGCCATTCGCGCTTTCAATGAAAACAACAAGTTCCTTAAAAAAGGCATGGCGCTGACGCCGGTAAAGTTCGGTATCAGCTTCACCACAACCCACCTTAATCAGGCCGGTGCCCTGGTGCATGTCTACGCGGACGGCAGTGTGCACCTTAACCACGGCGGCACCGAAATGGGGCAGGGCTTGTTCGTCAAAGTGGCGCAGGTTGTCGCCGAAGAATTCCAGATTGATGTGGATCATATTAAAATCACAGCTACCACAACTGCCAAGGTGCCCAACACTTCGGCGACGGCGGCCTCATCGGGCTCGGACCTGAACGGCATGGCGGCACTGGATGCGGCCCGCAACATCAAGGGGCGGCTGATTGAGTTCGCGGCAGATAAATATGATTGCCCCAAGGACCGGATCAGCTTCCGAAACAACAATGTTTATATTGAAAACAAGGAAATAGCCTTTGCTGATCTGGTCAACCAGGCTTATCTGAACCGGATATCCCTGTCTGCCACCGGCTTTTATAAAACGCCTAAAATTCATTATGACCGCGCCAGCCACAAGGGCAGACCGTTCTACTATTTCTGTTACGGCGCGGCGGTTTCAGAAGTGATTATCGATATTCTGACCGGTGAAAATAGGGTGCTGCGCACTGACATTTTGCATGATGTGGGTCGTTCGCTTAACCCAGCCATCGACATGGGCCAGATCGAAGGCGGCTTCATTCAGGGCATGGGCTGGCTGACCACTGAAGAATTGGTATTCGACGAAAGCGGGCGGCTGCGCACCCACGCGCCCAGCACCTATAAAATTCCCACCGCCAGCGACAGGCCCGATGAAATGAATATCAGCCTTTTTGAGCGTGGTCGTAATGTGGAAGCTACCATTCACCGCTCCAAAGCGGTGGGGGAGCCGCCTCTAATGCTGGCCAACTCGGTGTTTTTGGCATTGAAGGATGCGGTCGCCAGTGTCGGCGATGATACATGTGTACCTACGCTGAATGCACCTGCAACGGCTGAAGAAATTCTTATGGCGGTGAGTGACATGCAGAAAAAAGCTGCGGAATAGTCGCGTGGCGCGAACCGATAAAACATTGACCGTATTGATTACAGTCGCAGAGACCAGAGGTTCTGCGCCGCGCGAGGCAGGTACGCGAATGGCGGTCACCGCCGACAGCCAACATGGCACCATCGGCGGCGGCAGACTTGAGTTTGAAGCTGTCAATCAGGCGCGTAAATTACTGAAAGACCGGTTGACCAATAGCCTGATGCAGAAATATGCACTCGGTCCGCTTCTGGAGCAATGCTGCGGCGGTAGCGTGGTGCTGGAACTGTCAAAAATGCCTTTGGTTGAAGCGCTTGACGCGGTCAAGTCGGCTGGCCCGTGGGCAAACCTTTATATGTTCGGCGCGGGACATGTGGGCAGGGCTGTAGCAAAGGCAATCGCTCCGCTAGGGTTTAATACGCTTTGGACAGATAGCCGCGAAAGTGAATTTCCCGGTGAAATCCCTCCTGGCTGCACAAAAAACATCAGCGCTGACCCTGTTGCAGTTGTCGAGGGAGCAAAGCCCGGCTCGATGTTTCTCGTGTTCACTCACAGCCACCAGTTAGATTATGCTATCACCGCCGCTGTGTTGGCGCGCGGCGATGCGTTATATTGCGGGCTGATCGGTTCCAAGACCAAACGTGCGCGATTTGAAAAACGCATGCTGGATGAAGCGGGTATTGATGAAAGCCGCCTCGCGTCGCTCACCTGCCCCATTGGTGTGCCGGGCATTGAGGGCAAGGAGCCCGAGATTATTGCGGCCTCGGTTGCCGCGCAATTGCTGACCTATGTGACGCCCGAGCGAAATCAGAGCTCTAAAGGAAAGAACAACAATGGAACTTGATATCACCCCCTGGATCAATTTGGCGATCCGTTGGTTGCATTTTATCACTGGCATCGCCTGGATAGGTTCGTCCTTTTATTTTGTTTGGCTAGATAACCATCTGGAAGAACCAAAAGAGAAAAAGAAAGGTATGTCCGGCGAGCTGTGGTCGGTGCATGGTGGCGGCTTTTACCACAAGCAGAAATACGCTGTTGCTCCCGAACAGATGCCGGACAACCTGCATTGGTTCAAGTGGGAAGCCTATTTCACCTGGATGAGCGGGTTTGCCCTGCTCGCGATTATTTATTATCTGGGCGCTGACCTGTTCCTGATCGACCGCGCGAAGATGGACCTGAGCCAGTTGGAGGCCATTGGCATTAGCCTCGCATTTCTCATTGGTGGCTGGGGCTTTTACGATACACTGTGTCGTTCGCCTATCGGCTCTAACAACCGCTTGACCGGCATCATCTGGTTCGCCTCGCTGGTGGCTGCGGCCTACGCACTGACCCATATATTCAGCGACCGCGCCGCGTTCATTCACGTCGGTGCTATTGTTGGCACAGCCATGGCCGCCAACGTGTTTATGGTGATTATCCCGAACCAGAAAAAAATTGTCGCCTCACTAACCGCAGGCGAAGAACCTGACCCCAAATTGGGCCAGATCGGCAAACAGCGAAGTTTGCATAACAATTATATGACGCTACCCGTGCTCTTGCTGATGGTGTCTAACCATTATCCGATGACATTCTCAAATCCATACAACTGGGTGGTGATTGCAGGCCTTGGTCTTGTGGGCGTTATGGTGCGGCATTTTTTCAACTTGCGCCACAAGGGGAAATCCAGCCCGGCTTTGGTGGCGGCCTCTGTCGTGCTTTTCATCGCGGTGATGGTGTTTGCCGCCGAGGCCGAGAAGCGCTCACGTGTTGATGTGGGCGAGGCGGCGGTTGAGTTCAGGCAGGTGCAGCTAATTGTCAGCAAACACTGTGTGATGTGTCACATGGCAGCGCCCAGCCATGAGTTTTTTGACGAAGCCCCGGGCGGCATCCTGCTGGACCGGCCAGAGCTGATTACGCAGTATGCCCCCAGTATTTTTGAACAGGTGGTTACTTCTGACATTATGCCTCTGGGCAATGAAACCGGGATGACGCCGGAAGAACGGGCGCTGTTGGGTAAATGGATCGAGGACGGTGCCAAACGATGACCCGAACTATCAAGCCGGAGCTACTTACAGCGGAGGCTTTTGCCCCTTTCGGGGATGTTATTGAGGCGTCACCAGATGCCGTGCAACTATTGATCAATTACGGCAACACCACCCGATTCCATGACCTGGCGGGCATCGACACGACGGCCGGTGGTGGCCGCACGGGCGTCAGCATCTTTCGGTCAACACCGTTGGCGCAACCGATCACGGTCAAAATCATGGAATATCACCCGCTGTCCAGTCAGGCATTTGTTCCGCTATCCGGGCGACCCTACCTTGTGGTGGTGGCCCCGGCAGGAGATTTTGATGCCTCGGCCATCCGGGTGTTTATCGCATCGGGCAGGCAGGGCGTGAACTACCGCGCTGGCACCTGGCATCATTTCAGCCTTGCACTTGACGACGTCAGCGACTTTCTGGTTGTTGACTGCATTTTCGAGAACGACAGCATCGTCAACTGTGTGGAGCATAATCTGAACGAGAATGAGCAGATTGTTATCCAGCTGCCGCGTTGAACACGAAGGAACCGACAATGCCAAATTGGGACAATTTTTTCGATCACTATCAACCCTCGGCTTCTTATAGGGATGACGCCGTTTCCGCACGCGCCTGCCAACTTGCTGCAACTGCCGGTCGTTTGGGTACATATGCGGTGGGTGCGATGCTGATTAACGACAAAGGCGACGTTGTCGCGGAAGGCCACAACGAAATTTTCATTGGAAATTTCCAATCTGACCTGCACGCGGAAATGGTTGTTTTGAACAAGTTCGAGGCTGGGAACCGCGAGCAGCATAAACCCGCAGACCTAACGCTTGTGTCGTCACTGGAACCTTGCCCCATGTGTATGTCGCGGCTGATTTATGCTGGTGTGGGCATCATTCGATATGTGTGCGATGACCCGGAAGCGGGCATGGTGACACGGATAAGTTCGTTGCCACCGCTGGTGCAGCAATTCAGCAAAGACATGTCGCAGGTGTGGGAGCGTGCAGATTGTTCACCGAGTGCACGGGAGGCCGCTTTTCACATATGGCAAAATAGTCAGGCGGCTGCGAACCGGAAAATAATTAAAAACAGCAGAGGTCGGCTTGAAAATAGCGGGCAATAGCTGACCATTTTGCTATAGGCGATCATTGATTGGCTGATGCTGCCCGAACACATTAAACTTGCTAACAAAAATATTCGGACTATAAGGTTTTCCTGATGATAAAAAGCGCGCCGTTTGCTGCCTTTTCCCAACAAAAAACATGAGAAATGGAAAACCACTAGATGGCCAATCAATCTTTGATCGACATTTTGGTAAATGAATCAAAACGGGAGAGCGTGCAGGCCTTCAAGAAACACATGGAAAAAGCCATGTTGTTTCGACAAAAGGCACGCAATCAAGAGTATGCTATCAGGCGTGCCATCAGCAATCAGATTGAAAATGGACACTATATCGAACTTGGTGTCGCATCTGGTACAAGTTGTAGGCTGTTTGCCCAGATATTGGCTAAAAAGTCCCTGTCTTTAACAGGTTTCGATAGCTTTGAAGGGTTAGAGGAAGATTGGACAGGTATTCAGTCTGGTAGGGCTGCCGGGGCCTTTACTCGGTCTGGTGAACTTCCCGATGTGCCTGAAAATGTCACTCTGGTGAAGGGTTGGGTACAAGACACTTTACCAACCTATCTTGAAAATATAGGGACTGATGCCCGGTTTGGTTTTATCCATATGGACATGGATACCTATAAACCTACGCGATTTGCTCTTGAAGCGGTAAAGCCTTTTCTTACAAGTGGCACGGTAATCCTGTTTGATGAGCTATATGGATATCCAGGTTGGCAACATCATGAATACAAGGCCTTGCTGGAAGTTCTTGAACCTGATGCGTTCACCTATATCTCTTTTTCGGAAGAATCAGTAGCCATTGAGATCAACTGATTGGCCTTGGTATGATGCCCCGAGGCGTCAAACCTCGGGGCGTTTTGCTGTTACTTGTTCTCGTGATGGGCTTTTACGTATGCGTTTAGCAAGCGAATGCCAAACCCGCGAGAACCCGGCGAGGCCTTGGTCGGGCTTGCGGTGTCCGAGTAAGCAATCCCGGCGATATCGAAATGCGCCCAGGGTGTGGTCTCACGCACAAAGGTGCCAAGGAAAGCCGCGCCTGCGCTAGCGCCGGGTGCACCTGGCCCTGAATTCATCACATCAGCCACGTTGTTTTCGATGGCCTTGAAGTGATTGTCATTCAGCGGCAGCCGCCATAAAGTGTCGCCGGTTTTTTCGCCAAGCGACAGAAGCGTGTTCGCCAAATCATCATGACGCGAAAATAGCGCGCCATAATCAGCCCCAAGGGCACTGCGGGCAGAACCTGTCAGGGTCGCCAAATTAATAAGCGCCACAGGGTTGTATGTAATATCGCCGTAATAAAGCCCGTCCGCCAACACCAAGCGCCCTTCGGCGTCTGTCGACCGGATTTGAATGGTTTTGCCGGACATGGATTTAACCACATCACCGGGCCGCTGCGCGTTGCCGCCGGGCATATTCTCGGCCAGTGCGGCAATGGCTACGGCGTTTACGTTTGCGCCTCGCCCCGCCAGTGCATGGATGGTGCCAACTGCGCTCGCAGCACCTGACATGTCAAATTTCATGTTCCACATATTAGGCGGGTTTTTGAGGCTGATACCACCGGTGTCGAAGGTGATGCCCTTACCGGCAATCACAACCGGTGCGTCGCCGTCCTTGCCGCCCATATACTCGACAATCATCATGCGTGGAGGGCGCTTGCTCCCGCGGCCGACGCCGTAAATCGCGCCCATTCCTTTCTCCAGCATTTCCTGCTCGTCGATCACCTTGATGGAAACATTGTCCATGCCATCAAAGTGGGCTGTCCAGCGATCAATAAAAGATTGCGGGTAGATGACATTGGCGGGCTCGTTTGAGATATCCCGCGTGAACCAGATTGCGTCTGCGACCGGATTGAACTCGTTCTGGAACAGCCTTTGTGCGTCGCGGTAATCCGCTGCAACAATGGTCAGCTCCTCCACGCTCTTCTGGCGATCCGCATGGGTATAATATTTGTCGAAATAATAGCTACCAAGCTTGGCACCGAAACCAAATTGAGCGAGGGCATTGTCCTTCAGGTCCATAACAAAAGTGAAATCACCCTTGAAGGCCGCAATAGCCTTCTGCGCCGCAGACCCGCCCATATTCTGAAAGGCCAAACCATCCAGGTCGTGGTCCTCAGCGCCCTTTTCAGTACCAAGGCCCACAAGTAAAATTTGCCTGGCGTCGATGCCTTCAGGTGCAGGGATAAGCAAGGTTGTCGTGGATTTGCCGTCAAACTCAGTAGCGCTGATGGCATGAGACAAGGCGCCGTTTGCATCCCGGTCCAAACGCGCACCAAGGATGCCAAGCTTGCCGCCCTCAAATACACCGAGCGCAATGCCTTTGGCACCGCGCATTTCGTCAGCGAAGGTTACCGTTGTTTGGGCAAATGCCGACAAGGGCACCGCCGCGACAAAAAAGGCCACCATAATTATCTTAAATAAAGCGGTCATTATATTCTCCCTTCAGAACATATGAATAAAAACGATCTGTACGGATTTGCGCAAGCGTTGTTGAGCTTTTTGCGATGAAGAGTGCCAATCCCATGGTCACCAACATTGGTAGGGAAACCATGAGTGACTGACCGCCTGGCCAAAGGCGATCATTGACACTCGGGTGTTGCCCAGCCACATTGAAGCCGGGGAGCGAACCATGCAGGTCATTCCACTTGAAAGTTTACTTTTGGCGTTTCTGCCTGCCGCCGCCGTTATTGCTATTTTGCACCTGTGGTCGCGGGATGCGAAAGAGGCCTTATACGGCTTCGCCCGCATGTTGCTGCAGCTCTCCCTCATCGGTTACTTCCTGATTTACCTGTTTGAAGCCAACACCAGCTGGGTTGTGCTTTGTATGCTGGCGGTCATGGTTTTGGTCGCCAGCTGGATTTCCCTGCGCACCATCGACCTGCCGCGTCAGACCTTGTACCCGATCGCATTGCTATCGGTTTTTCTTGGCGGCGGGGTGACGCTTGTGGTTATCATTCAAGGGGTTCTGGCGCTGGAGACATGGTATGCGCCGCGTTATGTGATCCCGTTGGCGGGGATGATTTTCGCTGCGTCCATGACCAGCATCAGCCTGGCGGGTGAGCGCTTTATGGCAGAACGCACGCGCGGCGAGGCCTACGAGGCAGCCCGCAGTACGGCCCTGAAGGCTGCGCTTATACCCATCACCAATTCCCTGTTTGCAGTCGGTCTTGTCTCGCTGCCTGGCATGATGACCGGCCAGATACTCTCGGGTGTGTCGCCGCTGGTGGCCGCGCGTTATCAGATTATGGTCATGTGTATGATGTATGCTGCCGCCGGGCTTTCCGCCGCCATGTT
>JAJFIT010000250.1 GCA_021774775.1 Alphaproteobacteria bacterium | reverse complement strand
GCTAATCAAGCAGAAAAAGCGACAGACAAAGCAACCTGGAAATTCAAAGCAGAGAATGTGCGTGACTTTGCCTTCGCGTCTTCGCGCAAATTTGTCTGGGACGCAATGGGGCACAGGCAGCAAAGCGATGGGCGCACCATCATGGCCATGTCCTTCTACCCTGAAGAAGGTATGCCGCTGTGGGATAAATATTCAACCGAGGCGATTGTGCACACGCTGGAAGTATATTCCAAATATACTTTTCCCTACCCATACCCGGTGGCTATTTCGGTGAATTCCGCTACCAGCGGCATGGAATATCCGATGGTTAGTTTCAATCCGCGCCGCCCAAGCAAAGACAAGAAAACCGGCGAACGCACATACAGCCGTGGCACGAAATACGGCCTTATCGGCGTTATCATCCACGAAGTGGGGCATAATTATTTCCCGATGATTGTCAACACGCCGGAGCGTGACTGGTTCTGGATGGATGAGGGCTTCAACACATACTTGCAGGGGCTGGCCCACCGTGAATGGGAAGAAGGCTGGCCGGGTAATATTGGTTCGCCGGAGACAATCGTTCCTTTCATGACCAGCAAAAACCAGATGCCGGTGATGACCGACCCGCAGTCGCTTATTCAGTTTGGTCAAAACGCCTACCGGAAACCGTCAGTGGCGTTTAATATACTGCGTGAAACTGTCATGGGCCGCGAAGCGTTTGACCATGCGTTCAAGGAATATGCCCAGCGCTGGATGTTCAAGCGCCCTTATCCGTCTGACTTTTTTCGCACTATGGAAGATGCCTCTGGTTACGACCTTGATTGGTTCTGGCGCGGCTGGTTCTATTCAACCGACCATGTGGACATCTCGCTGGACCGGGTAACATGGGGAACCATCAACACCAAGGACCCGGACGCCGAAGCAGCTTACAAGCGCGTGCAGGATGAAGCGTTGGGCAAAACCATGGTCCAGCAGCGTCACGCCGATGACCGTCGCCGCGTTCTTGAGCGCCCTGAATTGCAGGATTTCTACAATGAAAATGACGGTTACACCGTCACCGACGCGGACCGCGATCGCTACGCCAAATATGTGGAAAGCCTGGCGGACTGGGAAAAGGAACTGCTGAAAACGAAAGAGAATTTCTATTTCCTTGAGTTTTCCAACAAAGGCGGGTTGGTGATGCCGGTGATTGTGCAGATTGAATATGCCGACGGCACCAGTGAAACTCGCCGTTGGCCAGCTCAGTTATGGCGCCGCAACCCCAATAGTGTGATCAAGCTGGTGACCAGCGACAAGGAAATCAAATCCATCACGCTGGATCCACACCGCGAAACCGCTGACGCTGATCTGGAAAACAACCATTGGCCGCGCCGACCCGTGCGGACCCGGCTTGAACTGTTTAAAGCCAAGCAAGGCAAGAGCCTGATGGAAAAAGCGGGCGAGGGCACCACCTACAACTAGGATTGCCGTGTGAGTGAATAAAAGCTACCCCGAATTTTGGGTCGTTTTTTCTTGAGTTGTCGAATTTTAACTATGCTTTCGGTGGGCGAGGGAAGAAGCTGCTGGTACGCTTGATATAGTCTTCGTAACCGGGTCGGCGCTTTTTCAAGCCCTTTTCCAATAATGGCACGCCGGACCATTTCATCAACAGGAAGGTCATCAACGCGGGGGCAAAAATAACTGACAGGTCGTGGCCGACCAGCCAAATGCCCCACCATACACAGGTGTCGCCGAAGTAATTGGGGTGGCGTGTCCAAGCCCACAAGCCGGTGTCCAGCACCTTGCCTTCGCTGGCGGGGGTTGCCTTGAAATTCGAGAGTTGCAGGTCTCCGACCCATTCAAAAAAGGCGCCTATCGCCCAAAGCCCAATGCCGACGTATGCGAATATATCCAGTTGAGATGCAGGCTGCGCCATTGCGGAAACCAAGGGTGCGCTGATTGCCAGCATCAGCAGGCCCTGCAGCCCAAATACAAACCACAGGGTGAATATATGACGAGACGCGCCCTCTTTACCCTTGGTCATGCGCACATAGCGATTGTCCTCGCCGTCGTTCAGGAACCGCCGTAGAAGATACATTCCCAATCGCAGCCCCCACAGGGTTACGAGCGCCAGCACGACCATTTGCATCGGGCCCAATTCAGCGACGCCAGAGGCCGCCGCCCAGGCAACCACAACAAAGCCGACCCCCCAAAAAGCATCGATGAAACTTACCCGGCCGATCAGAATGCTGATAGCCCACAGGGCAACAAGTACAATGCCGAGTACGGTGGCGGCAGAAAGATATAGGTCAAGCATAGATCTAGTCCCTGATTACTGAGTTCGGGTTGCTAATTTCGAATTTCTAAATGTGTTTACGCAATTTTTCTCCGGTTGGACTGAAAACTTGGCGCGATCATAATCTAACTGTATAGATATCATAATCTGAGAGTATAGATATTGCCAGGAATCAGGAACGAAGATGCCCGAACAGGCAACTATCATCGACTTTATAAGCGCTAGTTTGCAAGGCATGGAAACCTCTGGTCGTTCTATTCTGTTGCCCGCTGAACAAAAGGCAAGTGACGAACTGGCCGAAAGGCTGGACCTTGAACTGGATGTGATGGTGCGGGAACTTGAACGTGTTGCTTCATGCCAGCAGGGCACAGGCGACGACGGCAGCGAGCCCGTTCCGCCCTTTGAAGCTTTCTGCAATGGTCTGCGCAGCATCGGTGATAATTTGTTGCCGCATCTGGCGCAAACATTCCGCGACGAATGCAGCCAGCGAAACTTGCCTCACGGGGTATTTTTGTGGTTAATCCGCGCGCGCGCGGACGCCTTTGTGGCCTATCTGCTGCAGATAGCGCAGGTGCACGGCCTTGCCTTTGATGACAAACTTACCAAAATGGGCAAAAACGAGCAGATTGCGCTGGCCAACCTGGGTGCCTATTTGCGGGCATTGATGCAAAAGGAATTAGACGCGCTGTAACCTACGCCGTCCGGTGAATGTTGTCGGCATGAGAATAATAGCGTTCAGCTTTCGTTCATAATATGTAGGTTACATGAGGGAATATGGACAGTAGACACGGAAAGTAACGTGACCCACATGCGATTTATTTCAGTATTTTTTTTAGCGAT
>JAJFIT010000249.1 GCA_021774775.1 Alphaproteobacteria bacterium | reverse complement strand
GCCTGACGACGCACCATCGGGTCCATGCCATCGATGGGCACGCCGAACACTTCGGACGCGGTCATGGCATGAATATCGGTACTGGCGGCGAAGGCATCTTTCAGTGCGCCGATGTCGGCGATATGCGCGAGTATCCTCAGTTCGATCTGGCTATAGTCTGCTGCAATCAGAATATTGCCGTCCTCGGGCACAAAGGCGCGGCGAATTTTACGGCCCTCTGCGGTGCGGATCGGAATATTCTGCAAATTGGGGTCGTTGGACGACAATCGCCCGGTTGTGGTTGACGCCATATGAAAACTGGTGTGCACCCGGCCTGTGCGCGGGTTTACCTGTGCCACCAGCGCGTCGGTATAGGTACTTTTCAACTTGGAAAACTGACGGTATTCCATCACCTTTTGCGGCATGGAATGGCCTTCGCCCGCCAGCCGCTCCAGTACATCCACGTTGGTTTGCCACGCGCCGGTTTTTGATGATTTCTTGCCGCCCGGCAGCGCCATGTCGTCAAAAAGTATTTCACCCAGCTGTTTGGGCGAGTTCACATTAAACGGCCTGCCAGCCAGTTCCTGAATTTCACCGTCCAGCCGGTTGATGCCTTCCGCGAACTCGTTGGATAGTTTGGTCAGAACACCCACATCCACCTTGATGCCCTCGCGCTCCATTTTGGATAGCACCGGTGCCAGCGGGCGCTCCAGTGTCTCGTATACTGTGGTGACTTTCTCCGCTGCCAAACGCGGTTTCAATAGCATGTGTAGACGCAGGGTAATGTCGGCGTCCTCGGCGGCATATTCGGTGGCTTTGTCCAGCGGCACCTGATCAAAGGTGATCTGGTTCTTGCCGGTGCCAGCAATTTCCTTGAACGGGATCGGTGTTATGTCCAGATGGATGCCAGAAAGCTCGTCCATACCGTGATTGTGCATGCCCGCATCCAGCGCATAGGACATCAGCATTGTATCGTCAAACGGGGTTACGTTCAGGCCCTGGCGCGCCAGTATCGACAGGTCATACTTCAGGTTTTGGCCAACTTTCAAAATGCTCGGGTCTTCGAACAAGGGTTTGAGCGCGTTGAGCACAAACGCCTTGTCCAGCTGGTCTGGTTTTTCCGACAGCAAATCGCCGCCCGCGCCGCCGTGGCCAACCGGGATATAACAGGCCTTGCCCGGTGCTGTAGCAATGGAAATGCCCACCAGGTCAGCGGCTGTCGCGTCCAGCCCGGTGGTTTCAGTGTCCACAGCGACGATACCGGCAGCGTATGACCGCTCGATCCATTGATCAAGCGCCGCCTTGTCGGTTACGCAGACATAGTCTTTTTCGACCAGCTCAACCGCGTCGCTGACCGGGTCAGGTGGCAAGTCCTTGCCCCATGCGTGCGCCGCCTTTACTTTCAGCGAGCGAAATTCCTGCGCTTCAAAAAAAGCAATCAGCGGTTCGGCCTCGGGCGCGGTTAGCTGGAACCCATCAATGGCATGCTCCACATCCACATGCTGGTCCAGCGTCACCAGTTCGCGGCTAACGCGCGCCAGGTCAGCATTTTCGATCAGCTTTTCCCGGCGCTTGGGTTGCTTGATTTCCTCGGCGCTGGCCAGCAGGGTTTCCAGGTCCCCGTAATGATTGATCAGCTCGGCGGCGGTTTTGATGCCAATGCCCGGTACACCCGGTACATTATCGGCGCTGTCGCCAGCGAGTGCCTGCACCTCGATGACCTTGCCGGGTTCCACGCCGAATTTGGCGACAACTCCCTCAGGGTCAGTGCGCACATTTTTCATGGTGTCGAACATGTCGGTTTTTTCATCGACCATCTGCATCAGGTCTTTGTCCGAGCTGACGATCGTGACGTGCCAACCCTGCTCGCGCGCCTGCCTCGTGTAGGTTGCGATCAGGTCATCGGCTTCGAAGCCTTCCATCTCAATGGACGGCAGCCCGAAGGCGCGCACCGCATCGCGGATGATGGGAAATTGTGGCACCAGGTCTTCCGGGGCCGGTGGCCGGTGGGCTTTATAGTCGGCATATATATCGTTGCGGAAGGTTTTGCCCTTGGCGTCAAATATAATCGCCAGATGGGTTGGTTGTTCGTCGTCTTCCAGATCCTGCAGCAGTTTCATCAGCATGTTGGAGAAGCCAAAAACAGCACCCATGGGGGTGCCGTCGCTGCGGCTGAGTGGTTTTCTGGCATGGGCCATAGCGTGGTAGGCACGAAAAATGTAGCCGGATCCGTCGATCAGATAAAGATGCGGGGTGCCGTCTGGTGCCGTTGGCATAGGGTGGTCTCCGGAAAGGGTGCTGGGCTACATGCTGTCGGTGCGGGCATTATTTGTCGCTTTTGCCGCCTTGCAAAATATACTGGCGATCACAATATGGACATTCAACCTGATCGTTACCGTCCATGGTCAGATAAACCCGCGGATGACCGAGCGCGCCCTCGTCGCCATCACAAGCGACTTTTTTTGTGGTAACGGTTATTTTCTCTGGTGCATCTATTGTCATCGGATACTCTCGCTGGGAAATTTGATCAAAGAAAAGGGCTCTTTCGAGCGACTAATTGATCTATATACTATGGCCGGTAGGCGGTACAAGCGGCAGGACCCAATAAAGCGACATCAGCGCGATATCTACGAGCAATCGCGCCCTACTTTCCCGTTGCCTTAAGGATGTTATGTGAACGAAAATGCGATTGAAATCAAAGGCCTGAAGAAGGTCTACAAGGGCCAGCGCGGCGCTGATGATAAATTGGCACTGAGCGGTATTGATCTGGCAATTCCCAGGGGCTCCATGTTCGGCCTTCTGGGGCCCAACGGGGCCGGGAAGTCCACGACAATCAATATTCTCGCTGGGCTGGTGAATAAAACCGCAGGCAGCGCGTCGATCTGGGGCTTTGATATCGACCAAAACCCGCGAAATGCCCGCGCCAACATTGGTATTGTGCCGCAGGAATTGATGTTCGATGCCTTTTTCACGCCGCGCGAAATGCTGGAGGTGCAGGCGGGCCTCTACGGGGTTCCAAAGTCCGAGCGCCGCACCGACGAGCTTTTGAGGGCGGTGCATCTGTATGAGCAAGCCGACGCCTATTCGCGTACACTGTCTGGCGGCATGAAACGCCGGCTTCTCGTGGCCAAGGCGCTGGTTCATAACCCGCCGGTGCTGGTGCTTGATGAGCCTACGGCAGGCGTTGACATTGAGCTCAGGCAACTGCTGTGGGATTATGTGCGCGAGCTGCACGCCCGCGGCACTACGGTTGTTTTGACCACCCATTATCTGGAAGAGGCCGAACAGCTGTGTGATACCATCGCCATTATCAACCACGGCAACGTGGTTTGCTGTGAACCAACCGGGCAGTTGCTCAAGCGAATCGATGAAAAAGAGATTGTGATCACCGTTAGCGATAAGCTTGATAGCGTTCCCGCGCCGCTGGCTGACTTCAAGTCCACGCTTCGTGACCAGCACCATCTGGCGGTGCAGATCAGTCAGGCCCACGCCAATGTGGGCAGTGTGCTGGATGCGGTGCGCGAGGCCGGACTGACCATTACCGATATCGCCACTGATGAAACCGATCTGGAGGATATCTTTTTGCAGCTGACATCGTCGGCCGGGAAGGCGGCCTGATATGCGGCGCACCTACGATGTGGTGATTGTGGGCAGCGGGGCTGCGGGCCTGACCGCGGCGCTGAAACTGTCACCGCACTTGCGGGTGGCGGTGCTGTCGAAAGGTGAGATGTCCGGTGGGTCAACCCGCTGGGCACAGGGCGGTATTGCCGCCGTGCTCAAAGCATCTGATTCGATCCAGTCGCATATTGATGACACGCTGGTTGCCGGTGCCGGGCTGTGCAGCGAGGACGCTGTGCGTTTTGTAGTCGAGCGTGGCCAGCGCGCGATTGAGAGCTTGATTAACCTGGGGGTGGAATTTGATCGCTCTGCGCCTGAACATCATGAAGACGGCTATGACTACCATTTGACCCGCGAGGGCGGTCACAGTCACAGGCGCATCATCCACGCAGCTGACGCCACCGGCAAAGCGGTGCAAAAAACCCTGAACCAGCGTGTGCTGGATGAACCCAATATCGATGTTTACGAGCAGCATGTGGCGATCGATGTTATCACCAATCGGCATCTCAAGAACAAGGCCTCCTATACTGATCAGGCACACGGGGTTTATGTGCTGAATATGAAGGCGGGTCGGGTTGAAACATTTTCTGCGCGCTCCACCATTATCGCGACAGGCGGTGCCAGTCGGGTGTATCTATACAGTTCCAACCCGGACGCCAGCACCGGGGACGGCATTGCCATGGCCTGGCGCTCGGGGTGCCGTGTTACCAACATGGAATTTAACCAGTTCCACCCCACCTGCCTGTTTCACCCCGACGCCAAAACATTTTTGATAACCGAGGCCATGCGCGGGGAAGGGGCATTCCTTCGCGGTGTGGACGACGAACGCTTCATGCTGCGCTACGACGAACGCGCCGAACTGGCGCCGCGCGATATCGTTGCCCGCGCCATCGATAGCGAGATGAAACGCACCGGCATGGACAATGTGTGGCTTGATATCACCCACAAGGACGCCGATTTTGTTATCTCGCATTTTCCCAATATTTACCGGCACTGTCTGGGACTGGGCATCGACATCACCCGCGAAAAAATACCGGTGGTGCCCGCCGCCCACTATACCTGCGGCGGTATTCACGTGGACCAGATGGCGCGCAGCGATTTGGATCATCTTTATGCCATCGGCGAATGTGCCCACACCGGGTTGCACGGTGCCAACCGCATGGCGTCAAACAGCTTGCTGGAATGTCTGGTGACCGGCAATGCCGCAGCCGAGGACATATTGGACCGCCAGGACAATAGCCCGCCACCGGCGATTGCGCGTAACTGGGACGAAAGCAAGGTAACCGACAGTGACGAGGAAGTTGTGGTGAGCCACAACTGGAAGGAGCTGAGACGCTTTATGTGGGACTATGTTGGTATTGTGCGCACCGACAAGCGCTTGGCGCGCGCCAAGCGGCGGGTTGATTTGCTGGCCGGTGAAATTCAGGAATATTACGGCAATTTCCGGGTGACAGCTGATTTGCTGGAGCTACGGAACCTGGTGACAGTGGCCGATTTGATCGTGCGGTCTGCCCAGCAAAGGCGCGAGTCGCGAGGTCTGCATTTCACGGCTGACTATCCTGATCTGGCACCGGACGCGCTGGAGACAACACTGATACCCTTTGGGCGCGCAATCGCCGGGCGGGTTGAGTAACAGCACCGTATTTTACACTTCATTCAGGACCTATGAAAAACGGCCCCCTCCTGCGAGGGGGCCGTCACACAGTGTACGGTGGATTTACTCAGAACTAAAACTTTGTTCCGTACGTTGTTAATTCCCAGTTGAGGGTTAATTCCCAGTTGAGGGTTAATTCCCAGTTGAGGATTAATTTCTAGTTGAGGCTCCAGCTCAGTGGCAGCACGAACGACAGTTCTGTGCGGTCATCAGGCAGGGCCGGTAGTGGGTTCAGGCGCTTGACCAGTTTCGGGATTTCCTTGTCCAGGATTGTTTCGCCGGTTTCCTGAACAACTTCGTGGGTTGTAATCGAGCCATCGGCAGCGACATGCAGGCGAATTTTTGCCTTGCCTTCAATTTCGCGCGCCAGGGCGGCTCGGGGATACTTCTGTTTTTTGGCTACTTTTTTGGCCACGGCTTTTTTCCAGCTGTTCATGTCAGCAGCGCTTGCTGAGATGCTGGTGGCACCAAAGGCAAAAGTGAGGGCGATTGCTACTGCAAATGCTTTGTTAATTTTCTTCAACATGGTTCATCCAATCGTAATGTGTGTGTTTCGGAACCCGGGCGTTTGTTATGATTTCTCTAAAACCTTAACCCCGGCTCGTTGACTATGTTTTAGCGGGTAGGCTGTTAAGCACTGGTAATCAAAAGGATAAAATTTTAGATAAATTAAAAGATGATATACTAAAGGTTTGATAAATAAGGGGAAAAACTTTAGTAAAAATTTTAATTTTTGTGAAATATTTGCAACAAGCGACATAAATTTGTGGCAAAAATTAACTATTTTCTGGAAGTTTGTTAACGAATTGCGCTTGCAAGTTCGCAGGACCGCGTGTAGGTTCCGCGCCGTCTGTTAGGCGATTAATGCACCCGTAGCTCAGCTGGATAGAGCGCTGCCCTCCGAAGGCAGAGGCCAGAGGTTCGAATCCTCTCGGGTGCGCCAATACTTTCAACGACTTAGTTACTTCAGCAACGCATCAACTAACACGCTTTTAACACGCAACTTGGCAAAAAAAGCGTCAATGGCACGCGTTGCCTCGCCGAGATAGCTGGGATCATAGGGTGCATAGACCTCGGTAATGGAGAGTTCTTGGCGTTTGTGCCCCAACTGTGCGGACACTTCCCAAGCTGGTACGCCACTTTTACGAAGCCAACGCGCCATCGTATGCCGTAGCGAGTATGGATTGACCTGCGAATCGAGATTGGCGTTCCGCCGTGCAGTGTGCCACGCTGTCCGCAGGCTCTTCATCGCCTGATCACCACCTCCCACAAGATGTACCTCAGGTGCGTTCGGTTCATAGCGTTCGATAAGCGGCACAATACTTTCGGGCATCCGGACGGTGGGGCGGTATTTGGTCGTTTGCGCCCTGCCTTCAGGATTGAGGGCAATGAGGCGATTCTTTACATCGCACTGCCGGAGCGTTAACTCGCGGATTGCGTCGGGGCGTGCGGCGGTGGCAATCATTAGCGTCATAAACATAATGAGGTTGGGGTTTTTGGTGCCTTCAAAAAGTGTGGCCACTTCGTCAATCTCAAGTGGACGTCCTTTTGGAGGTGCCGCTTTGCGGTCGTCTTTTTCAACAGTGAGGATATAAGGGGCGCTTGCTATCTCGCCGCGCTTCCACGCGAAGTTAATGGCGGCGCGACCATCGGAAAGGACACGGCGAATGGTCGTGCTTTGCATATCCCTGTCTTTCAACCATGTATGAAACCGTTCTTGAAGCGTCGCGTCGGTAATATCTGCAACTGTTCGTTCGCCATAGAAGTCGAGCCAGTATTTCAGCGAGATGCGGGTGCGCTGTGCGGAAAGCAGATTTTGTCCATGATGTTCCCAATAGCGGGCGATTACTTCGGCGAGCGGGTGATCTTCTGGCTCTTTGCTCTTGGGTGTATTGTTGAGAACAAACCAATCGGTTAGTGCTTGCTTGGCTTCTTCAAAATCCGTTGTGCGGAGGCTAGTGCGGCACGTTTGTCGAGTTTTGGTGTCGAACCATGTGCGGCACCATGCGGGGCTGTTTCCCCTTCGGGAGAGCCAGAAGTCGCCGATCCGGTATTCGCGGTCTGTGTATCGTGCCATTTGATGTTCTCCAACAGGTATTCCAGAAGCTGAAATCCGAAGAAAGAAACATGACGGTCTGAGACGCGAATATAGGCGATGTCGCCGTTGCTCCTGATGCGTCTGAGTGTTGTGGGGGAGACTTCAAGAATCCCTGAGGCATTGGCTTCGGTGTACCTGCGATAGAGTGGCACTTCCATTTCCAAAGCCATTTCTTTTAATAGTTCTTTTCGCTCCTGACCCCACATACAGAGGTTTCTTCCTGTATCGTTGCTATAGAGCATACCGTTTTACACGAATCGAGGGAAGGCATATAGTGTATTTTTGCCAGTGATTTTCATGTATACTCGGGCGGTATTTAGCGATTGCGTGAATCTATTGGGAGCGCAGATGCCATGTCGACAGACACGGAAACCACCTATTCGTTCGATGATATTATTGCCCGTGAGCGGGATGATGAAGATCATCTGCTGTCGTGTGTTGCCAATTTCCAAGAGGCGGCGCATGCATACCGTGAGGTGTCTGACGACCTTGAAACGAAGGCGTCCGGTAAGGCCCTTGGAAGTGCTGAAGAGATTTCATCTGCGAACGAGACGCTGCGTCGGAGCTTCCATCATGCGCTCGAAGAATTGAGCGAGCAGGACATAACAAAGGCTCAGGAGTTGGGACATATGAGCGAGGAGGACGCGGCATTTGCCCGAAAGTTCAAGCGCCTCATGGAACTTGAGCAGATGCGAGAAAGCCAAAGTAGAGAAGTGGATCGTGGTAGAGACGATCTAGATCGTGATCAATAGAACTATTTTGATAATGGCGTATCAGGGGTGTCTGGGTCAGCGATCCTCGCTTCAAGGTCTGAGCGCATGCGCATAAGTATACGTACTAACCCGACGTTATCACGAAGTAGTGCTTGTGCCTCTTGACGGTCAATAATCCCATCGTTGGCGATAGCCATAGCCCAATGCTGAAATAGTTCTGAAACCCGTTTACTGGTTTCCGCTAGATCAATATTTAGATCGGAAGCTGAAATCTCACTAATCTCTTCTGGAATTAAATGGCATCCAGCCTGTTCAGCGAGAAATTCGGTAACTACGGGAATCTCGGACTTTTCTTCGAGATAGGCGACAATGTCGACAGGCATGTGTCGATCTACATTTTCTTCACCATCGTCTGTATAGCGAAACAGTGAAGCGCCCTGAACGCGACAACCATCTGATGCGCCTCGTATCCCGCCTGCGGCGTTGACCAGTGCGGTCACCGCTTCTTTAAGTGAACGAAACTCTCTTGGTTTGTAACCTCCAATGTCCATAACGAATCTTCCCCAAAATATCTGTTAGGTAAACACAACGGAAATTTGTTTCCCCTAGGGGAAAAATACTCAAAACCATTCTCATTTTTTTGAACTCGAACAAGCCGCACGATGTGGGTGTTGAAACATTCACATAGGAGGCGAAAATGAATACTGCAATTACATACAATAGTTGTCCCATTTGCAATCAAAAGCAAGCGCCAGCCAAATTGACTTCTGGGAAATGGGTTAAACTAGAAGATGGACTGGGTAATGTAAGTCTTAAGAAACATATCAAAGACAAACATTCAGCAGAGATTCTGAACGTCATCACGAGTCACTATAATCTGACAGAAAGTTTAGCGAACAGAGCTGTCAAGGACGTCATTGCTCGGATATACGATTATGGGTTTTCATTGAATGCCATAACCGTGAGCGAAGCGATGGTGACGTTTTTACGGCACAAGCTGGGCAGTGATAAAATGAAAGACGATCACGCAATGGTGCTTGGTGACAGGCGTCTTGATAATATTCTCTCTGAACAGGACTACGACGACTATCATGAGAATTTGATTAAAAATGCGCGTATTGTGCGCCGTGCCCTTTGCAAAGTCTCGCAGTGTCGTCTGCACAAAGGGTAAACCTACCCAGATATCATAGAAAACCCCCGCTTATCGGAGCGGGGGAAGGGGGTCAGTGGCAGGTTTCCTGACTGACGGGGTCGAAACAGATGGGACATTCGCCCATGGGAACTTTAGGTTGGCCGAAACGATTGAGGAACTCCTCGTAGTGGTAGAGCGCACGATCTAAGTCTTCAACTGCAGTCTTGAGACGTTGAAAGGCGTTGTGGTCGAGATCACCCGTGCCATTCGGAAGCAGGTCTTGAACATGAGTAAAAGTCTCATGGATATTGCGCTTAACGACCTGAACCCCTCGCTGAGCCTCTACATCGGAAGCTCTGTTGATAATATCCGAAGAGAGATCGCCTTTTTTATGCCCATTTTCTTTGAGCCAAGTCCAAAAATTTTCAAACATTCTTTCCTCCTATACATGGCGAGGATGGCGGACTATTCCGGCACCCTCGCACGCATACGATTGACATCTGTTTTTGATTAATTCAAAAACAACTATAAATAGCATTATACATAACTTTAAGTTGTTGTCAAATCGTAGCCTGAAGATTTTTAACCGGCGACCATAGTGATTTCGCTAATCCTATTCAAGATAAATAGTTATAATTTTGCTGGAAATGTCACTTATGCTGGAAATCGCACACAGGCATTGGTCTGCTTGTCTGTAACTTTCAGCGAAAATGGGTGCAGTGACGCTATTCGAAAGATGGCGGCACCAGCCCCAAACCATGTTTCAACGTGGCTCAGGTTAGAGATGTCTTCTGTTTCATACCTTTCAACATGCCCGTTAATATGTACCAGACGCACTTGCTTTCCACATCGCTCCACAAAACCATACTGAAGCCAGCGCTTGCCGAAAAGGTCGGGGCTGCGGAATGCAAAATGAAATACTTGTGGCTTGTGTAAATGGATTTGCTCTGAGCCACCTATCACTATTGTGGGATAATAGTTGTCACGATGTTCTGGATCGTGTTCGAAGTCTTCCATAGACCACGAGCGACTGAAGTAGTCTTCGGAGATTGACCTTGGTGGCCAACTGGTCTGGCGACCAAAGAAATCCGTAAAAAAGCCTAAAGCCGGTTGTCGCCATTGCCGCAGTTGAACCGCATTCAAAAGTTCCGGAATGGTTGAAGAGAGTTTGTCCTCATTAACGCTCAACATTGCAAAGGGATCGACATCCAAGAGACCACAGAGTGAAAGAAAGCTCTGTGAGCTACGCGGTAGTTGACCTTTCATCCAACGATAGATAGATGAGCGATCTGGAGGCTTGGAAATGATTTTTGAATGGGCAGCTTCCCAATGGTCGAGAAACCTCTCGACCTTACCTGAAAACTCGCCTTCAATGAGTTGTTCTAGCAATGTGCCATTTAAGCTGACCGGTTCCATTGCTCTCCCTCTGTCGCATCTGGATGTGGTGCTATGCGACGGTAAAAATCCTCAAATACGGTACGCTTATTCCTAACGTAGCCTTCAAGCCGCAATGAAAGCAACAAACGGCTTGGGGGTAAAAAAATACAAGGAAATGGTACAATAATGAGGCTGTGTAACCCGCAGAAAACAGCCATTCCGAACACTATGACCATAGTGTCAAGTATCTCTAATAGATGCAAATAGTTTTGTGTAGTAGCTGAGTATTATGTCGATATCATTTGTCTATGACGGTTATGGAAACCGAAAATATCTTGATCTTTCAGAGCGTCGAGCATTTTTGGACATAGCCGTTAAAGAGAAACCTGAAACTAAAACATTTTGCATGGTTCTCGCATATACTGGCGCTCGTATTTCCGAAGTGTTGGCTCTCTCTCCAGCCCGAATAGACTTCGATGCCAGTGTCATCGTTTTTGAATGTCTGAAAAAACGCCGGAGAGGTCAATATCGAGCTGTTCCCGTACCGTCAGAAGTATTGCTAGCCCTAGATGATGTTCACTGCATTAAAAGGTCGCAACGCTCACCTAACGAGGCAGATAAGGCGTTGTGGCCGTGGAGTCGAACAACTGGATGGGTACGTATTAAACAGGTCATGGAAAAAGCGGGTATTGAGGGCAAACATGCTAGCCCCAAGGGATTACGACACAGCATGGGAGTATCAGCTCTACAATCTGGCGTCCCCCTCAATATCCTTCAAAAATGGCTTGGGCACACCCATTTGCGCACCACTGCCATTTACGCAGATGCCACCGGTCCCGAAGAACGGGAAATTGCAGGTCGGTTTTGGCGAAAGTTTTAGCTTTTAGTTTTTAACAACCCACAGAAAGGAAGCAAACAGTGGCAAAGAAAGTGATCGTCGAAACTATCTACGGTAAACGATGTAAATTTGAGATTGAGCGAGAGGATCAAATGCTCGGCTCCGCAAAGTTTCGTATATTCCGAGACGGGGAATACTACAAAGGCTCCTATAGTTCTCTTAGCGCTGCCGTAGAAGCGGTGGAGCGTGAAGGCTAGTTCTTTTGCTTATCAATTTGGCCAGCGAAGCATGTAATTTGCTCAATTGACCTAAGTTACTGCTTTATATCGTTAAATACCCCTGAGGCCTGCTGAACACTTTGGTCAAACTGTTCAAGGGCTAATCTGTTTTCCTTGAACATATCTTTGTGATTGGGGGAGGCAGTCTGTGAAATTCAGCTTCATCTTTGTCTGTATGGCGCTTTGCGCGTGCAGCAGCCCCACAGTGTCTGGTCTGGTTGATATGCCAGCATATAAAGGCACTACTGTCTCTTCAGTGACGGTGCGTCCTTTTGAAGCCAACTATGGTCGCTCATCCGGCATGTCGATCACGACGTTGCTCAAGGGCGCGATAGTAGACGCGGGCCATATACGAGTTGTTGATCGCGGCGCACAAGGCGTCCTCGGCGGCTCGCTCCATTGGAGCCGCTTACAGACGGACAGTTGGATGGATAGCTGGACCGATAAAAAAGGCAGAACCCACTACACCTATTATTACAAGCAGCAAAAGAGCGTCACGGTAAACTACGAGCTTCGCACCCGTAGTGGCACCGTTGCTGATGCCTATACCGAAAGTTTTGAGCGGCAGTATTTTTCCCCAAATGGCCCAAGCGAGGCACGCGCTTACGCACTGGCTGAACACGCCATCGACACAATGCTTTTGAAGACCCTTGCCACACGCATCATGCGGGATATCTCCCCGCACGCGGAACGGGTCACATTCCGGTTCAAGGAAAACGGGAATGATGATCTTGCGCTCGGCGTTACCTACGCCCAGAAAGGTCGTCTGGACCAAGCTCTTTCCATTTTTCGCCAAGTCGCAGACGGAACCATCGACGGCAAAGGCCGTGCTGCCGCCCTCTATAACATGGGTGTCCTGTATGAAATGCGCGGTGATTTTGAACAGGCGTTTACGCAGTACCGTGACGCCAATCAGTTTGATCTCCGCGAAGACCTGTATCTGGATGCGCTCACCCGGATTGAGAAGCGGGTGGAACAGCAACGAGCGTTCGAACGGCAGATCAGCAAGTGACCCCATGCGGTGCATACCTTGGATTGGCACTTCTGTCGCTATGCCTTGCTTCCTGCGCTTCTGGTAACCAATCCAGACCCTCGGTGGTCATTCCACTTGCAACCACCGGTGTGTTTGTAACCGAGCGACAATTGGGAAGCCACCGCTTTGAAGTTCGGTACAAAACGGACGCGAAAGGGCGACGCATGTCGCGTGTGGTTGAAGGTAACGGCACCTATGTTGGCGGTGGTCTGGAAGCTTATGACCGCGTGCTTGGTGAAGCGCGGGCACGAATGATTAAAGAAGCCATCGAAGAGGTCAACGGTGTCTTTGTAGCCGCCAAAACCGAGTTGGTTCGTAAGGAATGGGGTAACGGAACACAGACCGCTGCCTATGAGGACTTTAAGGACGAGACCATCAACAAATTGGTTGGCATTGCGCAAGTGGTCGGCAAACCGCAGTGCGAGCGTCAGGCGTCCGAGGCAGGAACAACCAAGATCACCTGTACCGGGCAAGTTAAAGTGCCGGTTGTGGATGTGATGGCGGTGGAGATGTGAATTCTGATGTTGGTATTTGAACAAGTTTTAGGAAGGATGTTGTTATGAAAAACAGTATGTATTTGGTTGCCGTTATATCGGTAGTGCTTGTTGGCTGTTCATCCAAGCCAAAAGAGGACATTGCATCAGCACCCACAGCGCCTTCCGGCACGTCGCAGAGCAATTGGGTGTTTGCGTCTCCTATATTCGGGGAGGCCATTACCTGTTTGAAAAGGCGTGGCAGCAGTATGGACGTGCTGAAAGACAAGGCGGCGACCTTGGCGCGCGCAGAAATCGGTCGGCAGGCGCATGACACGGTCAAAGCAATGATCAAGATATACCGTGAGGAGCTTGATACTGTCGGTGGCTCCAGTCAGCAATCGACCTTTGAGGGAATTGATAGAAACGTCATCGATCTCAGTCTGGTTAGTAGTCGATTAACCCAGATGGCCTATGTGCAGGACACTCGGTTTATGGACGATGATGTCCGTTTTTGCGTCAAAGTGATGATCCCACCGCAGGAGATTGCCAAGGCTGCAAAAGATGCTGCGGCCAATCTGACCGGTGGTGCGATGACCCCCGGAATGGAAGATGCACTGCGTCAAAAATCCAAACTTCGCCAAGAGGAATTGGGCCCTATTGCGCCCGGGGCTGGTTTATAAAAATTATACTGATCGGCTGAGTTCTACTGAGCCGTAGGCGCTGAGGTCTATCTCAAATCTGTCAAAGAACCCCTCAGCGCCGCCCACCTTCTGACATAGAAAAAGCCCCATGGAAAATCATGGGGCTTGAAGAACAGTGTGGATACTCTCATCTGGTTTGTGCGTGATCCTCAAAGAGTGGAACATCCGCTGCTTGTAGCAGGTAGATCATTGCGCGGTGCGCCTGACCCGCAGCCGTGAAGATGGCACGGCTGTCTTGCCTGAAGAGTGTGAGCCAGCTTTCGATATAACTGGCATGGCGAAGCTGTCCCTCAATGCCGAAGGTGGCACTGAGGTAGGCAGAAGTGAGTTCTGCAACGAGTTCTTCCGCTGCATACGCCTCGCTACCAAAACGTCCACACAGGTCACGAGCGAGCCGTTTTCGGTGTCCTGTGGCGTGGCCGAGTTCATGGAAGAGGGTTGCATAATAGTGCTCTCTCGCTTCGAAGCTTGAGAGGGTTGGCATCACGATAGTATCATGCCGTGGATTATACGCAGCCCTCGCCCCGCCGTGGGCAATATCAATACCGAGTGCCGAAACAAACGCTTCGATTGCCTCTATCCGCTCATGCGCAGGCAGATCGTCTTCTACCGTCTGATATGCCTCCGGCAGCCCCTCAATCTGACACAGATTGAAGACCACATAGGATCGGATAACTGATATTGTTTTTGTATCTTCGTCGTGGTCGGCATCATCGTCTGATACCTCACGTTTTTTGACAAACACGATGTGCGTGCCTTTTTCGCCCTTGCGGACACAGGCATCAAGCGCACGAGCCTGTTTGAAGGTGAGCCATCCAGCGCGGGTATAGTTTCGCTCTTCGGCGGCACACCACAACAGGAGCACATTGACCCCACTATAGGGACGGCATGAGACGGCATTGTGCGGAAGCATATGCTCCTCGTTTGTCTTCCATGGTTTGACCCACGGCACTGTACCCGCCTCCAACTCCGTAATGATCTGGTTGGTGACACGTTCATAGATTGCTGATGGTTTCATTTTGTAACCTCTTCTTTGATGATGGAACAGATGTGAAGCCGAGAGCGGATGCTCAGGGCTTCTCCCTGCTCCCCATCAGGAGAGAGGCGTTTTTTTACCCTGTAGGTGTTTGTTCAAAGTGGAAGTGTGTGAGTGCAAGCGAGGCAGCGCAGAAAAATGACATCGCAGGCGGGTCTGTCTCCCACACCCTTCGCTTTGGAGGTATCGCGTGCGTCAACTCGGGCATGATGGTGCCAATGACTTCGGCAATTTCATGTTTGGTGAAGGCACCGTGCATGTGGAAGGCATCGCGTATCTGCGCGCGGGTGTAGAAGTACACCGTGCACCCTTGGCTCATGGCGATCTGCGACATCGAGATAATGAGGGCGGCGACACGGGAACGCTTGTGTTCTGCGTCTTTAGGGATATCTTCGAGAATAATATCGGTTGGCTTATGACGATTGAGAAGGCGTACAAACTTGCGAATAGCGATCTTGTTGGCGTCGTCACCAACCGCCTTTCTTAGTCCCCACGCAGAAAAACTATCGGCGTCACGAGCCACGGCATAGCCGACACCGCAGTAGGTGGGAAAAAGAGCAAGAAACTTTCGTTCCTGCGAGGTTTTATTGTGCATATGTGCTGAGTGTTACCTCGGCACTCTGGGGACAAGAACTTCTCTACATCTCACTGCGTATATGTCGGGCGGTACGGCTCTGTAACCTCAAGAGCTTCCGAGTATTTATAATGTGCGTTTGCCGACCTAGAAGTAGGTGACAGTGAGACAAAAATATCTGTATGCGGTGCAGTGATGCAAGGATATCGAGTATGTATAAAAAAGCGCGGTCTGTAATCGAACACAGAACGTAAAGTCGGTCTGATTATTTTGCCTGTGATTGATTTATACCATTCATGACTGTTGGAGCGGGTGCGCCGGTGGGTACAGATGGGTAGCCCTTTCTGGTAGCCTCGACCCTGTGCCCCCTACATCTATGCTCAATGGCATATTCGTTAACAACAAACAGGTATGTCTACACCTTCCCTCAAGTTTGAGCCGATGACCTCAGACCGGCTCGCCCAAGTTCTCGACCTCACTATCAAACACGACCGTACTAATAAGCTGGTGACGTTTCTCTGTGCGCTTTCGGCGTATAGCGAGGAGGATCAATTTAATATCAGCTACAACGCACCCTCTTCGACCGGCAAAAGTTACATTCCGATTGAGATAGGCAAACTCTTTCCGAAAGAAGACGTCGTGCAGTTGGGTTACTGTTCTCCGACCGCCTTTTTTCACGAGGTTGGCATACCAGACAAAACGAAGAAAGGACGGATTGTCGTCGATCTATCAAGGCGGATTTTGACCTTCTTGGACATGCCTCATACAGAGCTTCTGGCACGTCTCAGACCACTGCTCTCGCATGATGCTAAAACCATCAACATCAAGATCACTGACAAGAGCCAAAAGCAGGGGTTGCGCACCAAGGATGTGTTGTTGAAGGGCTATCCATCTATTATTTTTTCAACCGCGCAATTACGCATTAATGAGCAAGAAGCCACGAGAATGTTTTTGCTCTCTCCCGATATCAGTCAGATGAAGATCAAAGACAGTGTTGGCGAGACGATCAAGCGAGAAATGGACGATGCCAGGTATCTTGCGAAGCTGGAAAACGATGACGGACGTAACGCGCTCCGTGTGCGGATTGGCGCGATCAAGGCTGCCGGAATCAAACACATCCGTATTGAACCAAAACTGAAATCCGAGATAGAGCGTGTCTTTCTCGGTACGAGCAAGACACTCCGTCCACGAGCGCAACGGGACATAAAACGCTTTATTTCACTGATGAAAGCGTTTGCCCTTTTGAACCTCTGGTGGCGTGATCGAGACGGTACTACCATCACCACGCACCCTGACGACTTTGCAGAAGCATTTGCCCTCTGGGAGGCCGTTGCGCCCGCCCAAGAACTCAATCTCCCCCCTTATGTTTATCAACTCTACAAAGATGTGATCCTGCCTGCATGGCGAGACAAGCAAAAGAACTATAACGGACGCACGGTTGGGCTCTTGCGCACCGAAGTGCTGTCCGAGCATTACCATGTGTACGGACGTATGATGGATGCCGCCCAACTGCGCCAACAGATACTCCCGATGTTAGAAATTGCGGGACTCATTATCGAAGAACATGACCCGCACAACAAACGGCGTAAATATATCTTTCCTGCTGATCCCGAGCTGGTGGCGGACAGTGATATCAACAGGGGGGTACCCACGGAATCCAATTGATCTCCTCTATGAAATTATCAAAAGAACGGATTGAGGCATTTAAGCGACTTCATGAACCATACGGTGGATTGAAAGAATATACCGAAGAAGAAGTTGAGGAGATCGCCAACGAGGTTATGAAATATTACTTCACCATGATCAAAATTGCGCGAAGGATGGTGAAGAGAAAATAAGACATGAAGAGTTGCCCACTTCAGAGATTCGCGCTGACAGAGAACATACCTTATTATGAATTCAAAGCCCGTTGTTTGAGATAACAGCGCTTTAATCACGTATTCAATGGATACCAATATTCCCAAAACACCGGGTGTTAAACTCGCTCGCGTTTCGTCTAAAGAACAGGAGGAGACCGGATACTCCCTTGACGCTCAAGATGACTCATTAGACGCTTACGCAGAGAAAACCGGCATTGACATTCGGAAAGGATACCGCATTGCAGAAAGCGCGGCTGGAAAGCAGAAGCGCAAGATTTTCAATCAAATGATGGTCTATGTCCGTAGAAACGGAATCAGGGTCATCATTGTAGAAACGACAGATCGTCTGACCCGAAATTTTTCTGACGTAACTGGTATCGATGCATGGCTATTAAACGATGAACGTAATCAAATCCATCTGGTCAAGGAAGGTTGCGTTCTTCACAAAAATTCGAAATCTCATGAGTGGTTCATATGGCGCATGAAAGTTGCCGTTGCTGAGTTTTACGTGCGCCTATTGTCCGAAAAAGTCAAAGCGGGACAAGAGACGAAAATTAAGCATGGCTGGCTACCGACAAAACCGCCACTGGGATACAAGACAACTGGTGAGAAAGGACATAAAATCCATGTCATTGATAAGCCAGTCGCCAAGTACATACGGTTTATGTTTGAGCGGTATGCCACCGGAGATTATTCGATTAGCCGACTGGTAGACAAACTTTATAAAGAAGGGCTGAGAACCAGAGCAGGCAACAAGATATCAACCAGCAAAACCCATGTTCTTTTGACCGATCCTTTTTACTACGGCAAGATTCGCTGGAACGGAACACTCTACCCCGGCAAACATGAACCGCTTATTAGTAAACGGCTCTTTGATACGGTACAGCGGAAACTACAACGTCCAATCAAAACACCATACTTCTCGAAGCATAATCCAGTCTTCAAGGGCAAAATCCGATGTATCGGTTGTGGAGGGCTGGTAACGTGGTATCTCAAGAAGGGACATTATTATGGTCACTGCTATAACCATGGTAATTCTCGCCATTGCCCGCATAAGACCTGTATGAGACAGGAGCGGGTTGAAGAGCAGTTGTTCCCCACCTTTGATCTCATTGCGCCGAAAAACAAGGATGTGCTAGCCGAAATACAAGCCGGGCTGAAAGAGCAGGAGGCTCAAATTAGTCAGGATTGTAAAGATGATATCCCACGTCTGGAGAAACTTCTTATTTCTGTCAGAAACAAGAAGGATAAATATTATGAAGCCAAGATCAACAAGGATGCTCCGGCAGAATACTGTGATCGGAAAATTAACGAGTTGACCAATGAGGAAGACGCACTGACGGCGTCCTTAAAAGTAACCAGCGACCAAGAAGGCGAATACGGAGAATTACGCGAGCTACTGCATTTGTTGGCATTTCAGGCGAAAGACATCTATCAGAATGGAACAACGGAAGAGCGGCAACTATTGATAAAAATTCTCTTTGCAAACTTGAAACAAGATAGGCGTAAAATCGTACATGAGTATACGGCTGCGAGCCAGTATTTGATGTATTGGATGCCACGCCTCAATCGAGATTACGAACCCCATAAGAATGGCAGAAAACAAAGGCGAAATGGTGAAATTAGACCCCAGAACCCCGAATTAGTGACAACAAGTCAAAATCAAAATTACGAACTCAAAAATACCCTTATAAAACAAGGAAAAAATGGGAAAATTGAGTCATTTTACTCTGACTATCAAACATTGCTCCGGTGGCGGGATGAATTACGGAACCTCGATTGGCAAAAGATATTCCCATGTCCAGAGGCATCGTTACAAATGCTCAGGCAACTACTGCGGTTACAATAACACCCCCCACTGCGTATCACTGTCCGGATGAGTGCTCAACAATGAAGCGAGCTCGGTCGAGCAGTTCATCATAGGTTAGTATTTCAACATTTCGGGAGTCTCGCCGGAACAACTCAAGCGTACGGCGCTTGGTGTCCTGAACTTTCTCATTGTCCTGCGTTATTTGATCCCAACTTCCGATAATCAGAAGAACTTTGGAGTCATGTGGACGCTGGACAATTTTTTGGCCAGCGTTGTTGAACTTGTCACCTGCTTCATAAAAACTTTGTCCGCCCGCCTTTTGTTCTAATATCTGCGAAACAGAATCAAAGAGGTCAGAAGACAAACGCCAACTCCGTGCACGGTTCTGAGTCCCAGTAAAGAGTAGGGTGCTTGGTTTTTTGATCTCCACGAACACCATAAACTGGCTGTCACCGAGAAGAAAATCACTGATGACATAGTCGCTCCCATCCGCCTCACCAGACGACATTGACGGCTGAGATTGAAGCAATCCTTGAAATCTGTAGTCCAGACCGTATCCAAAGATCCACTGGTTCTGTTCAAAAAAGCGTTGCCAAATCCCTTCTTCTTTTGTCTCTGACACACCCTGACTGCGCGCATAAGCCTTCAAGGTGTCGGGATCGCTGAGCATGCGCTCAAATTGTTCGAGTTGCTCTCTGCGAAAGCTCGTATTGACGATGTCGCCTGCCTGCAAAAATCCGGTGCTTAGTAATTCTTGGATGAACTCACGACCACCTGATTTTGAAAGGTATGTGCGCAACTGCCGTTTCATCTGATCGTCGAGCGGGAGATCACCCTCAACATTCAGACTCATGCGTCGCTGTTTAATTTCATTGATGTCGAGGGATGTAATTGTTCGCAAAAACTCTAAGATTAGTCCGGTCGTTACTGGCTTTAACTTTATGCCTCCATAGCCCCACTCGTCGTGATCTTCTTTCCAACCATCATTTTTATAGTGCTTAAACTTCTTGATCTCGATTTCTTTGATCTCGTCACTTTCTTTCACCCACGAGAGCCGGACTTTTATCCGATTTTTTAGATATGGTTGGGTATGGATATCGACGCCTGATGGCGTTTCGTCATCCTCTTCAAAAACAACCGTGATGTATGCACCCGCCGTCTTTTTCCAATTGTCCTTATGAGGTTTGTTGGGAGTATATTTCCCTAGGTGCTCTTCGTCAGGTGTTTTTGAGGTCATGATTGTAGATCGCTCTTAATTAATGCTTACGACCATTATAACGTGTAATCCGCCCAATCAAAACGAGAAATGGCTGAGCAAGATTTAGTCAAAATCGATAGCCTAGCTAAGCAAAATGCTCCATAGACAATAGACGTTATGCTTTCACAACATAACGAAGTCTCATATTTCGCCCGCACTAACTTCCGTAATCAGGGTATTAAGTTTGGCATCAAACAAGCCGACCGGCACAGTCACGTTTACTGCATTGGGAAGACAGGTGCGGGTAAAACGACCCTTATAGAAAACCTCATAATGCAGGATGTGCGAGCTGGTCGCGGGCTGGCGTATATCGACCCTCACGGCGACAGTGCCGACCGTATTGCAGCCTCCATTCCAGCACACCGCCAAAATGACCTTATCTACCTCAATGCACCAGATACAGAACAGCCGTATGGCTATAACCCAATCCGCCCGGTTTCTCCTCAAAAGCGTCCGCTGGTTGCCTCTGGCATTTTGGAAGTCTTTAAAAAACAGTGGGGTGGTGGCAACAGCTGGGGCGTTAACATGGAGCACATTTTCCGCAATGCGCTGTTAGCGCTTTTGGACATTCCTCATGCAACGCTGGCAGACATTCCACGTCTGCTTTTAGATAAACAGTTTCGGGCGACGGTAGTCGGACAAATAGACAATCCACAGGTGCGTCTATTCTGGGAACGAGACTTTGTAGCCGGTGGGTTTAACCGGCCAAGTGCGCTGGGGCCGGTGGTGAACAAAGTGGGAGCATTTCTCTCAGACCCTATGCTCTATCGTGTCCTTACGGAACCAAAGAAACCGATTTCATTTCGGCGGATTATGGACGAGCGGAGAATTTTGATTATTAACGTGGCCAAAGGACGTATCGGCGAGGACGCTTCTTCACTGCTTGGTGGTCTGCTTGTCACCATGCTGACGCTGGCGGCTTTCAGTAGGGCAGATCAGCCAGAACATGAACGAGTGCCATTTCACCTGTTTGTTGATGAGTTTCAAAATATGGCCATCGATAGCTTCGCTGATGCTGTATCGGAATTACGTAAAACGAAAGTAGCCTTGGTTCTGTCTAATCAGCATATGCATCAAGTGCCTGAAAGTATCCGTTTGGCGGTGTTGGGGAATGTGGGGACGCTAATAGCATTTCGTGTGGGGGCGAAGGACGCGCCTATATTGGCACGTGAGTTTTATCCTGATATCGGTCAGGAAGATTTAATGGGACAAGCCAATTATCACATCTATCTCAAAATGATGATTGATGGTTCGCCTTCGAGGCCGCTATCTGCAAATACGTTTCCGCATGTACCTGTGGAGCACAGAGATAATTAGTGCAAACCTATCTCCTGCTGATCATTATTTACACCATAACACGTGATTTGACTACTGGCTTTCGTAGTCATAGTATGGCATTTGAAATATGGATAAATATTGAAGGGTTGGTAAAAATGGCGCAAACGAGGTTAGTGCGGGCACTATTTGAATGTCAAAACCTACTTTGGCGTTCCCAAAGTGATTTGGCTGCACGAGCAGGGGTATCTCCAAACGTAGTCAGTGCTGTTCTAAATGGCAGTTATGCCTTGACTGATAGCGCACGCTGGACGCGGGAGGAAGATAATACTTGGAGCGATCAAGGTGGAAAAAAACCAGACGGTCGACAATATCTTTCGTGGGCACGGGCGTTGGTCAGATTGTATAAATTTGCCTATTCCGAGTCAGAGACAAAGCGACCAATTGAAGAAATCTTGAAAGATTACCATCTGGAAACCTCAAATCCTCATGTGGCAAGAGCAGCAGCGGAGTTTCTGGTAAGCGGCTTTGAAGCCGATGGCGTGTCCGATCTAGAGGGAGGGCAATCCAAAGTTAATTTCGACATGGTGACCACAATTGATTTGGACAATAGATCAGCGACCATTAATGCGTTAGACAGCTTCTTGCGTAAACTTGCACACAACAGTGTTTGTTTAGTGTTCTCGATGAATACGCTTATTGAGTTCGACACCAACACTGTCAATGTGGCTCTCAAAGAGCGAGTGGACAGTATACTTGCAGACGCCCTAAAGAGGGGGATCAGCTTACTCTATTTCTTTCCGAATGAAGAGTTTGTTGAAGGGCATCTGGCAGATGAAAGTTCTCGTCGTGCACGCCGTGTTATCACACGAGCATTGGAAGATGCTGAGTATTCTATAGAACGGTTCGAGCGGCATCACCAATCAGGCCAAGGGTGCTTAGAGGTATTCAAAGTTAAGACCTACCTGTTTCAACCGGGGGAAAACCAAATCGTGGTTCTACCCGAAAATGGCCAAGCCCCTTCATTTAATACGAGCGTGGATGCTGACGACGGCAGGCGGTTGGTTATCCCTTTGGCTGAGGTGGGCCAATCCTTAGTGAAGGCTGAGGTAGTCAAGCTCATAGAGGATTTAAAGGCGTCTGCACGAGACAACGAAAAAATCGCTTTGTGCGAAGGTATTTTACAGAGACTTGGTGAAGGAGATTGCCGAAATGCAGCCTGAATATGAAGGTCTACGTGAGCACTCATATGTTTTGGACGCAATTAAGGCCATCTTTTTTGCATGTATTCCGATTTCTTTATTGCTTTCATACAAAGTAGTTGATGTTGCGGGCTTAACTTTTGTTGCTGGCGCAGTGGTCTATGCATTTCTTTTCCCCTGCACCGACATCGTTGGTGAAATATGGGGTAAAGACGAAGCAAAGAAAATTGTAAAAATCGGATTGATTGCATACGTGATTACAGGTGTTTTAGTCGCCTTGGCTATCTATTTGCCTCCTGCAGAGTTCTTCGCGCCCAATGAAGCAAAATATGAAGAAGTGTTGGGTCTAACACCACGGTTGGTCGTAGCGGCGATTATCACATACTTTGTAGCCCAACTTAATGATGTGCTGTTGTTCTCAAAGATTAGACAGATGACTAACGGCAAGCATTTGTGGTTGCGCAACAATCTATCCACAGCAGTTAGTCAGGCGATTGATACTGTACTCTTTTTGTCGCTGGGGTTTGGTGGCGTTTTCCCATGGAGCGTACTCTTTGGCATGATGGTCGGCCAATATCTGGTGAAACTATTTATTGCTGCTGTAGATACGCCTGTTGTTTACATTGTTGTCGCACTTATTCGTCGACGTGATAATCAGTAATGGGAAGTCCAATCCGACGAATTCCCCCATCGTACTACGGTATTCACGGGGACATTAAGTATAATTGCCTGTATCCCTTCTTGAATAAACGTGTCTCGGCATTAGCGCCAAACCGTATTCTGGAGATTGGGTGTGGCAATGGGGATTTTGCTGCAGGCATGGCCACATTGGCAAGCCAAGTGCGAGGGCTTGATAAATCACATTCCGCAATAATGGCTGCAGATGCGCGACATGCTGCGCCCAATCTTAATTTTGAGGAATTCGAATGGGGAGTACAGAGTTGCTCTGAGTTTCACAAGAAATTTGACCTGATTATTCTCGTGCTAGTCCTAGTGACTGTGTCATCAAACGAACTTGCGGTCCAAATGCTTGCTGATGCAAAAGACAGCCTTTCAGACGGGGGCACGCTAATGATAGTCGATTCCCATCCCTGTTTTCGTGACTGTTCATTCTCAACCTTCGATATGCATCTTTCGCAAGCAGACTACAACATAGACTGTCATTCCTATACCGTGAACGTATATCCAGATTCAGCTAAGCGAGCCAGCGCAGCTATATCTTTCGAGGACTTTCATCGGTCGCTCACCACTATGTCCGCTATTGGAAGAAAAGCTGGTCTTGCCATTGCGCGTATCGATGAGATTTTTGAGCAGGGCAATGCAGCTACGCCGCCCTTTATGTGTCTTGAGTATATCGCTCAAGGTTGAGATCCCTTTACTTCATTGACTCACGCCGATAGGTCGAGAAAGGCGAATTCTTTACGGAGAATTTTCCCGTCGCGGTGTTTCTTATTTCCATGTATCGGCAACATGATATGGCAACATGATATGGCATCATATGGCAAGTATTGACTCTTGATCAAAAGTCAGGCATAAAAAAGGGACGAAGGGCATGGAGGCCCAACGTCCCCCGCCTAGGGGCAACACATACCGAGGAAAGATTGCCACCGAGACGTTACTCAGATTGTATCACAACCATAAGTAGCGTCAATCTGCTCCATGAGCATCGTGGCTTCGCTTTCCTCACAGGAAGCGGAGGCTGTTATGGCGACCAAAATCAATCCGATCATGGAACTACAACGAGCAGTTCGCAAGACGCACGAATGGCGTTTTAGAGACCCGAATATTGCTTGGACAGCATTCCATCACGCAGTGCGATTTTTCCTGAAGGGCAATTTCATTGCCGCGATTAACGCCTGTAGGCGTACAAACCCAAAACGCGATGGCTGCACAACGTTTGACGTAGTGCATCTTGAAGCCCTTGCTCTTCGTGCTCTCCACCTGTCTTCAGGTGAAGAAGTGCTGTCCGTCATCGGAAAATACAGCCCATGACCTATCATCAAACAGCATTGAAACGGTTTTTGGCAAAGCACTCTTACTATTATTTCAACAAAGGAGTATCCAATGTCATTTAGAAATATCTGGCATGCATTCCAGCATGCAATTCTGGGATGGCGATATCGCCTTCCCAGCAAAAACAGTGTCGCCAAGTCAGGTCGGGTTGATGGTGAAGTCGATAGACCCAGAGTCGAAGATGTCGATCTGAATGCTTCACAGCAAAAAATACTCAATGCATCGAAGAATGCGATCACCGGTGTGCGCCAGCATATCGAAGGAGAACTGCGCCGGTGTGATGAAAAATTTAACCAACCTGAGTACGCCTTTTCTGATCTGGACATCGCTAAACCGAATGTTGTTGCACACCACGAACTGACTAACTATCGGGCGCAAGGCAACGCAGAACGAGGTGCGTCTCGGCAGTCAGTTGATTCCGCTCGAAACGAACTTACCCAGTTCCAAACAACGCATCGGCTTGGTCACCGAAGCGCAAAATACCCGGAGTTCCCGCTCTTGGGATGGGGGCTACTGTTTGTGCTTTTTGGTGCTGAAGTCATTTTCAGTGGAGGCATTCTCGGCGAACATGATGCCCGTGGATTGCTTGGTGGCTGGTGGCAGGCGTTTCTGATCAGCGTCATAAATATTGGGCCCGCGCTTATGGTTGGTATCCATGCGTGTCGTCATCTCCACCACATTGATTCTGCGTACCGACGGCGAGCAGTTGCGGGACTGATGTTTGGGTGTGCGTGGCTTCTCTTCTTGAATCTTTATGTCGCGCACTACCGCATCGCGCTTGGCATTGATCTCGAAAATGCTGTTTGGCTCGCCGGTCAACACATGTCGGCGGGACTTTTTAATATAACAGAGAGCGCCGACGCCGTGTTCTTGTTCGGACTTGGGATTTTTGCCGCATTCTTGACCGTGATTGATGGGTATCGGGTCTTGGACGATCCCTATCCAAAATATGGTGCCATTACTCGCCAATATCACAAAACGGCTCTGGCGCTTGAAAATCTCAAGCGCCGTCAGGTTCGGGATGTGGAAAGTGTGGTTGCCTACGCAACAGACGAAATTGACGACGCACTGAAACAACTTGATAAGCGGGCAGCCAAGGCGAATGCTTTGATTAACGTCGCGATGCTTTGTGCCCGATACTGCGAAGACCGCGCTGTACAAATCAGTCGCCTGTGCAATGAGCTTATCACTTCATACCGCGAAGAAAATGTGCGGATACGCACGCAAGATGTTCCCGCATATTTCACCGAACGCGTTTCGCTCAATACTGATCTTGGGTGCAGTTCCGACGCGCTTCATGAACGCCGGGCAACGATCAAGGTAGTCGTCGCAGAGAAACGCAATGAAGCACTCCATGCGCTTGAAGAGCTCCACCGTACTGCCGAACGGGACATCGCCCATATTCTTGATGATCGGGTGCATGTTCCTGATGACGGTACCTTCCCGGAAATAGAACGGAGGGCGTCATGAGTTGGCAAAACATCGCGGGGGTTTTTCTCATCGGTGCCGTGGGCGTCGGGATGGCGACCGGCACATATCTAAGTGTGACGCTCAAGGAATCAGACTCCAGTGCGGTGTGCAGTGCTGACGCGCATACCATGGTGGCAGTGGATCGCACTGATCCGCTAACACCCGCGCAAAGGGTTCGGTTTAGAATCGAGATGGACCGCGTACTGGCTTCGCTTGCCACTGGAGAGCGGTTGACCATTATTCCGATTGAGGAAACCGTTCCTTCACCGCTTAAGCCAATCCTGTCCCTCTGCCGTCCGCCTGATGGCAGTGATGCACACTGGCTCTATGATAATAAAAAGTTTTTTATGCGCGACTTTGAAGCGGGCTTCGGTTTACCGCTTGCTAGCGCGACGGCAATGCTTGAAGAACCCGCGCAGTCGCCACAGTCGCCCATTCTCCAAACTATCAAAGCAATTGCCGAGCTTCCGACATTTGCATCGTCGGTCGGCAGGCGCAGGTTGATTATCATAAGTGACATGCTTGAAAACACCACGGCATATTCGCAATACCGTGACGGTGCACAACAATATGAGCAATTTCATAGGAGCGTATTTGCTCGGCAGGTGTCCACCACTCTTGAGGGCGTTGCGGTACGGGTGGTGTACCTTAGAAACGAGCAGGCTGTCCGCCATCAGGTAGCAATGCACCGAACCTTCTGGCAGCGATACTTTGAAAGTTCCGGAGCGCGGGTGGAGGGCTTGTCATGACCTCCATAAACTTCACAGTGATATTCTTGTTCACGACCGGTCTATCCATCATGGGTGTGCTCTTGTTGATTATGCGCTCGTTCACATCCGCCGCGATTATGCTTTCACTTGCCGTTGGTCTGGGATTGGCCATACGCACGTCGTTTGGTATTTCTGTGATGGCAATCCTGATCACGTTTCTGGCTGTCTTTTGGCTTGAGTTTGACGGGCGGAAAAAAGGGATGTGGGAAGAGTAAATGCCATGACCTTTATGCTTTCAGAAACGCTTATAGCAATCGCTACAATCCTAATCATGTTAGGGGGCTTAGCCATTGTTATTCAATGGCATGCGGGCGGTATCAAGCTCATCCTCATTGGTGGTGGCTTGGCGGTGTTGGCTGGGCTGGTGCCCAGTCTATATGTTCCTTTTCACATCCTCGGTATTGTTGTTCTGTGTCTTCTTTTATTGGTTGTCGGGCGTTCAAAACGGAAAGGACGACGATGACCGTTGGGAACAAATGTCGATATATAGATATCGAGCAAGATTGCATGTCTGCGGCGGGACACAGAATGCACTCTTGTCGGGGGCGAGCCCCCGAACCCCCTGTCGCACGAGGCGACCATCATGGTTGATGATCGCACGCGCGAAGAAAAACGACGCCAGTACCGCAAAGCGTATTGGCAGCGTTTTAGAGAGGATGGCAAACGCCGGATATACGGCACGCTGACCAAACAGGAACATCGCGACATTACAGCTCTCGCGAAGCAAAACGGTAGAAGCGTATTTGCGCAGATTTGGGCTCAGTCGTGTGCCTATAGAAACCAGCGTTTTGTGCCATCTAAAGCAATCGAGAAACAGATTGCTACGCTATACATTGCGATCCATAGGATCGGCAACAATGTCAATCAGGTCGCACGCGAGACAAATGGGTGGGGACGATTACGGCGCCCGGCGGAGTTGATGAAACAACTGGCACAGCTTGAGGCATCGGTAGAGGAGTTTGTCTCACGACCATGGAAGGCGGAAGATGATAGTTAAATCCATGAGCCGTAAGAAGTCTCCCGCGTTCCGCCAATTGATCGCCTACTTTGTGAGGGAAGGACTTGACGAACATGCCGTCCTTACCCGCAATCTTTTTGCGCTGCCGGAGAGTGGCAACTGGATGCAGATTGCCAAAGAGTTTGAAAACAATAACCGTTTTTTGCCGATGCGGTCGGGCGGTAATCATGCGTATCACGAAATTATCGTTTTGGAGCATCAGCCCCACCTCTCAAAAGAAAAACAGACTGAAATCCTGCATGACCTTGCGGAGCAGTATCTTACGAGGCGGGCACCGAACCAACTTGCATTCGGGTGTGTCCATAGTGACACCGACTATACGCATATTCACCTCATGCTGAGTGCAAACGAGGTTAAGAGTGAGCAACGCGTGCGATTGAGCAAGGCAGAGCTTCGTACCATCGTGTGTGATCTGGAGGATTACAAGGTGGAGCGATACCCAGAACTGATCGGGGAACGCTTGCATAGACGAGGTGAAGCGCGGACAGATCGCGCCCGCGTCTCTACATCGGGTTACGAAGCGGCACGGCGTACGGGGCAATCGGCAACCCAGACCGAACAAGTACGGGACTCTGTGTTTCGGGCACTTGAACAATCACATTCCCAAGACGATGCAACGATACGACTTGAAACCGACGGGCTCTCATTCTATCGGCGTGGAAATACCTGGGGGATAGAAAACGCCGATACGGGACGACGGTATCGGCTCAAAACATTGGGGCTATTTGACGCATTTTCAGATGCGCAGACTCGTTTCGGACAGTTCACAGAAAGACGAGAGACGCTTGCAGATGACCACCGAAGTCGATTGCTTCATGAAGTAACGCGAGAAGCCAATAGCTTTGAAATCGAAGGAGGTCAATAATGCACACAGCGCAAAAGACGTTTCTCGGAATGATACTCGCACTTACGGTACTATTTGCGCTTGGTGCTATTGACAGCGAAGAAGGTATTGGCTGGGTAGTGGCTGGCCTGCTGGTGCTGTTTCTTATTTCCTATGCGACCGGCGCATCAATATTTTCCGTGATGTGGTCGTTTCTATCTGGTGTCGGGCGTGGAGGTGTTGCGACCGTACAATGGGTGCTGTCTCAGAAAAAGCCGAGTGCCCGCTTTATGGGGTGGTTTGAAAAATGGCGATTTTTTGATACGGGCACGCAGGGATTTCTTGTGGATGGAAAAAGTGTACGACTCTCAGAAAAAGTATCTATGCAAAGTGTACTTGCTGTTGGCGGTATGGGAAGCGGCAAGTCCTCTATTTTCGTCATGCCAAACATCTACACACTAGATGACTGCTCTCTTGTTATCAGCGATACCTCGGGAGAGATATACGCGCAGACGAGTGGGTATCTTGCCCAAAAAGGTTTCGACATCAAGGTTCTCAACCTCATGGATACGAGCGTTGGCGAGACGTATAACCCGTTAGAAAATGCCAATGGGTATACCGATATCGCACAGGTCGCACATCTCATTGTGCGTTCGTCGCTTGATAGTGATGACGGTCAATTTTGGTCGGCTGGCGCGGAAAAAATTATTAGAATAATGATACAGTGTCTACGCAATCGCGGCGAACCGGAGCACCTTAACCTCGCCAACGTGTTACATCTTCTCAACAGCTTTGACGCACACCTGAAGGACGGCGGACGGCTCGATCAGTTTGTTGTGGAGAGCACGCTTGAAGACCTCTCAACGTACAGCGACTATAGAGGGTTTTTAGCAGGCAACGAACGGACGGTTTTGTCCTTCTTGAGCACGGCCACAGTCGGATTGGACGCCGTCGGCAACCCCGACATCGCCCGCCTTACGCAAACAAGCAGTTTTGATCTTGGCAATTTACAGCGACGGAAAACAGCGTTTTTTCTCAAAGCTCGTCAGCAAGACCTACGTTTTTATAGCTTCATCCTGAATCTCTTTTACACGGAATTGTTCAACACACTGCTTTCAAGTCTCGATCCCAACAACCTACCCGTCTATTTGTTGCTTGACGAGTTCGGACATTTAACTATCCCAGACTTTGATATTTATGCGACGACGGCACGCAAGAATCGCGTGGCAATCTGGGCGTTTCTGCAGTCTCGGGCTCAATTGGAAAGCCGATATGGCGATAAGGGTGCCGAGACCATTCAAGATGGATTCGGTACACAAATCTATTTGCCGGGCGTAGGGCTCGATACAGCCAAGGCACTTGAGCGACGACTGGGTAAAGTGCAGAAACCGATTGAACAAGGCGATCAGACGATCTACCGCGAAGAAAATCTCCTCAATGAGAGCGAAATTATCCAAATGCGTGGCGACGAAGCGTTGTTGATCCACACCAACAAGCGACCGGTGAAGTTGCGCACTAAACCGTTCTATGAGCAGTCGGACATGGTGCAGAAGTCAAAAATGGAACCATATCCATTGCACAAGAGGAAGGAAGTCGGATTGCAATATGCAAAGCTCTAGTGGGAACTAAGCCCCCTGTTTGGAGACGCCTGCTGTATTGCTTTCAAGGAAGTTATTTAAATCAGATTACGTAAATTGAAACTAAATACCTTGTTCATAGGCTAGTGTTTCCACAAGGTTATTTATTTGGTAAGTACCATCAAATAAATCCAAATTTATCTTTTATAGCTTTCATGAAATTATCAAATTGATCATTAAGAGTTTTATCTTCAGGAACTAGAGGAATTGCTCCCACACCCTCAAATGAATCTATAGATCCCACGGTTCGCCTAATTGGAGATTTAATATCCCTCTCGTAAAAACTAAATTCGCTGCCAGGGTATACGGCGACTGCAAATACGCAATCTTCTATAGCATCAAGATATGTATGCATTTTGTATAAATCTTCTGATTTAATTTGCCGCTCTATCTCATCCTCTCCATCCTTATTTTTAACTTTGTATTTGGCGTCAAAAACAAATTTTAAAACCTTTTGATCCTTACGCACAACAACTGTCGTGTCCGGTCTTAAGGCAACGCTATATGCAGATTTTCTAGACCTTGACTCAGTTGAGTTATAATAAATTGAAATGTATTCATTTTTAAAACAGACACCGTAAGAAACTTCACCATCTTTCATCACAGCATCTTGCTCTTCGATAATAATTTGGTCGCCCAAGAAAGATTTTACTATCTTATAAAACACCCAATATTCATACAGGTCCGATATTTTTTTCAAATCAATAGACATTGAGTCTTGTTCAAAATCTTCAAAAATATGCTTAATGCCGAAACGACTCCGAGTGAAATGTAATAAGATTTCCCGATACCCTGAACGGCTCTGAAGAATAGTTGAATTTAACGGCATTAATCTCATAGGACTAATGTCCCTAAAAAAAGGTTCTCTAAGTATTGATCTACAGAAAGATAAAATTTGTTCTTTTTCTTCAATAACACCTGCTGGCAGGTCACTAATCGCATTCAGTCTAAATGCAATATTCTCAATGTATTCAATAAGGAACTTTATAAACCGATTTTCTATGGTATCGTAACTCAAATATTTTTTTCTCATCAAAGCCTTAGAGGGGAGATAATGCATAGAAGACCCTTGAGATATTGCTTGAGTTAATGGCAGATTAATCAGAGCAGCATGGGCTTCGCTTACTTCAGTATAGTGTTTATTCTCGCTCAGGATCGCACGCAGTGTCTTCCCATCAATTCTTTTTATTTTTTCAATACGATCCGTTTCATACTTTATTGAATATTGAAAATTTGGGTTAGCCATTACTTTTTGCAGATCAGACTGCAAGTTTATGTTATGTCCCCAATACAAAAGTATTCTCTTGAAATAATTAAACATCAAAAGCAGTGAGGGATTAGCATCTTTATAATTGACTTGTCGTAAAACAAAAGAGGGAGAGCTATATGTGAATATAATGTCTTTAGACAGCTCTCTAATATCTTCCAATATTTTTTGGAATTGTTCTGCACCAGATAAATCAGTTAAAAATTTTTGGCTCTTAACGTCGTAAGTATCTGAAAAAAAATAAATATTACCAATAAAATTAATGATAGTTAAAGTAGCGTACCTATTCCCCTTCTGCCAATTTATAAATTGTGTCAACTTTGAGGATTTAATTTCACTCGCAATTTCTTCTTCACTGGCACTCTCAAAATCAAGATAATACTTCTTGTTTTCAAACAGCGCGCCACCTATCAATTCTTGCCTTAAATCATCCTTATATATTTTCATTTTAATCTATAAAGCTGGAGTACCCACTCACTGAAAGTGTGTTGTACATTTTTTGAAGTTTATTGATCGTTTTAGGAAATGACGTTTTATCTGCAACAATATTAGCGATATCTTTCTCTACAGATAAATACAACAACACTTCTTTAAGGGGAGCCTCTAAGGCTGCGTATCCGCCATTCAACTTGGGGAATATTTTTTGAATAAACTGGATATCAAGGGCTTGCAGTTGTGTATCCATACCATCATCAATGTGATTCATAGCAGAGAGAATGTATAATGCGACTTCATTGGCTGTGCGATAACCAAAATGCAAATGATATGATTTGAGAATATTATTTACGGCTACCAAATGATTTTTAATGTCATCTGATAAATCACCATAGTGCTTTTTTAGAGCCAGTTTAGTATCCATAAAATCGGGGAATTTTTTTAACTTAAAGGAATCACCTTTTTCAACTTCACCACCACCATACGATTCAAGATCGACTTCATTAAACTGTATTACATTAGCCCTATCCAATACTTTAGGGCTAAACATATATGTGCTCTCATCAATATTAACGGTACCAGTTATAAAAAGGTTTGTAGGTATCTCTATAGCGTTGGGAATATGTTCATAATCGTCTGAATCAGTATAAAGCTGGCTAGAGCCGCTATATAAAACTACTTTTTCTTGATGTAACCCATCTCTAGTTTCAACCCTACTCTCTAAGCAGCTCAAAATATCACTAAAATAGTGTTCAACCTTCGATAGATTCATTTCATCTAATAAAACAAAGAATGGGTATTCTGGATTATTGATTGCGGTTAGCAAGAAATCCAAAAATTGGGGAACATGATATTTTTGTTCGATTAAATTGTAAAAACCAAATAGCTCACTGTTATCTGTCCAATCACTTCGGACTGGGATAAAGCATTGTCGTTCAATCGTGTTAAGGTCTTGCTCTTGTTTTTCGGCAATAACAGTTTCCTCATTAAGAGAAACAATTTTAAATTTTCTTTCTCCAATGCTTTCTAGCCCCAGAACGTCTCCCACAGAATAATGTTTTTTCAAGTGCGTCCTTGCATCATATTCAGGGCTTTCAGCATCACGACTGCTCTTGTAAAATCTTCCTCGAATTAGTGGACTACTAGCCCTTTGACCATAAATGGCGACCTGAAAGCCACCATGAGCATCTTCAATATCCAAAACATATGTCTCAGAGAAATTTCCTCCATCACCACGTAGACGAAATTTTTCGGCCTTTTCGTTAAAGGCATCTAATTCTGCTTGAGATAATATTTCCGGCAATAATTCTTGTGGAAAATTAAACCGATCAAAAATTGCTGGGACTTTGATAATTAACTTTGAAGTATTCCTGCCCGCTTCTTCAGCGGCTTCTATTTTTTTACTTGGGTTTGCTGGCGTATGAAACAATTGAGCAATTTTTGTTTTACCCGTCCCACTAATTCCAGAGAGTATTACAAATGGTTTCGTGTGTAAGGACAGTGCATATGAACTTAAAACTGATGATGGGAAGTAGAACCCTGCATCACTGTATCTATTATAGAATTTGTCACAATTTGTATCGCTCATAATCAATGCCCTATAAATATGTATTCCTGTACTCGGTTCTTGTTATCATTCACTTTATGACCTTGATTGCCAATACTGTACGTATAGTCAATTGCAACTACTTCTACTTCTGGTTTGTACTTTGATAAAAGACTTAACATTTCATCTTTCGTGGGGAAGGAGTTCGAGGAATAAGAAATAACGAGAATACTGTCTTTATGCTTTTCAAACAATTTGTCGAAAGCATCGTAGGCTCCATTTCTAGTGCTGAAAGGTGTAGGGTAGTTTTTAAATTTTTTGGTTTTGGTCTCCCACTGCATTTCAACATCTTTCCAGCCTCTCGATAACCCTTCGACAAAGTGATACCTTCTAACATATTCATTGTCTGAAGCAGGGCTATAATAAGGAGGATCAATGTAAACAAGATCCGCCTTCGTATTGATATTCATTGAATCTTTATTGTGGGATTTATGAGAGAAACCATTATCAAAAACAGCGTTGTTTAATGCTTCAATTGCAGCTAAAAATTGCTCTTCAAAAGACATCTTCAGGTCTTTCCGGCCATCATTATACCTAAAGCCAGTGTATGTAAAAATCCCCCTCGGCCTTTTCTTAACGCATGCCCTTATCAAAGCACTCATCGCTAGGTCCTGCTTCATGCTTCCTTTAAGGTTGCCAATATTTCCCCTTACCTTATCAATGAAAGAATTTTCTTCATCTGTGTAATATATGCCCTTAAAAGTCTCGGAAATGAATTCATCATGGCTCGATGAAGTAGACAGCAAGATTGATATATCTTTCTTTGATAGTTTTACCTTTGAATTGGTTATTATCGCATTAGATACAGTAGAATTCATTGTCATATAGTCATTTGATATGACCTTCTTTCCTAGTGCCTTGAACATATACCCGACGACACCTGTTCCGGAAAACAAATCCAATACAGTTTCAAATTCAAATGATTGTGTTGCACTTGCAATCTGCTTTAATAAGGATTGCTTGCTTCCCATATACCTAGTAGCTGGGTACTTGCTAACTTGAGCGGGAAGAGACTTGAGGCCCATATTTATCAGCTCACGCCTCTTAGGCGGAGCAGAGATGATTACGTCTTCACCAGTACGTTTAGTGGCATTGCTGTTTATATATCTTCGGGTCTGGACAACCGTAATATCAAAATCGTTGTATAAATCATATATCAAAGGTGAATTCGAATTTGTTAAGATAACATGGCACCCCAACTCAGATAAACGTCTTACTTCTTCTGCAAGCTCAATATGGTCTTCCTCATAAAAACCCTCTTTTGTATAGCGCTTAAAGTCTTCATATTTACCTATTGGAAGGTATGGAGGGTCTAAGAAAACAAAGTCTCCTGACCTTGCATGTTTCTTAAGGGATTCTTTGTAAGAAAGATTTTCAAATACGGCACTCTCAAGCGCTTTCGATGCTGCCAGAATTCCTTTCTCATTAATTATGTTTGGCTTTTGATATCTACCATAAGGTGTATTAAAATGGCCTCTTTTATTGACCCTATACAAACCGTTGAAACAGGTTTTGTTCAAATAGAGAGTCCGCGCAGCTTGCTCTTCTTTTGACAAGGACTCTCTGACTTCACTTCTGAGGTCATAAAAAAAGTCTTCTGTATTTTCATATGTTTTGAGCAGGTCAATGATTTTGGACGGATTGGATTTCACCACCTCATATAGGTTTGCTAATTCAGGATTTATATCTGCTAGGATTGCGGTTGATGGCTGCGAATGAAAGAATAAAGCACCGCCACCGAAAAAAGGCTCAATGTACTTATTGTAGCTGGCTGGCATTTTTTCAATGAGTTCAGGGAGAAGTTGTGTTTTACCTCCGGCCCATTTCAAAATTGGCTTTATAGAAACTCTCTTGTCAGATACTAAACTCTTATCTACAGCATTGTTTAATTCAATTTCCAACGATCCTACCCCACTTAACACCATTTTAAACACTGAAATTTTCTGACTATAACTTAAATAAGACTATAGCTAATGCCTATGCATATAGATAGACGTTGTACGTTAGATAAACGGTGTGCGCCCGGTGATGTGGGGATCTTTTTGATTTTTTGGCGTGGGGCTGATGCCTTTGAATGATTTGCGACACGACTAACACGCAACTGACACGCAGACCTTACACACACATGCACCATTGTGCCCTTCTATGAAATTCTATGATCTTCCACGGACCGTAAGTCATTGAAATTGCTTGTATGAGTGATTTCGAATTGCGCTCCGAAGGCAGAGGCCAGAGGTTCGAATCCTCTCGGGTGCGCCAACCTCCCTCAATAAAATCGCCAATCTCCCTCAATAAATTCATTGACTGAGATGATCAGCTTGACCAATTTGTGTTCGTTGTGCAGCTTCTCGCCACACGCTTTGCACCGTCATACACCGATGGGCAAACTGTGCAGGAAGCACTGGTGTCCCCTTGCCTTTCCGTGGAGCACATTTGAGAAAGAGAAACACTATACGCACCATTACCGCCCCTTAAACGCCGAAAAGGATATTGCGGACCTCACCACCAAAGCCGTGCTGCAGTGCCAACCGCGGCCAAATTGGCCTATTCTGCGAACAACCTCATGAGATTACACACCTAGTAAACATAGGGTAAGAGTAAGCAAAATAGTGGAGGTGGAAAGTCCAGTTATCCGTTCAAGAGACGAAACCGAACGGAGATAAAATAGCGATGGTACAGTTGGGGCGGCAAAGCTTTCTATCAATCTTTGCATTATTTAGCGTCTGTATGCCCGCGAGCGCCCAGCCAGGCTCTATCGCACCAATATTGTCGGACGAGCGAGGCTATGCTGAATATTGGGAGCAGCAGTTTTATTTCGACACAGGCGCGCTGCTTACAAGCCAATTCCTGATAACCAACTTGCCGATCAGTAAGCATCACGGATTAATGGTTGCTTCGCTGAAACTGCCGGATGAACCGGCCGTTATCATAAAGAATGGCCGGGGGCGAGATGGGTGGTCATTTTCAAAAAACGAACCGAAGTTGGCAATTTTTCAACACGAACTTGAGGGAGCTCATCCCGGTTATATGCTGCGGCTTCACAATACAGCGGCAGAGGTTGATGTACTTTTCAACGCTAAACATGAATTGATAGAGTTGGTCCCGAAAGATAATGATCTGAGCCTGCCTCAAATCACGCTTTATGCGCCCATAGTGCGGTCATTTGCCCGCTGGCGAGCAGGCCCGGAAATTGGCGGACCGGGTCCGGGCGGTGAATGGCGGCTCCTTGGGCATGGAAAAGGATATGGCCTGCATGTGATACAGCGCGTCCCACTCGCGCGCGTATTGAGGCGCTGGGTCCGTGTCACGCCGATTGAGAGCGAAGGCGCGTTTGCGCCCATTATTCATCATTTCGAAACACCTTCCGGTGGGTCCAGAACCGAGATCATACTGGTGCCTCGATTTGGCGCACCGGAAAAGCTCCGCGATATTGTGGTTCGGCTTGATGGCGCGGGCGGCCTGACCTTTGATGGTGGTGCCGGTACCGGGGCAATTACAATCACCACCGAACTCGAAACTTTTCTGATCAAAGACCAATTGAGCGGCATTGAGAGGTTGGTGGCGGGGTTACTGGCTGACATATCGCGGTACAGGCGGCTAGCAAAATACAAGATGAACTTTGACGTGGAAAACGAGCGTTATTCTATAAGTGGTACCGCGCTGTTGGAAGAAATTCTGATTGGGAAAGAACGTAAGAACCGTCGACGTACTCGGCGATAAGCTAAAAATCGACCGTGAAACCAATGCCGAGTTTCAACTGATCAACAGCGCCCACACTGTCTGCTACCAGTGGGCTATCTGCTGAAGCACCCAACAGTCTCCCGTAGCTCGCTAAACCAACGAGACGGGTGCGCTCGTCAATCTGAAAGCGACCGTAAAGACTGACCGATGCTTCTGACACACCCGAACGGGGAGTATATACCTGCAATCCTGCTGTTGAGTTAAGTGATTGTGTTGTAGTGATGCCAAAATTCGTTTGCATTGCGGTGCCGGAGAGCCATTTTGCGCTTGCCGTGGCGGCCGCAGAAAATCTCCCGGATTTGAAAATACCGTGGCCGAAGGTGACGCGCAGGCTGTCGCCTTGGCTTGCGCCAAGAGCATGTCGGTATTCAGCATTAAACAGCATTCTTTTGGTTTTATATTTGGCAAAGGTGCCAATTTGAAAGGTGCTGTCGATGTCGCTCAATCCTGCCAGAACCGGGCTTCGGGTCTCGCGCCTGCCGGACTTCTGCTTGATAAACGGACCTACCGTCCACCGACCGGCTAAAATTGCATTGTAGCTCAGTCGTCGATTGGAAAGTCGCCAACGTCGGCCATAGCGAATATCAATCAGGGGCACGGCCTTGGTGCGGTAGTTTTTTGCGCCGACATAGTCCGGTAATGTTCCAAATCCAGCACCGAAGCGGACCTTTAGGTCTTCGAGTTTCAAGTCATCGGGAATGAGGAGGTCGAAACCATCCTGGATGTTTTCAATTGTGGCATTGAGCATTCCGGTGCCGGATTCGTCGCGCGCAAATGTTTCATTCGAAAGAGCGGCCAGTGATGTAAGAACCAGCAGATTTTTGAAAGCGGTAGGGCGCGCCATGTAAGAAACATCCAATCTTTCCTGTTATGATAGAAAGACGAAACAGGAGGCAGGTAGCCTCCATTATCCAATTGAAAAAATAGAATATTTTCTGAGCAATGCGCTAGAATTTACGTTCGACAAAAACACCGAAAGTTCGCGGACGCGGCGGGGTTACCTGTTCATCCACGTCAATGGTGAAATTGTTGCCGAACGAGAAAGTATTGGCTTTCGTGTCGGTAAGGTTATCGGCATAAAAGCCAATTTTCCATATGTCGCTGGCGATCTGAACCGAGGCATTCAAAAGGCCGTAATCACCCATTTGCGGCGATGTGTCTTCGTCAAAACGTAGAGCTGAAGCCCCGATATAGGCGTAATTGGCGGATATGGTGGTTCGCCAGTCAGGGCCGGTGTCAAACTGGTAAAGCGCTGCCATACTTACGGTGTTTTCAGGTATTGTGGGTAACCGGTCGCCAGCATTTGCACCGAGGAACGGATTGTCATCCAGAAGTTCAGAATCGTTCCAGAAAAAGGAGCCGCGTAGCTCGAATCCCTTGAACAAGTTAGCCGCAAACTCAACTTCATAACCAAGATTGCGTGCGCTGCCCACATTGGTGACAAACGGGAAGCCATCGGCGTTGATTTGATCTGATTGAATGTCAAACCAGCGCACATAGAAGGCGGAAAGATTGAGCGACAGCCGCCGGTCAAACCAATAGGACTTGATGCCGGCTTCATAGTTGACGAGTGTATCCGATTGAAAGTCGCGCGGCACACTCTCCTCGAATTCAAGGTCAGGGTCTCCAGCTTGCAATGCACTCAGGGGCGTATTGATATTGATGCCCCCAACCCGGTATCCTACCGAAACTTGCAGGTAGGTTTGAACGTCAGGTGACCATTCGTATCGCAGAGCTATTTTGGGAATCACCTTGTTGGTGGTTTTGCTGTCTTCGACGATAAGTTCACTGCCGTCGGTCGCGAGCGAGGACATATAATTCAGCTTGAATGTGCTGTGTGAGAAGCGTAGGCCTGCCGTCAAGCTCAAGCCTTTGTTCATGTCCCATATTGTTTCGCCGAAGACAGCAATATCATCGGTTTTGTCGCGCCGGTCCTCCGCAAAGGCTATACGAGCTTCGTTTTCATCGAACCTAAGGCCGAGAACTCTTTCAGAGTCTTGCTGACGGTCCAGATAAAAGACACCAAGAAGCCAGTTAAATCGCCCTGCATTTTCGGACTGCAGCCGTGTTTCGTGACTTATCGTCAGAATGTCATCGCGGGTGAAAAATCCAGCTGCGCCAGTGGGGGACAGTTCGAAAAAATCTTCCGCCCCGCCGAAGCGACCCAGATCGCTTGATGCCAGCAAGTCAGCCTCAATAGCGGTAATGTCACCTATAAAGTCGGTGCCAATGGATGCGTCAGACGTATCTTTGATAGTCCGGTCGACAAGGGCAGTTGCGCTGGTTAGCAGCGCATTGCCCAGGCGTCCCTTAATCGTCAGGCTGGCCTGGATAAAATCGTCATCATAGGGCTCCTGCAACTGCTTCGCTCGTTTGTTGCGGCCAAGGCTGCGGTCAAAATACTGCGAGTCGTCGTAGCGAATTGACTGGATGTTGAGAGCACCGTCAATCACCCAATCATTGCTCGCTTTCCATCGCAAGGCTGTCCGGCCACCGTAAATGGACAGGTCGTTCACATTCGACAGCCCAAGCGCCACGTCATCGATGTATCCATTCTTGATATTTGTGTAGCCTGCGAAGCGGAACCCAACTTTATCGCGCACCAACGGCGTGTTGAAAACGACATCCACCAGTCCGTTCTCGCCGCCGCCTTCGGTGTGGGAAAAGGACGCCCGTGCGCGGCCAGACGTTTCGTCAAGGACAGGTTTGTTGGTTACAATTTTGTAGATGCCGCCCAATGAGCCAGCGCCGTATAGCGTGCCCTGTGGCCCGCGGATTAGCTCCACGCGCTCGGCATCATAAAGCCGGATATCCGGGTTGGTGTCACTGAAGTTAATTGGCGCTTCGTCAATGTAAACGCCGACAACGGCCTGAGTGCGGTCAGCAAAAGGCCCGTCTGATAGCCCGCGGACAAAAATTTTGTTGCGGCCTGGCCCCAGATTGGTTGTCGACACACCTGCAAGATGCGGAACCAGTGTTTGAAAATCGTAAGCACCAAGGTCCTCGAGGGCGATAGATGAAACCCCGCTCACGCTGACAGGAAGATCAAAACTTGTTGTCGACCGTTTGATCGCCGTGACCACAAGTTCCTCAATTCTTGCCTCGCCTATTGGGTTGATTTGGTTCTGTTTATTGTCAACGGCTGCGCGGGCAAGAGGCAATTTGAACAGCTCGACCGAATTGTTGTCGATAAAGCGAAACCCGAACCCGGTGCCTTCCAATAACTGGCGCATGACAACGCTTTTGGAAACATTGCGGGAACTACCCGCCGTTTGAATGCCGGTTAAGTCGAAATTGGAGAAGTTAATCGAAAGCTGTGCCTGCTCGGCAAACTCAATGAGCGCGCTTTGAAGCGGCTGGCGTTCAATCACAAAAAACCTGGACTGGCTCCAAGCTGGCTGGCTCGCCGCGCAGACGCAAAGGATTAGTGCGGTGCCAAGACCCCAAAAATGTAATATTTTATTCCCCAATCGCCCTACAATCATCCTACGGAAGCAAAAGAATTTCATCGCTGGAAACAACCAGTTTCAAATTCAGGAACATACCAAGCTGACGCATCATGGTTTCAGGTTCGGATACGACAAGCGTACCTGAAAATGTGATGTCGTTCAGCTTTTCGTCACCAAGCCGAAGTGTTTTTTCGGGGAATATCTGCTGGATTGAGGCAACGACTTTGGTCAAAGACTGGTTGTCAAACGACAGCACTCCCTCGGTCCATGTTCCGATTGCGGCAGCAGAAACTTCTGCAATATCGGGCGAAATATTGCCCGTCTTGTATGTTGCAATGGTGCCAGGTTCAATCAACACTGGCCGCTGGTTTTTATCTTGAACAGTATCAACGGATACTATCCCTTCATTAACGGCAACTTGTTCAAAGCCTTCGCCCAGAATGACTTCAAAACGAGTACCCACAACCGTAACCTGTCGGGTGCCAGCCGATACAATAAACGGCTTTGAGGTATCTTTGGCTACGTCGAAGAAGGCACGGCCTTTTGTCAGTGTGAGCGACCGCTCGTGGTTTTTCATGGTGACCGCAAGTTCACTGCCGCCAAAAAGTGATACCGTTGATCCATCTGAGAGTTTGACACTTTCAATACCGCCGCTGGTTGCCGCATAGATTTGGGTCGAGGCGGAGGGCTGCAGCAATCCTGACCCGGGCACTAAAACGGTAAACATGAGTGTGGCGGCGACCGCTGCTGCAACTGACCATTGTGGCCAAGACCATCCCTTGATAAAATCGCTTAACGCGGCGTGAGACTTACCCGCCCTACCTGGCTGGTTGAGGTTCTCAGCGAAAGCAGCGCGCGCGGCTTGTTCAAACATGCCAGCGTCGCGCATTGTCGCAGCAATACGCTCAAATGCGTCGGCATGCGCAGGCTCTGCGAGCAACCAGTCCATATGCTGCTCGATGTCGTGGTCAGTTACGTCTCCCGCATTCAGGCGAACGTGCCACGCTGCTGCCGTGTCCAAGACTTCCGGCGTAACGTTATTTTTTCCATACTCAGTCATGCTCTTCACTCTTGTAACTGCTTGGTAAACGGTGCGGCCCGCATGACACCTCCGATAAATTGTGGTGCATCATCATCGGTATTCTTCTCTTAGAGGCGCAAGTTCCTTGATCGCACGGATCATATGCTTTTCTACGGTGCTTTTAGGAATGCCGGTTTGCTCGACAATCTCAGCGTGGGTCAGTCCTTCGAAACGATGTAGCATAAAAATCCTGCGGGTTTTGTCCGGCAACTTTTCCAATACGCTTAGGGCTGCTTCAATCTGTTGCTTGGCATCTAACGTGCGCGCCGGGTCGACACCCAAACGAGATTCTGAAAGATCGCCTGAGCCTTCAGTATTAAGTTTACCCCAGACGTCTTCGCGCGCAGCGCGGGCGTCGCGCTCTCGCACCCGGTCAATGACAAGGTTTGCTGCTATTCGTGCCAGTAATGCTGCCGGCGAAGCTATAACCTCGGCATCATATTTTCCCTGGAAGCGGATAAAGGCTTCCTGGACAATTTCCTCTGCCTCTGCCTCATTGCGAACTTTGGCCATTGTATAACGGATCAGGGCAGGGCGCTGCGCGCGAAACAAGTCTTCGAGCGTGCGACCACCTACAGAAGCATCTGTTGCAGGTGTATTATTTTTTTCCAATCCGTCGAGCATGCTCAAAGAGTAGCTGATAGCTGGGAACATGAAAAGCGACATCGGGGCATGAAGTTTTTTAACTTTTTTTGGAGGGCTTCTCCGTTCCACTCCGTCACCCAACCAATGCATATCGTTCGGCTTGGAGAAAAAAATGCCAAAAACAACTAGTAGAACCATCAATATCGCCGTTATCGGGCTCGGTAACTGTGCCAGCTCGTTGATACAGGGAATTTATTACTACAGCGATGAAAGTGATACGGATGCTGCGGGACTGATGCATCATGATCTCGGCGGCTACAAGCCTTCAGATATCAGGATTGTTACTGCATATGACATAGACAAGCGCAAAGTAGGGCGCGATGTAGCAGACGCTGTGTTTGCAGCGCCAAACTGCACCACAGTTTTCCATGCGGACATTCCAAAACAGGATGTGATTGTTAAGATGGGTCGCTCGCTGGACGGTTATTCTGATCATATGGCCGCATACCCGGATGACCGCCGCTTCCTGCCCCTCAGCGCACCGGAGCCTAACAAGGCGGACGTTGTACGTGAATTTAGAGAGGCAGGCGTTGATGTTGTGATGAACTATCTGCCAGTTGGCAGCCAGGAGGCATCAGAATTCTACGCGGAATGCGCCCTTGAAGCAGGTGTTGCATTTGTCAACAACATCCCGGTGTTTATTGCCAGCAATCCGGTATGGGCTGAACGTTTTGAAAAGGCAGGCGTACCTATTATTGGTGATGACATCAAAGCCCAGCTGGGGGCCACGATTGTGCACCGGATTCTGACGGATTTGTTTGCCAAGCGCGGCGTTGCGATGGACCGCACCTATCAGCTTAATACTGGCGGCAATACTGATTTTCTCAACATGAAAAACCAGGACCGACTTGCCTCAAAGAAAACATCGAAAACCGAGGCAGTTCAATCGGTTGCAGCCAGCCGCATTGCGGACGAAAATATTCATGTTGGCCCTAGTGACTATGTTGCCTGGCAAAACGATAACAAGGTTTGTTTTCTGCGGATGGAGGGACGCTTGTTTGGAGACGTGCCGATGAACCTGGAAATGCGGCTGTCGGTTGAAGACTCGCCAAATTCTGCGGGCGTGGCGATCGATACGATCCGCTGCGCAAAAGTTGCGCTTGATCGTGGCCAAGGCGGAGTCATTGAAGGTCCTTCGGCTTTCTTCTGCAAGCACCCACCCGTGCAACATACAGACGACGTTGCCCGGTTGATGACGGAAGCTTTCATCGAGGGTGCATCCGTGAAAGCGGTGCCGGTGAGCGACGTACGAGCAAAAATTGCGGTAGCGAGTTAAACTTGGCTCAAACAGAATTCTCTATCCCCCAAGAACCTCGCAGCCGCTAACAATACTTATATTGCAAGGCTGCGGGGTTTCCCGAAATAGCAGGTGGACGGCATGGACCAAGCGATCAATGAACCAATGGGCGGGCCGGCGCCATCTATTGACTATGGGCGGCCGATAGAGATCGAAGAGCTGACTAACCGCACCGTCATCCACCCGTTGTCTGACAAGGTGGTCCGGCTTGGCATCAAGCTGGGCGTGAGCGCGAATGTCGTATCGTTTGCAGGTCTCGCGTGTGGACTGCTGGCTGCAGCTGCCTACACACAAGTTCCAAACATCATATTTGTGATAATAGGCTTCCTGTTGATGGTGTGCTGGCACATTCTCGACGGGGCTGACGGACGACTCGCGCGTGCCACCGGCACCTCCAGCGCCTTTGGCCGAGTGATCGACGGCATCTGTGACCATTTGGTATATGCCGCCGTTTATATTGCCCTGGCACTAAACCTTATCGGCGATGGCTTTGGCCTCAATATTTGGTGGCTTGTTATTGGAGCCGGGTTATCTCACGCGGTTCAGGCTGCGGGCTATGAGGAGCGGCGGCAAAAATACCAGCGCCGTATGAAGGGCGTGGACCGCGCAGAATCTTCTGACAATTTGCTTAAGATTAATGGAAAAAAGTCTTTTTTAGCAGGTAGTTACGATCTAGCACAGAAACTTGTTGCAGGCGGTGATTATGGTTTTGATAGCGCGCTAAGACAATTCAAAGGCGATACGCAACTTGCCGTTCTTTCGGTTGAACAAACCGCTTCAATGGTAAAAAGCTGGAGCCTTTTGAATGCAAACAATCGGACGCTTCTGATCTTTCTGTTTTGTCTTGCTGGTGCGCCGCAATATTATTTTGCCTTTGAGCTTATTGTGCTCAATCTGGTGCTTATCATTTTAATGATCGCTGAATGGCGCCACGAGAAACAACTGGTCCATTCTATCAGGTCCGGTTAGGCTCCCTGACGTATGGGTAATATCGAAGATATCAAGGATATTCTGCGGGGAGCGCTTGCATCGCTAGGCGGTTTTGGCGGCCGTATGATTGCCCGCTTGATTCTGATGATTACCGCCGGGCATTTATACGGTGCGGTACCACTGGGTTTACTTGGCCAGGTTGCTGCCATTACAGAAATATTGGCGGCTGTCGCAGTTCTTGGCCTTAAACGCAGCTTACTGGATTTGATGAGCGAGGACGAAAAAGAAGGGCGTGATCCGGACCAGACATTGATCGCGGCTCTTGCCGTCTCTTTGGGGCTTGCCGCCCTGATGTCCGTTTCATTGGCCCTTGTTTGGCCAATCTTGTTTCCTGACCTTCAAATGCCACTACTGCTGTACGGCGCTATCCCCGGTATTGTTTTTGCTGAAGTGGCGGGCGCTGCTATCCGCTTCAGGCGGGTCATCCGCTGGGAAGTAATAGCCAGATGTGTGATGGAACCTTGGTCCTTCCTCATCGCTGCAGTCCTTTTGTATTTTGCCGGTGCTGGTGAAGTTGGTTTGCTGTCAGCTTACGCTGTTTCTGTAATGGCCGCGGCAGCCGGAATAGTCTTGGGTCTAAACCATGTGTTTACACTCAAAAATCTCTTTTTCGCTGGGACTAGTTGGCAGCGCTTGGTGGCTGTTCCTCGTCGAAGCATGGCCGTCGGGATTACGGATGTCGGCACGATGATGTTCAGGCGGCTGGATATACTGGTGCTGTCACTTGTTGTTGGCCACGGTGCAACCGGTGTTTATTATATGGCGCAGCAGATTGTGACGGTGCCCCACAAAATTCATCAATTGTTCGAACCCATGCTGTCGCCGGTGCTGGCAAAACTGCATCATGCCGCAGAAAAGACAGCGATCGCTACCAAGCTTGCCAGCATATGCCGCTGGGTCTTCACCTTGCAGCTCGCCCTGACCGTGCCATTGCTGATATTTGGTGCGGAGATTTTGAGCTTGTTCGGGCCTGAATTTGCTGTGGGTGCGGCAGTTTTGACATTTCTACTATTGGCGGAACTAATTGATGGCAGTTTTGCGCTTACTGAAACACCGCTCGTTTATGCACGCCCAACCGTTCCACCCAAACTTGTTCTGGTGGCCCTTGCGGTTGAAGTGGCTGCGATATACAGCTTTGCAACAATGTGGGGCGCGCCCGGTGCCGCACTCGGTTTTCTGGTGGCGATGGTGTTCCTGGCTACGATGCGCCTGTTCAACCTCAAGCGACAGCTTGCGATCAATGTGCTCAGTTTTGGCTATATACGGCCACTGGTTTTGGCAGGTACCATTGGCGCGTGTCTAGTCGCCATCAAGTCATCTGGTTCGGTGTCCGGGTCATGGGGGATAGGGGCGGCAATTATTCTGGCTATTACGCTTAATATATTGCTGGTCAGGTTTCTGGGGCTAACGCCGTTGGACAAGCAGTTATTCAGGCAGCTCCGCTCCGGTTAGAGGCTAACCACTCCGTTGCCAGGTCATGCATGTCCGGGCAATCAACATCGATCCAGAAGCTATCGCTAACATCCACGGCAATTGCCCTGCCTCGACCAGCGAGAAACTCCATGCCGCCGGATATGGAAAAGTCGCCCGCTTGTTTGCTGTAATTTTCAATTGCGTCGAAAAGCGCCGGTCCAGCAGCAAAAACACCGGTGTCATACCCATTGAAAACTTTCAATTCTTTCCCAATGGACAGTATTCTGTTGCCGCGCAATCGCACCTTGGTAACGTCGTCCAGATCCACAAAGCGGTTGTCGAGGCGGGTATCTACTGCAAGCCCAATTTCATCTTTGGCCAGTGGATAGGTCATCAATGTTTTGTATAGTGATGGTTCGACAAAATGGTCACACATGGCGAGGCAAAATCGGCCCTCAATGTGCCCCTTTGCCTTCAGAACGGAAAGCCCGTTCGCCAGCTGATAATCCGGATTCTCTATTACCTGGATTGGCCAACCACGAGTCCGCGACAAACCTTTCAAAAATTCACGCAAAATAGCGCCATTGTATCCAACAACTATGGTGGCCTGTGTCAGACCGGCAGCAAAAGCAGCCTCCAGCGCATGTTCGATCAGGGGTTTGCCCGCGAGCTCAACCAGCGGCTTCAGATCCCCTTTGGCTTTCAGGCGCGTTCCCATGCCAGCCGCGACGATCAGCAGGTCTTTGATCATACCGGTTTTGCCTTCCTTGATGTGATGTGCCCGTCCGTGTTTGAGGGGCGGCGCAGTTGCAACAACGCTGGCAGCAGTAACCATGTCATTACGAGGCAGATGCTAAATCCAATCAGCGCAAGATACCCCATCGACCTCAACCCACCCATTGAGGCGGAAACCAGGCCACCGAAACCTACAAGCGTTGTCAGGGTTGTTATCGTTGCCGCGCGACCGGTTGTGGCCATGACCTCAGCAATGTGTTCACCTGTGTTACGAAAGCGTTCAAAAATATGGATGCCGTTGTCGACCGAAATGCCGATCAGCGACGGCAAAATAACCATATTGATGATAGACAGCCTGAGATCGACGAGTGCCATCACAGCCAGAGTAATTGTTAGCCCGGCTAAGGTGGGAGTTAGAATCTGTATCGTACCAATTGTTGAGCGCGTGAAAGCAAAAATCATCGCAGTCGTGACCACCAGAACCAAAACAACAGCCCGCACAGCATCTGACTTCATCAGCGCCAGCATTTCGACAAAAATGAACGCTTCCGATGCCGGAAAGTAGGTGGTGCCATTCACGGTGAAAGCAGCGGCGTCCTCATAAAATTGTCTTGCTAAATAGGCATCATCCATGGAGACAGAATTATAGATATACATCAAATAACCGGGTTTATCTTCGTTCCCGATAAATACGCGCCGCATCGCAGGCGGTAACTCATCTGGTTTTAACTCATCAATCTGTAGATACTGGGTTTTGTCCGCCAAGTCGTCGGGCAAGGGTCCGCCTTCACCCAGGGTTTCCCACATACGGTTTATCACCTCGAGGCGCTCGGCTTGCACAGTGGGATTGGGAATAAAATTTCGCAGGCTAACGATTTTGGAAATGGTGGGAGTTTCTGTGTCTTGTGCAACATAGTTCTTAAAATAGGTCTCAATCGCTTCGACTTCTTCCAAGGTACCCACCACCAACACAGCCCTATCGTGACCACCTCTGAAAATGCTCTTTGAAACTGCGGTGGCCCATTGTTGGTCCGGCGATTTGTCTGCCTGAATGTTGCGGAAATTGCGTTCGAATTCGATGCCGAAAGCCAACATTCCAGCTGCTATCACTATAAGTAAAGCGGCGATCACTGTGGGGAAGGATTTGTTTCTTCCCGCAAGCCAATAGGTCTTTCTCGAAGCTTTGGCTCGGCTAGTCGGCTGCCAGCGCATTCTACCTTGTAGCAAAGATAAAAGTGCGGGGAAAACAGTATACATCGCGAGCAGAATCAGCAGCACACCACTGCCGGCAATAAACCCGAATTCGCGGAACGCGCGAAACTCAGTGAACAACAATGACAGGAAACCAAGCGACGTTGTCAGCGCCGCACAAAGTGATGCCTTGCCGGTATGTCCAATAATCAGTGTCAACGCCTCGATATGACTGAGGCCCCCGCTGCGAGCTTCCGAGTAGCGGCTCATATTATGGATACCGAAATCTATGCCGAGGCCAAATAAAATCAGTGCGAGGAAAATGGTAATAAGGTTCAAACCGCCAATAGCCAACGCCGTTAGCCCAAGTGTCCAGACGATACCGCAGAGCAGAGGCAGCATAATGAGCATCAGCGCCGACACGCGGCGGTAATGGGCCGCCAACAGTAGCATGATCAGACCAATCGACGAGCCCAGGCCAACCGATACATCGCGCAAAACTGCATCATATTGGGTTACCTTGTTGCTGATCCGCCCGGCAATGCCAACCCGGAGCCCGTCTTGCGGAGCGTTCAGGTCTAGCGCCTGTATTATATTGGCGACATCAGCGATCATTAATTTTGCCTCAGACAGTCCCTCATGTCCTGGCTTTGGCCAGATGACGAGCGCTTGAGCGCGACCATTCTGCGAGGCAAACAAGCGCTTGGTTTCAATCGTTTCCGAAAGGCTTGAGTGCAGGCTGTCGTTTGGTTTGCCGTCGCTACTGACCGATGCTCTTTCGCCGGTCAGTGTTATGCGTATGGGAATCCCGGTGTTTTTTTCAAATGTGTCCGCTGTGGCCACCAGCATTTTCTGCTCGACCGCCATTTCGACCTTCTCAAGCTCACCTACGTCCAGCTGTAACAGTTTGTGCTGTTCGAGGATTGAAATATCTTCGAAATACTGGACGCTTTCACTCCAGGGAAGCGGGCGAACGACAGCTTCGAGGATAAACAGCGCGGATTTGATCGCGTGCTTGTCCTCCCCTTCTATCACCACCTGGATTGAGGCGAAGCTGCCTGCTTTTTCAAGTGCATTGTTGAGTGTTAGGACACTCGCCGCTCCCTCGGGCATCAGAGCCTCCAGCTTCGTGGAGACTTGCAAGTTTTTGGCGGCGATGAGGCTTGCTACTGTAAGTAAAGTTGCAATACCGATCACCGTAAGACGGCGTCGGTCCAAAAAAACTGCAGCCCTATGTGCGACACCAGCCATTATCGCTCTGTTTGTTGTGATTGCGAATGTATTGAAAACGAAACTGGAGACAGAACACCTCCAACATTTATTGGGGGTTTACAGGCAATTATTCACATTGTGCCGAAAGCTTGCCCAATTGGGGGCTACACTTTCTTAATAAAAGCAATGGACTAGTTATCCAGCCTGTGCATAATATGTAAGCGCTTACATTTAACATTGTGCGAGCTAATGAAATTGTGGATACTGGGACTGTAATGGAGTGCTGTAGTTAAGAAGCAGCTGCTTTTTTGAGCGGCAGAAGTCTGATCTATCTATGAATTTTTAGAAATAACCCGTTGAAGCTGAGAGAATTTTAAGAATGCAAAAAATGATGAAACGGCCCATTTTTAAAACTGTCGCAGTGAGTGCGATACTGGTGTTCTCTGCGTGTGCAGAAAGCCCGGACCAGCAGCAGTCTTCGGACCAAGATGCTGCGAGTAACACCGAGCAGACCCAAGCCAAGGTAGGCTACCTGGGTGCGGGTGCTTGGCCGGCCGCGCAAAGTCCACTTACACCGAATACCGCGATGAGAGAGAAAATACAGGCTCTTCTGGCGCGTATGACGATAGAAGAAAAAGTTGGGCAATTGATCCAGGGCGAGATCAAGGTAACAACGCCGGAAGACGTAAAAAAATTTCACCTGGGCTCGGTGTTAAATGGCGGTGGGTCAATGCCAAATCGCAACAAGTACGCAACACCGCAGGAATGGCTTGATTTGGCTGACGCCTACTATGACGCATCCATCGATACGTCCGATGGTAAAGTAGCAATACCAATCATTTGGGGCAGTGACGCCGTCCACGGCCACAACAATGTCATTGGCGCAACCATTTTCCCGCACAATATTGGACTGGGTGCCACCCACAATCCGGCGTTGATGCGTGAAATTGGTAATGTGACGGCGCGCGAAACACGGGTTACCGGCATCGACTGGACCTTCGCACCAACACTGGCAGTTGTGCAAAATGACCGCTGGGGCCGATCCTATGAAGGCTACAGCGAAGACCCTGCGCTGATAAAGACTTACGCTAAAGAAATGGTGTACGGCCTGCAAGGCGTGCCAGGCACAGACGAATTTCTGGACGCCAATCACGTGGTTGCAACGGCGAAACATTTCCTCGGTGACGGCGGCACAGAAAACGGGGATGACCAAGGCAATGCCAAAGTTTCGGAAGCTGAACTGCGAGACATTCACGCTGCTGGGTATGTGCCGGCAATTGAGGCGGGTGTGCAAACAGCCATGGCAAGCTTTTCCAGCTGGAACGGTGAGAAAATCCACGGCAGCCGATATCTGTTAACTGACGTCCTGAAGGGTCAAATGGCAATGGATGGTTTTGTTGTCGGCGACTGGAACGGGCACGGCCAATTGCCCGGCTGTACCAACGCGTCATGTGCTGCGTCGATCAACGCCGGAGTTGATATGATTATGGTGCCAACCGACTGGAAAGAGTTTTACACAAATACTGTGGCGCAGGTGAAGGCTGGCGACATCACGATGGAGCGCCTGAATGATGCCGTTGGCCGGATTCTGCGAGTAAAAATGCGCGCAGGCCTTTTTGACAAGGGCCGTCCGTCTGACCGGGGGATTGCAGGAAAGTCGGGTATAATTGGCAGTGCCGCTCACCGCGATGTAGCGCGGCGCGCGGTTCGTCAATCGCTGGTACTGCTGAAAAATGAAGGCCGCTTATTGCCTCTTAAAGCCGGTCAAAAAATATTGGTTGCCGGGGGCGGCGCAGATGACATTGGCAAACAGTCGGGTGGTTGGACTATCACATGGCAAGGAACAGGCAACGTCAATTCAGACTTCCCGGGTGGAACCTCAATTGTTGACGGCTTGAAAAGCGCGGTCAGCGCCATTGGCGGTCAGATTGAGTTGTCTGTCGGCGGTTCATATGTAACACGCCCTGACGTTGCAGTGGTGGTTTTTGGAGAAGACCCCTACGCCGAGTTTCAAGGCGACCGTGATACACTGGAGTTTCAACCGATCCACAAGTCCTCGCTTAAATTGTTGCGTAAATTGAAGGCCGAAAATATCCCGGTTGTCAGTGTATTTTTGTCCGGAAGGCCCATGTGGGTGAACCCTGAATTAAATGCCTCAGACGCGTTTGTCGCGGCTTGGTTGCCCGGCAGTGAAGGCGTCGGTGTTGCAGACGTGTTGGTCGCGGACGCTCAAAACAACCCGCGTTATGATTTTAAAGGCAGTCTGTCATTTTCCTGGCCAAAAGCGCCACTACAGGATGTTCTAAACCCGCACCACCCTGGGTATGACCCCTTGTTCAAATTGGGCTATGGGCTTTCCTATGCGGCACCGGGCGTCAGCCTGGCCGTATTGCCAGAAGATATCGAGGGCGTCGCGAAAGCAGATGTGGACAGTTTTCCAATATACGCTGGAAGGCCCCAGGCGCCCTGGCAAATATGGGTGAGCGATGAACAATCAACCATTCTATTGAGCGGTGCCTATGCTTCACTTCCCAGTCAGGCCGCCGTTTTGACAACCACTGATATGAATGTGCAGGAAGATGCCCTCAAGGCTACCTGGGCCGGCCAAAAAATGGCCACGATGTTCATTGAGGCCGACGGCCCAGAAACAACCTATGATTTTTCTGGCATCCTGGAAGCGGAAGGCACTATCCGCTTTGACGTTAATGTTGAACGGCTGATGAGTGGTAAAATGAATTTGCAGATGGCTTGCGGTGAAAACTGCATGCGAACGGTGGACATCACATCCCGGTTTAATCAGTTGGTGGGTAAAGGCTGGCAGCCAATAGCCCTCAAGCTCCGGTGTTTGGCTGAGGACGGCGATACCTTAGAGGCGATTACCCGTCCATTTGCGCTGAGTACGGAAAGCACCGCCGTGATATCAGTAGCAAATATAGAAGTGAGCAAACAGCAAGATACGACTCACCAATGCCCATAGGTTTGGTGTCTGCAGGTGAGGACATATATTTATAAGTCCAACGCATTATCGACGAAACTGCGATAACGACACTGACTTTAATGAAGGGAATGAGTAATGCATTTCAGTAAAACAGTTCTTGGAGCTTTGTTACTTGGAACTTGTGTGAACTTCAATGTTGCTGCCTTCAGTTGCGAGGACGAGGGCTGGTCGCTGGTTTGGGCCGATGAATTTAAATCTGATGAGGCGCTCGACACAAAATCATGGGTTATAGTCGAGGGAAATGGCTGCCCTACGTTGTGCGGTTTCGGCAATAACGAGCTACAAACCTACACCGGAAATTCGGAAAATCTGCGCATTGAAGACAGCAAATTGATCATCGAAGCTGTCAATGATGGTGGCTATACATCGGCAAAAATCACATCCCAAAAGATGAAAGGGTGGCAGGCCGGAAAGATAGCGATGCGGGCCAAAATTCCCAAAGGTGTGGGCACGTGGCCAGCGTTTTGGATGTTGCCGGATACCAATAGCTTTGGTCCGTGGCCGAAGTCCGGTGAGATTGACATCATGGAGCATGTGGGCCACCGCCCTGGTTATTTGCACGGCACAATCCACACCGAAGCCTTCAACGGTAAGCTTGGCACACAAAAAGGTGGCGAAATTTATGTGCCCACCATCAGTACAGAGTTTCACGAATTTGCTGTTGAGTGGACCAGGGAAAGCTTGCGCTGGTTTATTGACGGTAAACAATATTTTGAAATTCTGCGAGAAAAAGCAGACGGCACTGCGGAATGGCCGTTCGACCAATCGTTTCATGTCATTCTAAACTTGGCTGTTGGCGGCGACTGGGGCGGGCAAAAGGGTGTGGACGAAAACGCATTTCCAACACGGTATGAAATTGACTGGGTTAAGGTCTGGCAACAGAAATAGGCCACTGCTGTGCGGTCGCATCTTTTGTTGCCTGACAGTTACTTTGGCTGTGCGATTGAACCGTGCGACACCAGTTCGGGCTCAAATTCATGTTTGATGTCTTTGATAGTTGCCTTGTAAATATTACGTAGAACAAGCCGCGCTGCCATTTTCCCCATACGCCCAATGGGGTAATTCACTGAAGACAATTGCGGGTACAGATAGCTGGCGAAAATTGAGTGATCAAACCCAATCACCGAAAGGTCTTCCGGCAAACTCAGGCCCAGTTCACGGGCGGCTTTATAGACCCCTGATGCCATTTCATCGTTGGCACAGGCAACAGCTGTGAACCGCTTGTGGGTTTTGGAAAAACTCAGCAAGGCTTCCCGCCCGCTTTCTTCGTGATAATCTCCCTCAAAAAGAAGGTCTGCATCAAATGGTACTGAAGCCTTTTCCAGCGCGCGTCTGAAACCTTGAAGTCGTTCGCTACTGTCATTTTTCCAAAAAGGTCCGGAGACATAGGCAATGTGCGTGTGACCGCTATCAAGCATCGCGCGCGCTGACAAATAACCACCTAAATCATTGTTTAGGCTGATACAGATATCACTGAGTTCAGGAATGAAACGATTGATAAGAACAAACGGCACCCTGCCTTTGCTTAACTCGATCAGATAGGCGTCTGATACGGCCTCTACATGCAGGATTAAAGCATCACAGCTTCGATTGATCAGGAATTCGATCCCCTCTTTCTCGCTGGCCTCGTCGCTATGGCCCGCTGCGAAAATACCGTGTTTGCCTTTGGCACGTAACTCAGATTCGATCCCGCTCATCATGGCGCCGTAAAAGGGCCCGTGAAACTCGGAAACCAGAACGCCGATACTGTCGGATCGATTGGACGCCAATGATTTCGCCGCCGAACTGGGGCGATAGTCCAGCGTCCGGATCGCATCTCTTACTTTCTTGCTGGTTTTTTCGCTAACCTTTCCCGTGCCGTTGATGACCCGAGAAATTGTGGCAAGAGAGACGCCCGCCAGTTTTGATACTTCGTATATTGTAGCCATTGGGCGCTAAGTATTTTCCGTTTGAGGTCCGGGGATATTTTGAGGACCAGAGCCAATTTGAGGACTGGAGCCAGATTCTCCCATCTGTTCTTGTAACTCGTCATGTATGCTTTTTACAAGGCTGTCAGTCAGACGGTACTTTTGCATTATTGCTGCAACAATCAGGAAAAAGACGATTGGGAAAAGCGTGAACAAAACTTTTATGCCTTCGCGGGTTGTATCACTTGGGGCTGCGTCAGCCTCAAATCCATAATAGGCCAACAACCACAATGCGACGCTGCCACCAACGGCGACGCCTAATTTAAGAAAGAAGACGATCGTGGAATAGACCGATCCGGTAATCCGAATGCCGGTTTTCCAGTGGCCATAATCAACAACATCAGCCATTTTCGCCCACAACAGTGGCGTCGCCATCTGCAACATCAAGCTCCAGACAAAGAAGACGGCTGTTGTCAGAAATACCTCGTCGCCGGGGATGAAGAAGCTGATCGCACACAGAATGGCAGATATTATTTGCAGCCAGATATAAGCCTTAACTTTACACACATGTCTTGCAAGGGGAGCCGAAAGGGCTGTGCCGATGATGCTGCCGACCAGACCCACCGTTACAAAGATCGTAATGAAATCCGGCAGGCCCATATAATATTTCACATAATATGTGGCGAGTGTTGCCCGTGCCACCATCCCTGTCAGGAGGAAAAAAACCGCGAGACTCAGGATGCGCCATTGGTCATTTTGCCATAATGACTTGAAATCCTCCCGCAGTTTTCGACCCTTAGTCGGCGGTGGAACAACACGTTCCCTGGTGCCAGCAAAGCAAAGCAAAAACATGACGACGGCAAACACACTTAGCGTAACCATCGTGAGTTGGTAGCCTTTGGCGTTATTACCATCACCAAAATATGCCACCAAGGGCAGGGTCATGCTGCCAACAATCAAACCGCCAAGCATGCCGAAAACAAAGCGGTAGCTCTGTACAGAAACTCGTTCTTCGGGTTTGTCGGTTAACACGCCGCCCAACGCTGAGTAGGGGATATTAATCGCGGTGTAGACAGCCATCAGCAAAGCATAGGTTACAAAGGCATAGATAATTTTTCCATTTTCGGAAAAATCTGGTGTGGTAAATGTTGCTACAGTGATCACGCCAAAGGGTAAAGCAAGCCAGAGAATATAAGGCCGGAACTTGCCGTGTTTTGTCTGAGTTCGATCTGTCAATACACCCATTAGGGGATCGGTTACTGCATCAAAAATACGAACGGATAACAATAGGACACCGACAATCGCCGGTGAAAGGCCGTATATATCAGTGTAAAAAAAAGCTATAAAGGTTATCACGGTTTGGAAAACAATGTTGCTTGCCGTATCGCCAAGCCCGTAGGCAATCTTCTCTCTCACGCTTAACATCGTATCCCCCCGATGATTTACTGTCTTTTATGCCGCTCTTTGCTTTAGAAATTTACCAAATGCCTTGCCGCTGGCTTTCACCGTCCGCTTTTGCGTTTCATAATCTACATGGACAATGCCAAACCGCTTTGCATAGCCCTCCGCCCATTCAAAATTATCGAGCAAACTCCAGGCGAAATATCCCTCAATAGCAACGCCCTGCTCGATAGCGGCATCGAGCGCTTGCAAATGGCTTTGATAGTAGGCTAGCCGCTCAGTATCCATAACCATACCGTTTTCCACGATATCCGGCATGGCGGCACCGTTTTCGGTTATGTAAACTGGTGGCAAATTGTAATCTGTTGTCAATGAAACCAATAGATCTGTCAGGCCTTGTGGGAAAACTTCCCACCCCATATCGGTTTTTTGTCCTTCCAGATTTTCTGCTTGCTGGAAACCGGACGGTGAGCCCTCTTGAAAAAACTCACGGGTGTAATAATTCACACCAAGAAAATCTATCGCATGCGAAATGAGTTTCATATCGCCGTCGCGAATGTCCGGTTTGTGATCATCAGGTAATGATGCCAGCAAGTCCGGATATTGCGCGTTTAGGATCGGCGCAATGTACCACTGATTTAGGAATACATCCGCGAGTCTCGCTGCTTCAATGTCTTCGGGTTTAGTGGTTTTGCTGTAGCAAGGACTGAAATTCAACACGATGCCATTCAACGAATCTGGGCAGTTTCTTGCCAGCACTTCCATTGCCATACCGTGTGCCAGGAGCAAATGGTGAGCCGCTTTTTTCCCGTGCTGTGCACCGGTTATCCCTGGTGCGTGAATGCCAATTTCATAGCCGAGATAGGCGGAGCAATAAGGCTCGTTCAATGTTGCGTATGAAAACACCCGGTCGCCAAACGCCTTTGATACTAAATCAACATAATCCCTGAATTTAAATGCTGTATTACGGTTTAACCAACCACCGGCGTCCTGCAGGTGCTGCGGCAGATCCCAGTGATAAAATGTAACAAAAGGCTTGATACCTTTTGCGTTTAACCGGTCGAGAAGATTTAGGTAAAAGGTAATGCCGACCTTATTCAAGTGACCATTTTGGTCGATGACACGTGGCCAGGACAAAGAAAATCGGTAAGCGTCGACACCTAGCTGTTCGATAAGGTCAACATCTTCCCGCCAGCGATTGTAGTGGTCGCATGCGACCAGTCCGTTGGACCCATCGCGAATCATGCCAGGGGTGGCGCAAAACCGATCCCAGATACTTTCCAGTCGGCTGTCTGCAGCGCCCTCAATCTGAAACGCAGCCGTTGCCACGCCAAAGACAAAGTCTTTGCTGCGTAGCCGAGAAGTTTTGGGAACCGTTATATTCATAAAAAATCAAACCACCAAAGATTAGATATAGATCGCGTATTCGATCACTGTAAGCGCTTACAAAAATCTTACTCAGTTCACGCCACCCCGTCAACACCGGTGGTGCCAATAACGCACCGAAGTTAGCATAATTATTCCACCGTATACTGCGTTATTGGCAAAAAAGACACAAAATTGAAAGAAAATAACCTTTTTGTAAAAATAGTGTTGACCTGTTGTGCGAAAAGATATTAGCTGAATGAAAGCGCTTACATTTTTAGCTTTAACAAATTTAATGTTTCAGCAACTTTTTTACTGGGGAAGTTGTTGTGCATTGAGCTAATAATCCAACTCTAGGGGAGAGACTGTGAAAATTCAAAAATACGGTAACAGGACGCTGGCCTGCACTATGTCTGTTATAATGGCAGCGACTGCGTCTGCAGCCGCGCAAGACGCGGACAGCGCGGATGAAGAAGAGAGCCTGGAAGAGATCGTTGTTACAGGTATTAAAGCATCCCTCAGCAGCGCGCAGTCTTTGAAAGAAAATGCTGACACCTTTATTGATGCAATAACAGCGGAAGACATAGGCGCGCTTGCTGACCGTTCAGTGGCAGAAGCGCTGCAGCGTGTCCCGGGTGTTAATATTGGCCGTTTCAAAAAATCCAGTGATCCGGATCGTTTCTCAGTCGAAGGGGCTGATATTGTTATCCGTGGTCTGCCGTTTGTGCGGTCTGAACTGAATGGACGAGATGTGTTTTCAGCAACAGGCGGTCGTTTGTTGAGCTTCAACGATGTCTCGCCCGAACTTCTGGGTGCTGTACAGGTTTTCAAGGCGACATCGGCGGATATGATTGAAGGGGCCATTTCAGGCACAGTTGATCTTGTTACCCGTAAGCCCCTTGATGAAGATGGTCTCCGCATCGCAGGGACTATTGAGGCTAACTACGGTGACCTTGCTGAAGAGTGGTCTCCGGGCTTTTCCGTTTTGGCGGCAAACACTTGGGAAAGTTCTTCCGGGCGTTTTGGCCTTCAGCTTGGCTTCTCTACGTCAGAGCTGATTACGCAGTCAGATGCTTCGCAAATAACCGACCCGTGTTTTCGGGCTGCTACATTAGACGGGCCTTGTGTCCGGGCCAGATCGGTAAACTCGGGCGGTGTGGGTGATGACACCGGATTTGACGCAACAAACTTCCCGCCTACCGGTTCTGTCGTGGTGCCAAAAGGCGCGGGCGTGCGGACAACCGGCTATGAAAGAGACCGAAATGCTTTCTCAGCTGTTGCGCAGTGGGAGAATAGCGACAAGAATCTCCTGGTTACCGCGGAATACCTGAGGGCTGAAGCCGACTTGTTTGTTGATGAGCATTCAATCCTGGCTCTTGTTAATGACGATGCCTTGTTCCCGGTACAGCCTGCGGGCAATCCGTGGAACTTTGACCAGAATGGTGTTTTCCAGTCGGGTGTACTTTCGCAGACGGCGTGGCACGGTTTCAACAACTGTGTTCCAGGCACGTTTGACACGCCAACAGGCGAATTCCCTGTCTTTAGCGGGCCAGACCAGCCCTGCGATATTCAAGACGGCGTTCCTACTGAATTTGGCCGCTTCCAGCGCGCCGACAATTCAGTCACAGAGGATTACTCGCTGGATATTCAATGGTCTCCAACTGACCGTCTTCATATTAACTTTGAAGCACAGCGAGTTGAGTCGAAGCGCACGGAGGACGGGATTATTTCCTCTATGATTGGTCGTTCCGACATATTCCTGGATATGGGTGATGGGCAAACGCCTAACATTGAATTCAGAGCTCCGCTCGGTGCAGACAGCGCAAGTCATTTCAGCAATGCGGATCGTTTCTACAATTGGTTTCTGATTGATAGCTTCATCGATAACGAAGGTGACATGACCAGTTTCCGGGCGGACTTTGACTATGACCTGAATGAAGGCGGTTTCTTCAAGAAGGTCAAGTTTGGTGCGCGTTGGTCAGACCGCAACCGTGTTACCCGCGACAATAATTTTGGTAACTGGGGTAACCTGTCGAATGCCTGGACATGGACAGACACGCCCAAAAATCCGGTTTACGCCAGTAATCCGGCTTCTCAGGGCGTCAATAATTTGCGATCACCTTTCGAGGACTTCCAGCGCGGCAACACTGATATTCCGGTTCCAGGCGGAACGGGCTTCTTCTGGGGGGGTGACAACCTGGTCGCGGATTACGCAGCAGGCATCGTACAAAGTCAGGCGGAAGGCATCATTGATGCCTTTGGTGCGCGTATAGCAGAAACATGGGGCCCAGTGGGTTCACGTTCTGGGCTAGTTGATGGGACCATCTATTTGCCGGGTGAAATTTCCGATGTTTCTGAGGAAACACAGGCCTTTTATGCTCGCGTTGATTTTGGCACCGACAATGCGCCAGGTGACGGCCTCGCCATTGAGGGCAACATTGGCTTGCGTTATGTGAAAACCATAATCCAGACAGCGGGTGAAGTTCAGTTCCCGCTCGCGGAAAATGCGCCGGATGCCACGACGAGTTGTCAACAGCCGCCGGGCGGTGATCCTAACGCGGTGCTGCCGCCTTTCTGTGACCTGTCACCCCAAAGGCAGGCGGAATTTGTAGCAGGCTTCACCGGTGAACTGATTGACGACAGTTCAGATATCGAGTTTGAACACTGGCTGCCGAGCTTTAATATTAAAGTGGGCTTAACCGAAGACTTGCTCATTCGGGGCGCCATTTCTAAAGGGATTTCGCGCCCTGATCTGGCAGATTTCAGAACTGGTGGTGTCATTGGGGGCAATCTCGGCACCTTGGAATCGGCAGGTACGCTGGAGACAGGTACGCTCTTTGCCTTGCGAACTGGCAATAGACTTTTGAGGCCAATTACCGCATGGAATTATGATCTTTCTGTTGAATGGTATTTCAGTAGAGTTGGCTCACTTACTGCCTCTTTCTTCCTGAAAGATATCAGTGGACTGATAACTGATAGTTCGACTTTGCGGCAATTCACCAGTGATGGTGGTACAACAGCAGAAGTGCGCATTGATGGTCCTACCAATCAGGATAGTGCCACTATTAAAGGCCTTGAAATAGGGTATCAACAAACCTTTGACTTCCTGCCCGGACCTTTGAAAAACCTCGGCATGCAGGGAACCTACACCTATGTTGACCCTGGCGATCTTGGCGCACCGGAAAATGATGTTAGGCGATCAGCGTTTGCGGATACTTTGGGTTTCCCCGGCATTTCCAAACACACCTACAATCTGACAGGGTTTTATGAAGACTCGAAGTTTTCTGCAAGGTTGGCATACAACTGGCGGTCCGATTTCTTGTTGACCACGCGGGATGACATTTTCCCATTCTCGCCAATCTTCGGCGAATCTACCGGTCAGCTTGACGGCTCGATTTTCTATAGCGTTACCGATAACGTCAAGGTGGGAATTCAGGCAGTAAACCTTCTGGATGAAGTTACCAGAACAACCCAGCTTATCGACTTTGATGGCACGAGGTTGCCTCGAACCTCCTTTAGAAACGATAGGCGCTTCACCTTCCTGGCACGCTTCAACTTCTAGAGAAATACGGTGAGCCTTGGTCTAATCTTGACCGGGCTCACCCAAATCACAGCGAAATATTGTTGGTACTGAGCCGAGCAGACTGTAACCTGGGCGTGCACCTCGAGCTTGCGACGCCCCCGAGAGGGAGTGCCGCATTCTTAGCCGGTGTTGTGCCTTGACCGGAATTTTTGCTTGAGCGCTGGCGGACACTTGATAGGCACCGTCGGCCTGTATAGGTTTCGTTTAATTGGAGCGTAAGCATGGCAATCAAAACAATTGTAATCGTTGGTGGCGGCACTGCAGGGTGGATGTCTGCAGCAGCATTCGCGAAGTTTGCCCAAGCCCAGGAGGCGCGGGTCGTTCTTGTTGAATCTGATGCAATTGCAACCGTTGGTGTTGGCGAAGCAACCATCCCACCCTTTGTCCAGTTCAACGAAATGTTGGGGATCGATGAAGCGGAGATGCTGTCTTATGTGGGCGGCACGTTCAAACTAGGTATCCAATTCGTCAACTGGGGCAAGCAGAATGACAGCTATTTCCACCCGTTTGGCGATTATGGTTACCAGATTGACGGCGTTGCTTTTCACCATATCTGGATGAAATACCGCAAGAGCGGTGACCCTCGTCCTCTATTTATGTTCAATGCTGAAACTATTGCAGCCCAGTATCGCAAGTTTGGTCGTTCAGAGGATAGCGGGCGGGACGACCTGCCGCCGATCAATTATGCCTATCACTTGGATGCAATCAAATATGCAGAATTTCTGCGACACTTTTCTGAAAAACGCGGTGTGGAGCGGATTGAGGGAATGGTGGACACTGTTTCCCTGAATAATGAAACCGGCGATGTGGAAAGTCTTTTACTTAAAGACGGCCAGACCATTGAAGGCGATTTTTTTATTGACTGCACCGGCTTTCGTGGTCTTTTGATCGAACAGGCATTGAAAACGGGGTATGAAGACTGGACCCACTGGCTGCCCTGTGACCGTGCTTGGGCTGTCCCTTGTGAACAGCTCGAGGACCCGCTGCCGTATACTCGTTCCACTGCCCATTCTGCCGGCTGGCAGTGGCGTGTTCCCCTGCAGCACCGGCTTGGCAACGGACATGTCTACTGCTCAGGTTTTATGGAAGATCAGGAAGCTCAGGATATTCTGATGAGTAATCTGGATGGACCCCCTCTTGCTGACCCAAAGTTACTGCGTTTTGTAACGGGTCACCGGAAAAAATTCTGGAACAAGAATGTTGTCGCTATTGGCCTCGCCTCAGGTTTTATGGAGCCTTTGGAGTCGACCTCTATCCACCTGATCAGCACCGGCGTCGCCAAGCTTTTGGCTACCTTCTCCCTGAAAGGCGTCTCGGACGTTCAACGGAAAACCTATAATCGGCTTACCCTAAAAGAATACAATCGGATTAGGGATTTTTTGGTCCTGCATTACAATGCTACGCAGCGCGACGACAGCGAATTTTGGAATCACTGCCGGACCATGAGTATCCCTGACACGCTTCAGGAGAAGATCGATCTTTTTAAATGGAACGGACAGATTTTTCGGGAAGAAGATGAACTGTTCACCTCGACAAGTTGGACCGCTGTTATGTTGGGTCAGGGCATTGCACCGGATGGTTATAATCCGCTAGCGGACGTGCTGGACCAGGACAGTCTAAGCAAAGAAGTGTCTGAGATAGAAAAATCCATCAAGTATCTTGTGTATCATATGCCGTCACATGGGGACTATTTGAAAAAATACTGCCCTGTCGCCGAATAGTTTCGTTTTCAGATTGAGCAAAGGGATCGATGGATCATCCAAATAGTAGCCTTCGAGTGGCAGCCTGTTGATGCTGCTTCCAGATTGATGTCGAATTTCAGTGTTGGATGTTTTGCAAACTGTTGATCGAAGGGACATGGGGTGATCGCCGCCGAGACCAGTGTTCATGTGATAAGAAATTGAAGTTAAAGGGGAATATTTCGTGGAACTATCAGGAGTAGATTTTGCAGTAATCGCAGTATATGCGGTTGCCATAATTGGTTTGGCCCAGTGGGTCAGCCGCGAAAAGGCCGGTCATGCCAAGGACACCAAAGACTATTTCCTTGCCGGCAAAGCGCTGCCCTGGTGGGCCATTGGCGCCTCGCTGATTGCCGCCAATATTTCGGCCGAGCAAATAATTGGCATGTCAGGATCGGGCTTTGCGCTGGGTCTGGGTATCGCCAGTTATGAATGGATGGCAGCGATTACCCTGATCATCGTTGGTAAATATTTCCTGCCTATTTTCCTGCGTCAGGGCATCTACACCATGCCGCAATATTTGGAACAGCGCTATGATCACAGCGTTCGCATGGTAATGGCGACCTTTTGGATCGGGCTTTATGTTTTTGTCAACCTCACCGCTATTTTATGGCTTGGCGCACTGGCGATAAACACCATCACCGGGCTTGATCTGGTCTACGGTCTGTTGCTGCTGGGTGGTTTTGCAACTGCTTATTCGCTCTACGGTGGACTGAAGGCCGTTGCCATGACCGATATTATCCAGGTGCTGCTGCTGGTTATGGGCGGCCTGATTGTCACATGGTTAGCGCTTGATCAGGTTAGCGGCGGCAACGGTGCGCTCGCGGGCTTTGCCGAGCTGTCTGCAAAAGTTCCGGAAAAATTTGATATGATCCTGTCGCCGGACAACCCGCATTACGCCAGTCTGCCGGGTCTGTCTGTGTTGGTTGGCGGCATGTGGATTATGAATATTTCCTATTGGGGGTGTAACCAATATATTATTCAGCGCGCGCTGGCGGCCAAGTCAATCGGCGAAGCGCAAAAAGGCATCATGATGGCGGTGGGTCTGAAGCTGATCATGCCGTTGTTTGTGGTGCTGCCTGGCATCGCGGCCGTGGTACTGGCACCCGACCTGAGTGCACCGGATCAGGCTTATCCTGAAATGATGAAACTGGTACCAGTGGGCATTAAGGGGCTCGTGTTTGCAGCGCTTATTGCAGCGATCTTGTCATCGCTTGGTTCGATGATGAATAGCATTTCGACGATTTTCACCATGGATCTGTATCACCATTTCAAGCCTGAAGCTGATGACAAAAAGCTCGTCTCGGTCGGCCGCATCGTTGCCCTGTCTGCGATAATTATCGCCATGGCTACAGCGCAACCGCTCCTTGGTAAATTCGATCAGGCCTTCCAATATATTCAGGAGTTCACCGGCTTCTTTACGCCGGGTATCGTTGTATTGTTCCTGCTTGGCCTATTTTGGAAAGGGGCAACCGCGAAGGGAGCGCTTGCCGCGGCATTGGGATCCTTCATTCTGTCCGGGGCTTTCTGGATGTGGTGGCCGGAGCTGCCGTTCATGGACAGGGTTGGCATTGTTTTTCTTTTGTGCACTGCGCTGGCAGTGGGCATTTCGCTGATGGGTAAAAAGCAGGAGCACGCAGAGATCGTTGATCTTAAAGAGATCGACTTTTCAACTTCCAGAAGCTTCAACGTCGCGTCGTTGGCGACTGTGTTGATCCTCATCGCGTTTTACGCCGCTTGGTGGTAACAGGGACAGACTGGAAACGTTATTACTTGCCGTCCCGGCGATGCAAATTTTAACCAGTAAAGAGAATTTTGGCGGAATTAGATATTAGGCTCAGGACTTATTAAATCCACCATATAATGAATGAATCATAATTTATCTCATTCGGGAATCCCCTGAATTAATAGGTCCTGAGCATAGACACCATCTAAATTTTCGTTTTGATAGTAGGTCAAAACAGAATGTAGATTGTAGGTATTTTGTGAGGATTGTTACTCGGATGCTCTGCGATAGTGACGCCGGTTCGGCCGGGCTTTTTCCGATAGGTCGACAGTTTTCTCGTTGTCTTTTTCAGCTTCCCGGTACAGTTGGTAATGGCCGGAGTATAGCTGGGTTGGCCAGTCTTGGTTTTTTACGCCGTAGTGGCCTGCCGCTTTTCGGGTAAAAAATGCATCATTCAGATGCGGGCGACCCAGCGCACACAAGTCGGCCCGCCCGTCGGCAATGATGGTATTAATCTGGGCTGGCAGTGTGATGTCTCCAACGGCGATGGTGGGCACGTCTGCTGCATGCTTGATATGCTCGGCAAAGGGCGTTTGCCACATGCGGCCCCAAACCGGTTTTTGCCATTTTACCGTTTCGCCGGACGACACATGAATGATGTCTGCGCCCGCTGCCTTAAAGGCTTTGGCGATCACCACAATATTCTCCAGGCTCATGCCGCCTTTCGCCCAGTCGCTTGCTGACAGCCGAACCGACATGGGTTTTTCTTCGGGCCAGACTGCGCGCATGGCGGTGAAAACTTCCAGCGGATAGCGCAGTCGGTTCTCAACAGTGCCGCCGTACTCATCGGTTCGCTGGTTGGTCAGGGGAGACAGGAAGCTGGCTAGCAGGTAGCCGTGGGCTGCGTGCATCTCGAGCATATCAAAACCTGCAGCATCGCCCCGCTTGGCCGCAGCAACAAAATCGGCTGTTATTCTAGTCATTTTAGCCCGCTCCAGCTCAACGGGTATGTCCGAAGTGCCGTCGATATAAGGGATCGGTGAAGCGGAGTAAATCGGCCAATTGTCGCTATTTTTTGGTTGGTCCATGGCGTCGTCTGGCGTTTTGGTTGAGCCCTTGCGCCCGGCATGGCCCAGTTGCAGTGCAATTTTTGCGGCAGAATTGTCGTGGATAAAATCGACGATATCTTTCCATGCCAGCTGTTGTTCCTCGCTCCAGATGCCAGTGCAGCCGTCGGTAATGCGCGCGTCTGGTGTCGGGCAGGTCATCTCAGTGAAAATCAGTCCGGTGCCACCAACTGCCCGTGAGGTATAATGAGAAAAGTGCCATTGGCTCGGCAGGCCGTCCTCGGCACAATACTGAGCCATCGGTGCCATCGCCACCCGGTTTGCCAGCGTCATACCGCGCAACCGAAACGGCGTAAACATGGGTGTGGGGCGCTCATCGCCGACGTTAAATGCGCTTGTGGCGTTATAGCGCTGGTAAAATTCCGTTTCGCATTTTTCCCGAAAAGCCGGATCACGCAATGCAAGATTGTCCCAGTCAATTGATTTGGCCCTCGACATGCAGGAAAAAGCAAAAGCATAGCCCGACTTTTGCCAGTGCAGCGGCATATTTTCGAACCAGCGCAGCGATACTTCGGCGTTATGCTGAGTGATTTCTACCGGGGTGCGCCGCTCCGCTTCATAGTCGGAGAATACCCTTTCAACTGTGTCGCCGTGTCTGATAACCGCGCCAGAAAGCGATGCCGCACATTCCATCGCCAGTTTGGTGCCTGAACCAATGGACCAGTGAGCGGTGGCTTTGCAGTCGCCCAGAAGAACGATGTTTTTGTGGTGCCACTTGTTGCATTTGATGGTCGGGAAATTGCGCCACAGAGACCGATTGGTTTCAAATGAGTGGCCCTTTAATTCGTCTTTGAAAACAGCCTCCAGCGCACGCGCGCTTTCTTCCTCGCTCATGTCTGAAAAGCCGCTTGCTTGCCAGCATTCGGGGGTTGTTTCAATCACCCATGTGGAATGGCCTGCTTCATACTGGTAGGTGTGGGCGCAGAAATGGCCGTTTTCGGTTTGCTTAAAAAAGAAGGTAAAGCCATCTAGCGGGCAGGACGAGCCAAGCCAGGTAAACTTGTTACGCATTTCGGTGATTTCAACACCAAATTCCTTACCGTATTTGGCGCGTACTGGGCTGTTGATCCCGCCAGCATCCACAATCAGGTCCGCCCCCTGAAACTGCGTATCGAAATTGTCCATGTCGATCCGCGCATTGAAATTCAGCTTAACGCCAACTTCTGCGCATCGTTTTTGCAGTAGACTCAGCAATGTCATGCGATTGCAGCCAGCAAAACCGTTGCCGCCAATAACAAAGCGTTCGCCGCCGCGTTCGATAACCATATCGGTCCAATAGGCAAAGTGATCACGGATCATTTCGTAGGATTCTGCGTCAGCGCTTAAAAACTCATCAAGAGTTTCATCGGAAAAAACCACGCCGAAACCAAAAGTGTCATCGGCCCGATTTTGTTCAAACAACTCAATCTCAATGTCAGGGCGTCGTTTTTTGGTCAGCAACGCAAAATACAGACCGCCCGGCCCCCCACCTATGACTGAAATTTTCATCTTTTCGCCTTCTCAAATGCCGTTATTTACCGGACCCCTGTTGGCAGAGTCGATAAGTTTTGGCTTCTTAGTCCGGAACAATCGCTGTTGTTTCAATTTCAATGCGCGCGGCAGCTTCGATCAGGCCGGCCACCTGAACACAAGTCATACAAGGAAACACCCGGCCCATAATCTCGCGCCACACAGTACCAATTTCCGCCAGTTGGCTGGCGTATTCAGTGCGGTCGCATATATACCAGGTCATACGAACGATATGCTCCGGACCCGCATCTGCCTCGGCCAGAATTGCTTTGGTGCTGAGTAGTATCTGCCTCAGCTGACCAACCAGGTCAGTGTGCTCGAAAATTTCCTGATCGTTCCAGCCAATGACGCCCGCGGTGAACACTATGGTGCCTGTCGCCTTAATGCCGTTTGCGTAGCCTTTGGGCCGCGGCCAACCATCCGGTTGCAGGGTGTCAAACATTGTTGGCTGTTCCGTTTCTGTGATTGTTGAGATGCTGGCGCGCGATCACAATTTTCTGCACGTCCGATGCGCCTTCATAGATACGAAGAGCGCGAATTTCGCGGTACAATTCTTCCACTTTCATGCCTTTGCAAACTCCCAGCGCTCCAAACATTTGAAGCGCTTTGTCGATAACTTGCTGGCTTTGGTCGGTGGCAAAAAGTTTGGCCATTGCAGCTTCGCGCGTAACCCGGGTTTTTTTGACATCCTTAGTCCAGGCAGATCGGTAAACCAGCAGCGCTGACGCGTCCACATCCATCGCCATCTCGGCAAACTGTGCCTGCGCAATTGGCATGTCTGCCAAAGTTTGGCCGAACATCTTGCGGGAGAGGGCGCGGTCAGTTGCTTCGTCCAGGGCGCGACGTGCAAAACCCAGTGCCGCCGCGCCGACGGTTGACCTGAAAATATCGAGGGTGCCCAGGGCTGTTCGCATACCCTTGCCGACTTCGCCGATGATGTTGGCCGTTGGAATGGCACATTTGTCAAACGTAAGTCGCGCTAGCGGATGAGGCGCGATAACATCAATGGTTTCAGTGACCGAGAGGCCCGGCGTGTTGGCATCAATAACGATTGCTGAGATTTGGCCTTCACTGTCTGCGCTGCGCGCAAATAAAGTGTAGAAGTCGGCAATGCCGCCGTTGGAAATCCAGGTTTTTTCACCGCTCGCGATATAGATATCACCGTCCTGTCTAAGGGTCGTGGATATGGCCGAAACATCAGAGCCCGCATCAGGCTCTGATAGGGCAAAGGCTGCAATTTTCTCGCCGCTGGCAACAGCAGGCAGATAGGCCTGTTTCAACTCGGGAGAGCCATAATTGCTGATTGCACCAGACCCAAGCCCCTGCATGGCAAAGGCGAAATCAGCCAGGCCCGAGTGGCGCGCCAGTGTTTCGCGGATGATGCAAAGCGAGCGCACATCCAATTTGGGATATATGCCGCCATAGTCGCCGGGCACTGCGTATTTTAGCCACCCTCCGGCGCCAAGGGACGCAACAAGGTGGCGGCAGGTGCCAGCGACATCAGAATGATCGCCGTCTTGATCCAGTATGCCCGGTAATGTGGTTATTGCCCAAGCGTCCAGGTCGCGAGCGAGGGCGCGGTGAGCGTCCTCAAAAAAAGGCCAATCCAGATAGCTGAAATCAGACATGTATTTTCTCATCCCTTGGCAATTTGTGGCCATCGACCATTTCAGGTTTCAGCAGCGTTAGAATATCGCTGAGTTCCAATTGTTTTTGATCGGGAAGCTCGTCAAAAATTGTCCGAATCCAGATTTCGTGTGCTACTGCCATACGGTCGAACAAATGCTTGCCTTCGTCGGAAAGTGAATAGTTGATAGCACGCGCATCCTGGCTGTCGGGTCGACGCAAAACCAACCCTTCCTTGACAAGTTTGGACATCACCTGCGTGGTATTTCCGTCGCTGACAAAAAGTTGCCGAGACAGTTGTCCGGCTCGCAGGCCGTTGCGCTTGCTGCGGTCGAGCGCCGACAGGACATCAAAGCGAGAGATTGACATATCAAATTGCGCCCGCAGCCGGGTATCAATATCTTTTTTGATCGCATTGGCGGCTGTCAGCAAAGCCAACCAGCTTTTAACAGCAGTATTTCCCCGATTTTCAACAGCCATTGGTTGCGCCCTAGTTTAGTGAAGTTAAATTTAATTTATATATAAACTAAATTTAGTCAAGACTATTATTTTTACGTTTTCGATAGAATAAGCCCTTTATTTATATATGGTGTGGAGAGGGGATTTCTGTCTAGAGTTTTATTTATAGATAAATTAAAAAGCAACGAAAGGCCTCGATGAGGTTAAGCACAAGGGATTGCCGCGTCAGCTTTCCTACGTATACGGGTGCCAGCGCGGCGCTGTTTTTGTCTCGGCATTGCTCGGTCATGTCTTTGTTGATGTTTCAAACCTGATGTGCGCTTTCGGCTTCCACATTGCTCTATTGCCCCGATTTTTGACTATAGGGGTTACGGTCCAGGTTTTCGCGGATTCTCTTCAGTGTATTGGTGAAGACAGCCATGTCACGTTCACTTATGCCTTGTGTAGCTGCGGCGTGGATATTTGCCCATATGACAAGGGCCGCTTCCAGTGCGCAGCGGCCTTCGGCGGTCAGTGATACGCGCACGATGCGCTTGTCTTTTTCCCACGGCGTGCGCGACAGCAGGTTGTCACGCTCCATGCGTTCCAACATCCGGGTTACGGTGGAAATTTTAATCACGCCTCGCCGGGCTATTTCCGAGACGGTGCTGTTATTCTTGTCGCCCAGAATACCCAGTATGCGCCATTGGGTTTGGTCCATCCCAATGGTTTGTAAGGCGGTGGACATTTCGTTGCCGTAGGTGGCCGAGGTCCGGTTCAAATTGTAGAGCGGATAGTCATCCAGACTAAAATCTGTACCTTTGGGCGTTGGCTCGGTTTGGTTGGCTAAAATGGTCATTGTCCTCGTTTCTTTTCGGGGTGACTTATTGGGCGGGGATTAACGGCTAAACATGGAGGTTGGTGCTGGGTTGGGTCCCGTCGCCGACGATCGTGTAGAGCGCTTCGGCGAAAGCTACTCCTTCTTCGTCTTTCAGGGCCGCAGCTTTCAGGCGGGCAATGGCCTCCGCAGCATCTGCACCATCTTTGATCTTGTCATAGACGTTCATGATTACCGAATAGCGGTGCAGTCCGCGCGCGTGGGTGTCGCCGTAGCCTTTGATCAACCGTTGCAGGCCAGCGATCTCAATCGCCAAAGCATAATCTCGTTGTGCAGCATCTTCGATGGCGACAAGCCAGCTTTCAATTCGCTGGTTTTCGCGCAAAAGTCGCAGGCTATACCCGCGCAGCCAGGACATGCGACCCATCGCATATAGCAGGACGAACCCGCCAAGCTTGGTGGTTGAAATCCGGCGGCCTTTGTTGAAGAAAAGACCGCTTATTTTTCTCACTGCTTTGCTCGACAGCATGAATTGCCCCAATCGGATCGGTAAAATTTCGGCGATTTCCTCGAGCCGCGGATGCATGAATTCCGATACATGAACAATCTGGTCCGGCTCTGCCTTCACCTCATTGCGAAACCTGTCGAAGCGATCTGACCTGGTTTTGAGATCAGCGACACGCATCACATCATCGTATGCCATGGCCAGTGCAAGATAGCGTGCGCTCTCGGTTGTTAACCGCCATTTTTTGCCGCTGCCACCTGTTTGTTTATCGGTTTTGTAGATCTGCGCCAATCGGTCCAGATACAGGGTCGCATAATCGGTATTTTCGAAGTCGACCAGCTTTTTCAAGCCCTCGCGTATATAGAAGTGCGCATGAGGCGGAAATTCACATTCCATACGGACCATCAGCTTTGCAACAGTCGTTGCATAGGTCTGCGCGGGCTCGGGTTTTTCCACAGGCGAGTTGTTGGTTACCTGTTCTTCCGTCGCCGTTTCGAAACCCAGTTCAAAGCCTTTAAGGTTGGCCTGAACCGCCTTTTTGCTAGCGGCAATTGTTGCTTCAAAATCAGCGCGTTTAAAGGGCAGGGCACCAGAACCAGCCAGTGCGCCGAACAGCACCGAACTGATAACCGAACCAACCGAGCGCGCCGCTGCGTCCATATTGAAACAGATAAATTCGCGGGCGGTTTCTTGGGCCAGGCTGTTGATCTCGTCTACCGGCCTGCGTCCGTCGCCCATTTCCTGTTTTTCGAAAATGGCATAATCCCGATGGTTGGATGCGATGAAGCTGGTATTGCCGTCCACAAAGCCGCGCATCAGCGCGCGGCCAGCTTCGATCATTTCAGAAGCAATAACAATATCCACGTCACCGGGCACCGGGGTCAGCGCGAGAATGGGCTTCTTGCCTGCCTGCTCGGCCAGATGCGCCGGGAATAATTCGATGTAATAGATGGTGGCACCGGTTCGCTGCGCCACGCCGGGAACTGAAGTATATTGCGCGATATAGCCTTGGCTGTCCGCCAGATTAAGTATCCATTTGGACAATACGCCGCCGCCTTGGCCGCCCATGGCAATAATCGCAATATTGATCGGTTTATCTCTCGACAGGGTTGCCATGTTCACAGGTCCCCAAACGAGAATTTGGCGCGGCGCTTGTCTGCCCGGCGCTGCAGGAAGCCAATCACCAACCCGCGAAATCGGTTGGTGAACCTGTCCCAAACTGTCGGGTTGTAAACCAGATCCGCTCGGTAAAAGGACGGACATAATACCGCTGCATGGGATACCTCGCCGCACACGCCGCAGCCAACACAGTCGTTATTAACGTATGCCACTGGGTCTTCGCGTAGTGGGTCAGGGTTGTCTTTGATGGTTAATGACGGGCAGCCCGATAGGCGAATACAGGCATGGTCACCGGTACAGGTGTCACTATCAACCCCGAAACGCGCGCGTACAATGCGCTTGCCTTCGGTGATACGCTGGTTGCGGATCGGCTTCTCCCTGCGTTCGCGGTTCAGCATACATTCGCTTTCCGCGATGATAACCTTCGGTCCTTTTTCCGGCGTGGTCATTGCCTCCGTCAGCGTGCGCATCATAGCGCCGATGTCGTATGTGATGACAGTGCGTTGCCACCTGATACCCAGCCCGGCGATGGCTTTACTGATCGGGTTTTTGGTGCTTTTGCTGCTATTTTCGGCACGCGAGGACAGAATATCCTGGCCGCCTGTGGCTGCACTATAGCCATTGTCGACGATGACAAGAATATTGTCGTTTTTGTTGAACACGGCGTTGCCAACACCGCTGGTAAGGCCGTTGTGCCAAAAACCGCCATCGCCCATTATCGAGATGGTTCGCTGGCTTGTCTCGGTATTGAAGGCCGAGGCCCCGGACCACCCCAGGCCGTAGCCCATGGTGGTGTTGCCGATATTGAACGGCGGTAATATTGAAAACAGATGGCAGCCGATATCGCAGCTGACATGAATGTTGCCCAGTTGACGTTGGACCAGTTTCATGGCGGTAAACACTGGCCGTTCCGGGCAGCCGGTGCAAAACCCAGACGGGCGGTTCGGTACCGTTTCAAAAAGTGTTTTTTGGCTGTCTTCAGGTAGCGAGGAACCGATGACGGTAGCAGTTTCAACTAGCTCGGGCGCATGAGTCTGGAGGAATTTGCCTACGCCGTCACAGACAACCTGACCGGTATATTCGCCCGCCAGCGGCAGCATGTCCTTGCCGTGGACCTTGGTTGAAATGTCTTCGCGGCGCAGGATGGTGCATATGGCCTGTTCCAGATATTCCGGCTGGCCTTCCTCGACAACCAACACTGCTTTTTTATCGACGCAGAAACCGGCAACTTCGCCGTTTAGCAGCGGGTAAGTTACATTCAGGCAGTAGATCGGAATATCGGTTTCACCGTAATGGTCCGCCAGGCCCAGAATAGCCAACGCCCGCATCAGGGTGTTATAGAGCCCGCCCTGAACAATGATGCCGTGGCTTGCTGTATGGCCACCGAAAAATTCGTTTAATTTATTCTCGCGGATAAAGTCGATCGCGGCAGGCCAGCGCTGTTCAACTTTTTCTTTTTCATGGACGAAATTAGAGGGTGGCAGCACCACCCGGTCATAGTCTCTGACCGGGTTTTCCATGGCATCGCGCAGCTTGAAGCCTGGCCGCACATTGTCTTTGGCTTTAAACGAGCCGTGCACGTGGCATGCCCGGATGCGCAGTTCCAGCATCACCGGCGTGCTTGATGCTTCGGAAAGCTCAAATCCTTTTTCGACCATTTCGGTGATAGATGTCAGGTTAGGCCGGGGGTCCAGAAGCCACATCTGTGATTTCATGGCAAATGCATGGGTGCGTTCCTGCATGATCGACGAGCCTTCGCCGTAATCCTCGCCGACAATAACCAGCGCGCCGCCCATAACGCCACTTGATGAAACGCTGGCAAGCGCATCCGAAGCCACATTTGTCCCAACGGTTGATTTCCAGGTGACCGCTCCTCGCAGGGGATAGTTAACCGATGCCGCCAGCATTGCGGCAGCAGCGGCTTCCGATGCGCTGGCCTCGAAATGGATATCCAGCTCGGTCAGGATTTCTTCGGCGTCGGCAAGAACGTCCATCAGATGTGATATGGGCGCACCTTGATAGCCGCCCACATATGAAACGCCAGATTGGAGCAGCGCCTTGGTGACGGCAAGAATGCCCTCACCCTTGAACTCAGCCCCGTCGCCGAGTTTCAGGCTTTGCACTTCTTTGGCAAATGATCTTTCCGCCATTGTCTATGTCCGTCCCAGTATTCTATGCCCGATCAAGCAACCTTTTGCCTTCGATCCGGTACTGAGCGTAGATTTTTTATTTGAAAAATCAAATGAAAAATAACTTAAACGGCGATCACGCCACTATAATTCGGGGGTTTTCGGTCCTAATTTCCCGCTGACAATGTTTGAATTGCCTGTTCAATTCTGTTGTTGAACCTTGTTGTTTTTGCGTTGCCGTAGGCGCTTTTTGCTCTGGCACGAGCGCTATCAAGCGCATTCAGCAAGTCTGCTTTCGCCGCCGCCTCGGCCGCCGGGTCGGTACTGCCAATGCGGTCAATCCAGATGGGCGATGAGTGGGCAAATGGGTAACTGTCCATGCCCGGCCACGCCATTCTGCCGCCGTGTGCTCGGGCGGCGACCCAGCCGCCTTCAGGCAAATTAACGGTGCCGCTGTAGGTTTTGGTCTCGCCGTCTTTGATGCCGTCACTTCGCCAGACCACGTCGCCGTTGACAACGACCTCAACTTTTTCCACTGCCAGTGCTGATGTGAGGTTAATGGACCAGTTGCGCGACCCGGAGCGCACAACGCCGCCGGGTTTAATATTATCGGCTACAGTGAACAGCAGTGCCGGTGCGTTGGTGACGAAACTTTCCCCGCGCTTGGTTTTTTCCAGCACATTGTCCCAGGTTGGTTTCGCACCGTCCATGTCGGCGTACACTCGCGCTGAACCAGCTGCGGGCGTGCGGTGGAACGCGGCAAAGCTGTCGGTTCCGGCCATCGCGACAACGGGCTTGCCGATGTTTAGCAACCGGTACCATAGCTCTGATGTGCCCAGCTCGTCGGTCCAAGCGCAGACAATCTCAAGTCCAAGGGTTTTGCTCAGGACGGCATCGGAAACGAATTCAAGCGGAATACTACCCAGATTACCGTCATCAAACGGGTCAAGGTTTTTCGCAACCGGATGCATGTAAGTCACGAGACCTGAGGCCCCCGCGGTCGCGGCCAATACTTCACCGTTGGAACGATCAACACCTGCAAGGCGCGGATAAACTGTGCGTGGCCCCCAATGCCAGGGCCGGTATTCGTCCTTAACGCCGACAAGGCCCAAGTGGCCGTGAAAATGCGAGCGCACTTCCTGTCCCATGCGCAGAATATTGTCCTTGTCAGAAACGACCTGCTGGCCCGCAAACGCGCGGTCCATCAAACGGGTGTGCAGATTTGCTAGCAACGGCGCCCCGACAGTTAGATTTTCACCGTCCAGAAGCGGTTTCACATCGTTTGGCACCATTTGATAAGGGCCGTCATAATTAATGTGGAAATGATAGTCGGCCGACGCATACCCACTGGCAGCGGCGTTCCAAATTTCCCCGATTGAAAGCTCAATCACTGCCGCGTTTTCAGCCCCCAAGTCTATCGTTTGCCTATTCGCCTTTGTCATCAAGCCGTTTACGGCGGTGACGGTGATCGCTCCTGGCGGCACATCAATATCAATGCTGCCGTCAGAGTAAAAATAATACACGCCGCTCTCGCTGTCGAAATAAATCGGGCCATCTGAGGACACAACCGGGTGGCCATCTGCACTTGTGACCGAGAGGCGTGCAGCGGTCGGTGCACCGTGCTTCATCGTTTTGATTGTGACGGTGCGGCGTTCAACGCCCCAATCACGACGTTTTATCTCGACCGCTTCAACACCGCCGCCATACGCCGAGGTTCGCATCAACTGAAACTGTTGGTTTTCGTCGGGCTGCGAGAAATAGATACTGCCTCCATCAGCGCTCCAGGTCGGGGTTAGCGTGTAGTGGCTGTCCGGCGTCAGCTCGCTGACGAAATCCGGCTGGTGCACATCCATGCTAGAAAGCCTGTAGTCATCGACTTGCGGCAATGCGACCACGATGGTTTGTTCCGTTGGGTGAGTGTCTGCCATCAAGTGCGCTGAAATACCGGTGGTGTAAATAGGAACATCAGTTCCCCTGGTAAACGACCGATAGCGCAGGTTTTTTTCCGAAAACCCTGCCAGATGCACATAGACCATGCCGCTGCCGTCTTTCAACATGCGAGTGTTGCGCTCAACACCGTCCAGGTCGGTGATTTGCTCGCGGTTGCCTGTCAAAAGATGCTGCCGCCAGATATTCAGCGTGCCGCCAATGCCGGATGTGAAATAAAGATACGCACCGTCCGCAGAAAACTCCGGGTCCAGTTCAATGGTCGGCGTGTTGATCACGGCCTCGCCGCCATCGTCCAGAGTGTGCACGACAATGCTGGTGTCTGTGCCATTGTCGCGGATGAAGGCAAGGCGTGTGCCGTCGCGGGACCATCTTGGCCGACTGTCTACTGCCGCAGACTTGGTGAGGCGGGTTGCTACACCGCTCTCCGTATTCAGCAGCCAGATAAAGCCCCGGTCCGCGTAGGCGATTTTTGTGCTGTCGGGGGATGCGGCGGGGTCAATGGGGCCGGATGTCAGGCTGGGAAACTCGTGCCCTTCCAGATAAACATGGTGGCCAAAGCCGTTCACTTTGGGATAACGGTTTGTCCACTGCGCCCACGCGTTGTTTGCCATTAGTAAAGTTGTGCAAAGTATAATCGTTATTTTTACCGAACCATGAACCATCGTTATCTCCCCTTTGTTTCCCATAGCAATCATAGCCTGAGCCGCTTTCGATACAAGAAATGCCTTTTGTGTGGCTTTTGGCGAAAATTAATTCTATCGCTTTAGCGCGCGTGATTGGACGACTACTGAAAACAAAGAGGCGTGATTGTGGAAAATAATATTGTCATAGTCGGTGGTGGAAATGCCGGGATGCAAGTGGCCGACAGCCTGCGCAAGGGCGGCTTCGATGGGCCGATTGACATGTTTTGCGCCGAGCCACATTTGCCCTACCAGCGGCCACCGCTGTCCAAAAAATTCCTCGAGGGAAAATTGGAGGAAAAGCGCCTATTCCTGCGCCCGGCCAGTTATTACGAAACCAAAAACATACACCTGCACCTTTTGACAAAAGTAGTCTCGATTGATCGGCAAGTGCATGTGGTATCCATCGCCGATGGCCGTTCGTTCCCTTACACCAAATTGGTATTTGCAACCGGTGCACGGGTGCGCCGCTTACCCGGCACCGAGGGTCTGGGCCTGCATTATATTCGCGGAATCGACGACGTGGCGGCGCTTCAGGAAAAACTAGAACCTGCAATGAAAATAGTTCTGGTTGGCGGCGGCTTCATTGGGCTTGAGACAGCGGCGACGCTGACCAGGCTCGGCCATGCCGTGACCGTTGTTGAAGCTATGGACCAGATTATGCCGGGCCTTGTAGCTCCTACATTGGCCGGGTATTTCAAACAGGTTCATGAAAGTCACGGCACGAAGATTATTGAAGGTGTGGGTGTGGATAGGGTAGCGAAATCCGACAACGGTTATGCAGTGTCGCTAGGCGACGGGCGTGCATTTGATGCTGATCTGGTCATCGTTGGCATCGGTGTTATTGCCAACACCGATCTTGCTGCTGACGCGGGACTTGCGGTTGAGCGCGGCATTGTAGTCAATGAGTTTGCCCAAACCGATGACCCTGACATATATGCAGTCGGCGACTGTGCCACCGGTATGCATATGCGTTTCGGCGCACCGACCCGGCTCGAAAGCGTTCAAAATGCAGTTGATCAGGCGGCGGTGGCGGCTAAATCAATTCTCGATGAGCCAACAGCTTACGATGCGCTGCCTTGGTTCTGGTCAGATCAGTATGACCTTAAGCTTCAAATGGCGGGTCTGTCGCGAGGGTTCGACGATTTAGTTGTTCGCGGAGATATGGCGACAGGGAAATTCTCGATTTGCTACTTCAAGGGTGAGCAAATGATCGCGCTGGATTCGGTCAACGCCATTGCAGATCATATGGCCGCCAAGCGATTGTTGGCGGCGGGCACGTACGTAACGAAGGCACAATGCGCGGACGCAGATGTGCCGCTGAAAACCTATCTTTGAATTCCTGATTAGCCGGTGTTAGGGCACCAGGCCGTCGCGTTTCGCCCAGTAAGCCTGCAGGTCTTTCTTTACTTCCGGCGCCATAATGAACAAGCCAACAAGGTTGGGCAGAGCCATAACAAACACCAGCGCATCTGCAAGGTCGAGGATAGCGCTCAATTGTACCGAGGAACCAATAACGATGAAAATACAGAAAATAAGACTGAAAAGATGTTCTTTGCGGTGGCCTTCTCCGAACAGGTAGGTCCAGCCTTTAATGCCGTAATAGGCCCATGCGATCATGGTTGAAAAGGCAAACAGCGTTGCTGCGATAGATAGCGGTATAGGTGACCACGAAATGCGGCTTTCAAAGGCGGCAGAAGTCATTTCAATGCCGCTCATGCCGTTGCCGGTTAATGCTTCCGGCGGGAAACTAGTGATGAGGACTAAGCCAGTGATGGTGCAAATAACGACCGTATCAATGAAAGGCTCCAGCAGCGCGACATATCCTTCGGTCAGTGGCTCATTGGTTTGGACCGCCGAGTGGGCGATGGCGGCAGAACCAAGGCCAGCTTCGTTTGAAAAGGCAGCGCGCTGGAAACCCAAAATCATGATCCCAATGATGCCGCCAGTAACACCCTCAGACGAAAAGGCCTGAGTGAAGATGGCATAGAAAGCGCCGGGTATGGCCTGATAGTTTATGGCAATAATGATCAGCGCGCCCGTTACATAAAGCAACACCATGAAAGGTACCAGTTTGCTGGTTACTCGGCCGATTGACTTGATGCCACCGATGATAATCGCAGCGACAAAAATCGCCTGAACGATGCCAACGAGCCAGCCTTTGTCGGCGAAGACGCTGGCCGTGCCTCCGGTAACTTCAACAATTTGAGCAAAGGCCTGGTTTGATTGGAACATGTTGCCAATGCCAAGGCAGCCAACAACAATACTGGCCGCAAAAAATACACCGAGGCCCTTGCCAATTTTTGGCAGACCACGCGCTTCAAACCCGCGCTGGAGATAATACATCGGCCCTCCGGAAACCGAGCCGTCGGGGTTGTGTTGGCGGTATTTTACTCCGAGCGTACATTCGATAAACTTGGTTGCCATGCCAAGAAAGCCTGCGACAATCAGCCAAAAAATAGCACCGGGGCCACCGAGTGAGACGACGATGGCGACACCGGCAATGTTACCGATGCCGACTGTGCCGGAAACGGCGGTTGTCAGAGCTTGAAAGTGCGATACTTCGCCCGGATCGTCTGGGTCGGCGAAGCGGCCACTGACAATGTTAATTGCGTGTTTAAACCCGCGCAGATTGATGAATTTAAAATAGAAAGTGAAAAACAGCGCCCCGAAGATCAGCCAGCAAACGATGAGTGGAACCTCAGTACCTGCAACGGTGACGGAATAGAAAATGAATGACGACAAGGCA